>JAJRSR010000006.1 GCA_024278695.1 Planctomycetota bacterium | reverse complement strand
GCCGGATACATCCACAAGCTCCGTGTCACTTCCGCATACACGCATCAGCATCAGCGTACGCACATGTTCGATAAGCTGATCGCAGAACCGATCCACCGTGCGGCCGCTCTGTAGCGCTTGATCGAGCGCGGTTAGCGCTGCGGCTGCGTCGCGCTGCGCAATTGCGGAAAACACGGCCGCCGCCATCTCGTCATGCGGCGGCGGCATGATCTCGTCAACGATTGCGCCCGTCACATGTTTGTCTTCGTAGGAAAGTACCTTGTCCAACAGGGATAGACCATCCCGCATCGAGCCGTTGGCCAGCCGGGCGATGCGCCGCACCGCATCGTCATCGGCTTTGACTTTTTCGCCTTCCAGCACTTGACGCAAGTGGGTTGCGATTGCGTTGGCACCAATGGCGTGAAAGTCGAACCGTTGGCACCGGCTTTTGATTGTGTCGAGAACTTTTTCCGATTCTGTCGTGGCAAAGATGAACTTCACATGCGACGGCGGCTCTTCAAGCGTTTTCAGAAGCGCGTTAAACGCCTCTTTGGTCAGCATGTGGACTTCGTCGATGATGTAAACTTTGTAGCGTGACCGTGCGGGACGGAGCGTCGCGTTGCCGCGCAGCTCACGGATATCGTCTATGCCGCGGTTGCTGGCTCCGTCGATCTCGATGACATCAACGTCTTCACCTTCCCCGATCAGTTTGCAGGATTCGCATGACAAACATGGTGTGGTGGTCGGTTCGTCAGCGTCGAGGCAGTTGAGGGCTTTCGCCAAAATCCGCGCCATAGAGGTCTTGCCGACGCCGCGCGTGCCGGTGAAGAGGTACGCGTGATGGACGCGGTGCGAACTGATAGCGTTTTTGAGCGTGGTCGCAACCGCCTCCTGCCCGACGACTTCGTCGAACGTTTGGCTGCGGTAGGCTCTGGCCAGCACACGATAGGTCATGGGAGTTCTGCTCTGTTCCCGGAAAATACCAGCGCCTGCCCCGGCGATCATTGACGACCAGGCGATCCACGGCACCTGGCTGATTCAGATGGGCTGCTCCGTTTCCGGCCTGACCCGATGCCTGAGCCATCCACTGCATGGGACCTGGCCGTCAATGATCGTCGGAGTACGCGCTCGTCGCTAGGGTTTCCACCAGCGCGACCACCAAATCCGCCCCGTTACTATACCGTCGTTTGCAGAAAATTGAACCACGGGGTGGAATGTTGCGCCCGCGAGACGCGATCCACTGTCCGGCCTACCGAAACAAACCTGCCGGTGCCGGGGTAATCCCCAAATGCCCCAGGCGTGGCGTGGTGCTATAGTCTTGTCGGGTGGTGGCGCAGGTGTTCCAAACGACCCCGACCGTGCCTGTGTCACCATCCGTTTTCTATAGGCACACCGTAGCTCGCTGCCCGCACGAAGGCCGTCGTGGTCCTGCTTGTCTCAGAATCTCGTTTTTTCAAGCGGTAAGCGTTTTTCGCCGCCGCAGCACCAGCGTGCCGACCGTGAGCAATGCCAGCGTAAACACCGCCAATCCCCATTCGGACGCGGCCGGCACAAGTGGGTCGTTGCAAGTGATGTTGGCGCAGATTTCATTCGTGGTCCATACCTGCGTCGCGGCGTTGCAGTTCTCGGCCAGGACGCCGTCCGTACACGTCCATGCGGCAGTATCACAGCAAGCGCCGGAACCTGTGCCGGTGACATCCAACACAAACAGGCCACGTTGAATATCACTGACCAGGACGATCCCGCTAGGAAAGCCGGTATAGACACCCCACGCGCCGTCGAATGATGTGGCGCTGGATTCGGGATGGGTGTCGAAGTAACCGACTTCAGTCACCGCGTTGATGTCGGAGACATTGTAAATACGAAGTCCGGTGGTGTAATTGGCCTGGAAGAGCCGCGGTCCGCGAACCATCATGTTGTGATCGATCGCACACTTTTCGTTGGTGAAACTCGTCGTGAGAAACGGAGCATCCAGGTCTTGTACATCAATCACATAGGTCGTTGTGGTGGCGACGCTACCGTCGGATTAGTCCCCTTCGTCCCCCAGGAACAGGAACCGGCGGTCTTCACTGAGCCAAGCCGCATGTGTGATCGAGGTGTTCGGGTACAGTACCGTGGATCGTGTGATCATGTTGGCCTTGTCGGTGACATCAACGATTTTCAATCCGGATGACGAGGACGAAGCGAAAGCGATTTCGCGCCCGGCATAGGGTCCGCTCGTATACGAAACCACAAGCACGTCATGAACGGTCGCGTCGGACCAATTCCCGGCGACGGGTGGGTTGGCGGGGGTGGACAAATCCAGCGCCACGATGCCGGGGTTGGTGTCCGCACCTACGGCATACGCAAACCCCGTATCTTCGTTGACAGTGATGTTGTGCGCTGTGGTCAGACCACCCGGGAAGGTCGTTGCTTCCAGCGTGACGATGCCACTGTCGATACTGGACAGATCCATGATTTGCAGCCCGTTACCGGTGGATTCGATCACGTTGTAGGCGCGCTCCTGGAAGATGGCCATGTCACGCCAGATGGAGCAAGGTCCGGGGATCTCCGCGACGATGACCGGGTTGATGGGATCGGTCACCTCGACAAACGCCACCGCGCATTCCAGTCCGATTATGGCATACTCCCTGCTCGACGGTGAAACATAACCCCAAGCTTCGTTGGCTTCCGTCGGTGCGGTGGTGAAGTCAGCCAGGGGAACACGACTCAGCAGCGATACGTTCAACGCGTCAAACTCGGTACCGGTTGGCAGGCAGTCCATCTCGCAACAGGCACCCTGGTTGAGGTAGGTCTGATTGGGGCCGGCACACGCAGCGACGTCGATGTTGTCGGAGCAGATGCCGTTCGTCTGGTCGCAGCAGGCACCCATGCATAATGCGGACGTCTCAGCCGATAGGTGCATCGTATAGGCGCCGATGGCGCTGCCAGCGTTTGAAAAAACGGGATAGTAGTAGGTGCCGGGTGCTAAGCCCTCGTACCGAACCGTTAAGTTGTTGTCGCCGCAATCTGCTCTGTTGGCGGCAGCGGGAAACACAACCTCCGTGCAGCCGCAGTCCGTTGCCAGCCCCGTGTAGTCGGGGGTTCGCTGTGGCGTGGTGCCGCAGAAGTCGAGCGTGACCGTCGCGCATTCCGTGATTTGGAATGCTTCCCACCAGGTGTTGCCAAAAGATGCGCAATCGTTGTTGGTCACGGTTGAATTATCTCCGGCGATGGTGACCAAACTGGGCATGCCCGCCGGACCGACCGGTAGGGAGGTCACGACGGCCAAGCTGCACGTGTCGGAGCCGCCGGAAATGACGCCCGCGATAACGCCATCCCCGGTAGCACGCAGATCGGCACGGTTTATCTGTGGGGTTGACAATGCGGCATCACCCACCGGCAATGCGTGAAGCAGTGTAGGTTGCTGCAACCGAAGCTGCTGATCGAGTTCACCAGCCGTAGCCATGCTGGCCACCATCGCGACGCAACTTCCGACGACCCAAACCGCGACGCGGTACTCGCTCGATATCCCCGTGACCATGATATGCTTCTCCAAGTTCCACTCAACCCACAACGGGTTATCGTTACAGTCAACCCCTCTTTGGCGATTGCGATCATCGCACTTGATGCGGACCACCCAAGCCGCAATGTAACAGGACAGGTCTTGCGATTGTACCTATCGGGGGTGTCAGATACAAGAAAAATCTTCGATCGGCCTCGAAGAAAGCAGGTTTCAGGGTCTATGCCACTCGTCGCACCGTATGCACAGCGGTGCCGCGTCGAAAACGCCGTGTTGGTGGTCCCGGCGGAGGTTCTGCATGGCCTGTCCTTGCCACAGCTCCGTGAGGCTGTTTTCGTCGAGGTGGCCCACTGCGTGAGACCCCGTGAAGTCCTGATCGCACATCGTGACGGAGCCGTCGGACAGCACGATGGTGCGCGAGAGAATTCGGCGGCACGGCGTTCGCGTTGGCGGTGCCATACGCATCACGCTACGATCTTCGCATTGTCCGGCGTAGTGGTTATACCCTGTGATGGAAACGGCCCCGTTGCGGCGAATCCAACCGTCGTGAAAGGCATCCATTTCGTGGAGGTTCTCTTGTGCCTTCACGAAGTCCGGTACGAGAATGGGGCGGACGGATTGTCGTGCCTCGCGGCGTTTGGCCAGCCGGTCGAGCTTCGAACAAACGCCTTCGAGGTTCGCTCGTGCTGGTTCGCCGGGTGCGTGAAGTCGGCTGAATAATTCCGGAGTCCAAGCATCGATCGCGACCTGCAACACATCGACGCCGTGTTCGATTAGTTGGTCGATCGTGTCGTCAGATAGATCGACTCCCGTCGTGCGCATGCACACCCCAATGGCAGACGCCTTGCCTGTTTCGTTGACCGTCCGCCGAATGCACGCGAGTAGGTCGCCGAATTGCGGGTGACGAAGCGGATCGCCGAACCCGCCGAGCACGATCAACGCGTCGTCGTCCTCGCATAGCTCCCGCGTGATACGCTCCACCATGTCGATCGTAATCGGACCGCGATGCGGCACCCGACTACCACGCGGGCGCATCAGCGTATCCGGAAAGGGGTCGTCGGTGGTTAGTTCAATCTCGACTTCTCGCGGGCGGGGTGAGACGTGTTCCGCGTCCCGTTGTTGCAGCCACGTGCCGATGGTTCGCGCGTTTGCCTCTGGGTGTTCTGCGATCAAATCTGCGATCCGGCGCATCGATCGGTTTGTGTCGGCCACCAGCCGCCCGGAGGCATAACGTAGCTCGGCCGGCACCTCGTAGCAGCACGGCAAAAAGATGAGATCCTTCTGCGGCGTGTCCGGCTTGTAGGAAAAAACCCAGCCGATGGGCATGTTTTGTACGGCCAGCTCGCGTACGAGATCGTCCTGCATGAGCAGGCCGGCCAGCCCCGGCGGCGCTTGGGAGAAAATCATGCGGCTGTCGTCGGCCGTCTCTTCAAGCAGCCGGATCATGCCGTCGGCCAACTCCGGAGAAAGCAGCGGCGCGTCCGGCGGCACACACAGCACGGCGTCCGCCGGCGCGGTATCCAGGAGCCCGCTCAACAACCGACAATCGACAAATTCATCAAAGCTGGCCGCCCCACCGATGCCGCCGCGCCAGCCGTCCAGCGACCACCTGCGCGCCGACGCCACGAGGTTGCGCCACGGCGGTGCGTCACCGGAGAAAGGCATGAGTGTCGCGCCGGTCCCGTCGATCAGAGGCTGACACCGGTCTTGTTGCGCCTCCGGGCAGAGCACGAAGACATCGCAGTGCTGCTCCATGCGCATGAGGCGGTCAATCGTGCGTCGCAGCACCGACGTTCCTGCGATTTCCGAGCCGAGGCGGCTTCTCGTGCCGAGCGGTGTCACTTCCAGATCAACCTGCATCGCGGCGATCACTTTCATGGTTGTGACTCCGCATTGCAGACCCGCTGAAGTGCCTCGTTCAGCATTGGTTTGATTTCCTTCGCGCCGTCACGGACGCCGGTGATGAACTCCTTGTCGCGTTTGAGCTGGCGCTTGGCGCGGTCGGTGTCGTCGGTCGTCTTGGCCGTGATGTGCCGGTCAGCCGAGAACCGACGAAGCTCCACCAACTGGGTGGCTGCGTTGACAATCTGATACGATCGCGCGTCCTGTTCGATCCGAGATCGCAGTTCGTCCACGATTGTCAACCGTTTGTTGAATCGAACCGGGTCGTGCGTCAGCCCACTTAACTCCTGGAAGACAGCAAGAAGCTCGTCACACATGGTGATGACGCCCTCGATCTCGTCGATGCGCCGCTGAAGCTCTTCGCGGGTTTCACCAAGCCGCGACGGATCGCGCCAGTTTGTGGTCTCGCGGTAGGCGAACCGTGCCGGGTCTATCGGCTTCTTGCAATACTGTTCGACGACTTGGGCGAGCGGCAGGCATGTCGTGCCTCGGATGAATGCGCCACCCTCCGTCGCGTCGATGACGCGACGTTGCGTTTGGTTCGTGTCGGCCTCGAATTGTTCCAGGTAGGTAAAGAGCAGCTCATCGGTGTAGAGCTCGCGCCCGTCAACGCCCTTCACCCGTCGCAGGATCGAGCCGTTACGCATGATGCGGTCCCACTCTTTTTGCTCCATCGTGTTGAACCGGTTGATCTCGCTTCGCCACGCCTGATGAATCTCGACCCCCGGCACATAGAACACATGCCCCGTAAACGCCAGGTCTTGCCCGACGAAGATGATCGGGTCGCACCCCATGTAGTTGGCAAGATAAAACGCCAGGTGTGCGACGGTGGCACCGGCCTTGAGTCCATCGCGGGCACCCAGCGCGTCGCCGATGACGAGCCGCGCCCAATTGTTATCCAGCAGCGACAGGGGTCCGGCGTAATGGTCGGTCACTTTCCACGACGCCTTCGGCTCCGCGACGAGGTGGACCCGGCTCAGATCACCGGCACCCTCGTAAAACTTTCGCGACATCTCGTGAAAATCCAAACTCGTGACGAAGTCCGGTACGATGCCACGAGCCATCAGCGGCTTGAGTGCGGTTTGCACCGCGCACAACACTGCCTTCCCTTTCAAGGCGGCCAACTGATCGATATTGCGTGACAGCGATGGACCGGCCGAGATCACGATGCACGGGTT
>JAJRSR010000161.1 GCA_024278695.1 Planctomycetota bacterium | reverse complement strand
GCGGCGGCATACCCTCAACAGCCGCCCCGATCTCAAACTGCTCCGACATCTCACCGCTGATATCCCGACCGGCCACATAGGCCCGCGCCGCCTCGCCACAGGGTAGATCAATCAGATTCGCGCGGAAAAACCTAACCGCCCAATCGTTCACCTTCGCAATATCAGCGCGACCAGTCCCGCTCTTGCCATTCGCCCCGGTCGCCGCCGCCCCAAGATCAACACCGGCGCGGTCGGCCAACATCCGCAGCGAATCCATGAAATCAACGTTCTCGCGGAACTGCACAAACGAGAAAAGATCGCCGCCCTTGCCACAGCCGAAGCATTTGAAAAGCCCCATCTCCGGCGTCACAGTAAAAGAAGGCGTTTTTTCGGAGTGAAATGGGCACAACCCGACCAGACGCCGCCCACTTCGGCGAAGCGTGACCTGCTCGGATACCACCTCCACCAAGTCAACCCGGTCGAGGATTAATCGCTTTTTTTGCTCAAAACCCTGCAATGCTAACAACCCTGCAACGGTAACGGCTACCTGTCATCCGGAGACGAAACGACACCACGACCGGACGGCAAGTCCGGAACCAGCGAAATCAAGCTGTCATTGAAGGTTTGCGGTATTCCCAGTGCTAGGAGTATACCACATTTTTCTCGGACGGGCAAATCCCAACCGTATATGACGTAAAGAGTTGTGGCTGCTCTAAATACCCAAAACGGGCCTAACAACCCACAGTCCGGCGACCGCGTCTTCTACCGACCGGCGTACCGGTCAGAATACCCCAGGAAGTTCAAGAAGACCTCCTGCGTCATCATCGGAATCGATAGATTCTGGGCCGTACTCAGGATCTTGGTGTAAGCGTCCCACGCCTCCCGGCGCGACCGGTTCAATTCCACCCGGTCCGGCGCGACCTGGCTATCAGGCCTCGGGCGGCGCGGGGCCGTCCCGACAACGACGAAATCCGTCAGCGGCGTGAGTTCCGGGCTGACCGTGCCGCCCCAATTACGGACGAGTGAGGCCACCGCACCGGCACCATCACTATCCTTTACCCCGTCACGGTTCAGGTCAAAACTCCCCGTAACCACGAAAACCATCGGACGTGAAGGATCATAGATCGGGTTCGCAATCAGATCGCCGGATAGAATCACCTGATTGCGCCCCTGCCGGACGATTCTGCACTCGGCCGACGTCGCATTGATCGAAACCACCTCAACCTGAGCCTTCGACCGACCATCCACCGGGATACCCGTATCAGCAGAATACACCGCAAACTGCAACCCGAGCGTCAATCCGTCTCGACGGCCGAGATCCACATAAACCACCTCATCACCGGGGACGGCCGTGAGAATCTTACCGTCCGGCGTGCGAACCGTGGCCAGCTCTTCCGGGCCGACCATCATGTCACCCAGCTTGCGACGGAGCACGCGGAACCGCTCCTGAGCCTCGGCGAGGTTCACCTCGCACTCCTGGCGAAGCTGCCGCTCTTTAGTCAGCGTCCCCGTATTCTGCTCTGAAACCTGCGCAAACTCCTGCTCGATCGAAGCGAGCGACGCATCGCGCTCCGTCCGGAAGGACTCCCGAGCACGCTCAGCCTCGGTCAGACTCGCGGTCATTTCGGCCGCTCGAGCCTCGAAATCAGTCTTCATCGCGGAGTTTTCTTCAACCAAGCGGGTCACTTCGACCTCGAGATCACCGGCCCGTTTCGCAAGCTCCGTACGAAGAGCATTCTCCGTGCGGTAGGCCTCGTACAACATCCCGAGCGCCTGCTGGAGCGAAACGTCCTCATAGCTGTTCGGCTTCTTAACAAGCCCGTCGTCGCGAATGGCCGAAAGCACCTGATCCCGCTTCGCCCGGACGCTGCCCGGATCGTCGGCCGGATCACCCGTCGCCAGCAACGCCGTATCAGCGCGAGCCTGCTCCATCAGCCCCACCACCGTCGGACCACCGGCCCGTGCGGACTTGACCAACTCGATCGAACGACGCTCCTGCGATGAAACGATCTGCGCGTTCTCAGTACGAACCTGAGCGATTTCGTTGTTGAGGTCTTCCTGTCCCGTATAAAGAATCACGAGAAACACCGTGGACATGGCCCAAAGTGCCGCGAAAGCGATCATTCCTACCGTGACGGCCGTGCCGCCTTCTCTTGCTCGTGCCATCGTCTGGGCAACCTCCGCTGAGTGGTGAACCTATCTGTTTGGATTGAAATCCGACTCGTAACGCCAGCAGTCATCGACACTTATGCGCCTGTCAAACGAACGCGCACCGATTCAAAGACGCCAGCAACCCGATATATCAGGCTTTCCAGTCCGGTTTTCCGGACGTACCACGCCGGACAAAGCATTGTTCACAGCCCAACGCCAACTGTCAAGATGCACATGATCAACATTGAAATATGCGAGACGCCTATTGCTGTTGCCCCGGTCCGTTCGGCCAACCCACATGACGCACAGGGGAGCGAGTGAATCGAAGCCGCGGGCGCGTTCGGAGCGACCAATCAAAACATGTCCCGATTCGAGACAACCGCTCATCAAATAGTGAAATAGTGTTGGACTTTCAGCTTCCGTTTCGGGTACGATGGCACGCATGTTCAGGGCATGGGGGAATTGCCATTTGGTGAACCGGTTCGCGCTTGGGGTCTGCTTCCTCTCGACGCCCGTTGCGGTCCATGGTTCCGACAGACAGCCCAAGCCTATCCAGGTCGCCGGCGTGGCCAACTTCCCTGGCAGCACGATCGTCTCAATCCCAACGGCCCTCCAACCCGAGCTGATCTACAAGAAGTTTCCTTCAACGGAAACCGTATCACCAAACATACCGTGGCAACTCAGCTTCGGTGTGCTTCTGGATACCGCGCCGCCGTCTATCGACATCACGCTCAGCCTCGACCCGGGCGGGCAAAACGCGGATGTTCAGATCGTCGATAACCTCGCGACGTTTCCGATAGCCGGCGCGTTGAACCACAACTACGACGTTGCCGAACGATTTGAACTCCTCTACACCGGCACGCTCGATCCGTTTGTAGGTCCGATTGATTTTCTGCTCGAACCGGATGGTCTCCCGCCGATTCCCGTGCGCGTGCATCTGGGCGTCACCGAACAACCCGGCTTCCCCGTAGCGTTCATCCCTTCGTTCTCGTCTGCGGCACCGGTTGGGGATATCGCTGGCGATGAGAAACTTGAGATCGTCGTCTCCGGCAACCAAGCTGGCCTGCAAGGGCTTCATGCGTTCGACCACGCCGGATTGCCGCTAGCCGGTTGGCCCTTTCGATTCGACGAGCCGGACATCATCGGCCAGAGTTTTTCACCGCCAGCCATGATTGATCTGAACGGAAACGGCAAGAAGGAAGTCGTCGTGAAAGGGTTGATCCAACGAAACGTGCCGAACATGGGGGCACCGACAGGCATCACCAACACGACGTCACTGTTTGCCATTGACGGCTCCGGAACCATGTTGTGGCAAGTCACGGATGACTTCCGGCCCTTAGCTGTCGCAGCGGCAGCGGATCTCGATGGCGACACGAACTTGGACATCATCGTGGGCGGCGACCTCAACCTCATGCGCTTCGACACGGACGGTGTGCGTCTTCCGGGGTGGCAGGTCGAAACGCTCAACGACATCCATGTGGAAATCCCGATCATCGCCGACGTGGACCGCACCCCCGGCAACGGGCTGGAGATCATCGCCTGCACACCCGTGTTCGGAGTTCCGGCCAG
>JAJRSR010000160.1 GCA_024278695.1 Planctomycetota bacterium | reverse complement strand
TCAGTTTCCCTGCGGCACGATCGGCGTCAGAGCCTCTCATACCTAGTGCGCATCGTTTACGGCGTGGACTACCAGGGTATCTAATCCTGTTCGCTACCCACGCTTTCGCGTCTCAGCGTCAGGACAGGTCCAGTCATCCGCTTTCGCCTCCGGCGTTCCAAGTGATATCTACGCATTTCACCGCTCCACCACTTGTTCCGATGACCTCTACCTGCCTCAAGAATGCCGGTTTACCGTGCAGTTCCCGGGTTGAGCCCGGGGCTTTCACATGATACCTGACATCCCGCCTACACGCGCTTTAAGCCCAGTAATTCCGAACAACGCTTGCACTCTCCGTATTACCGCGGCTGCTGGCACGGAGTTAGCCAGTGCTTCCTTTGGGGCTGGTCATTGTTTTCCTCACCCCTGACAGTAGTTTACATCCCGAGGGAATTCTTCCTACACGCGGCGTCGCTCCGTCAGACTTTCGTCCATTGCGGAATATTCGTTGCTGCAGCCACCCGTAGGTGTCCGGGCAGTGTCTCAGTCCCGATGTGGCGGGTCGCGCTCTCACGCCCGCTACCCGTCGATGCCTTGGTAGGCCGTTACCCCACCAACAAGCTGATAGGACATGAACCGCTCCTAGACCGCCGGAACTTTGCCCGCAAAACCATGCGATTTCGCGGGATCATCGAGTATTACCGGCACTTTCGCTAAAGGGCCGAAGCCCGCCGCTATTCCCGAGTCCAGGGTACGTCATCCATGTATTCCTCACCAGTTCGCCACTAACCTTCGCCCCGAAGGGCTGGGTCCGTTCGACTTGCATGCCTTAGCCACGCCGCCAGCGTTCGTTCTGAGCCAGGATCAAACTCTTCACTTTAAGTCTGTATCCTATATTTTACCTATACCGAAGCACAGGCAAAAGGAAATTGACTGACAAAAAAAGGGCTATCATTTCACGCTCATGAGAATGATAGCGATCGACCCTAAAGGGCCGATTACAACACCTTGCCCACGCGCCAACCTGGCTGATTAGCAACGTGGACTGATTGGTAAAGACCGTGTTCACGCCCGTTGAGCGCACGAAACACGACCTCACATTCTCACGACGACAAACTCTGTTCACTTGTCAAAGAGCAACCAACCGGTCTCCCAGTCGGAACGAGGCATCATACGGGTGGCTTGCGGGCTGTCAAGCGACTGGGAAGGCCGATTTTGCCTTTTTTTCGTGCCGACGCAAAAAAGACCGATTTGGGGGGTGTCGAGGGTTTTCACGTGGGTTTCCGTGCCGCCGTATTTTTAGTGCCGGGATCTTGCTCGGGGACGGTCGCTCGGAAGGTGGTCGCGGGAAGGCGGGAAGCTGTGGGGGCGGCGCGGTTTGCTCATCCGGCGGCAGCACGAATAATGACGCACAGGCCAAGACGATTTTCCGCACGGCTCGCATGAGAGCCAAACAGCTAAGGTGCCAACCGATGACACGATCGCCACTGCGCGTCATACTTTTCGTTGCGTTTGTCGATCTGATCAGTTTCGGGTTAATCATTCCGTTGCAAGCCGCTTATGCCAAACGGCTTGACGCGTCACCGCTCATGTTCGGCTGCCTTGTCGGCATCTATGCGCTGATGCAGATCATTTTCAACCCGATTCTCGGCCGCTGGTCAGACCGGGTCGGCCGTCGGCGCGTCCTGTTGATTAGTATCGCTGGGAGTGTCGGTAGTCATGCCTTGCTCGGTTTTGCAGACTTGGCGCATTCACTACCGTTGCTCTTCCTCGCGCGTACGCTTGACGGCATTACCGGGGCGAACATCGCCACCGTGCAAGCGTACATTGCAGATGTCACCACAGAGGAAAACCGTGCGAAGAGTATGGGGTTTTTCGGCGCGGCGTTTGGCGCGGGGTTTGTACTTGGGCCTACGATTGCAGTGATTCTAATCGCTATTGGTAGTGCCGTAAGCGGGGCAGAACAGGCTACCGCTTGGCCGGCGTTTGGTGCAGCAGTGATTTCACTTACGGCATTGTTTCTCGTTTGGCGGTATCTTCCTGAACCCGAAAAACATGCGACACGTTCATCGGGCTCTCTGAAGATATTCACGCCGGGTGGATGGCGCGAGCTCGCAAGAACAACAAAGCTAAAAGAACTTTTCACATGCGTCTTCGGCGTGACGTTTGCATTTGTGATGTTGGAAGTGACGTTGGTGTATTTGTGCACCGACCGGTTCGGAATTCAAGTGCGCGGTGTCGGTTTGATTTTTGCGTACTTTGGAATCTTGATGGTTGTTGTACAGGGTGGGCTCATCGGGCGGCTCGTGAAGCGTCACGGTGAGGCGAAGCTGTTAGCCATCGCGCCGTGGATCACGGCCGTGGGGCTTCTTCTGGTTGGTGCCGTGTCGGTGACGGGTGACACGACATTGGCGTGGGTGTTGCTGCTGGTCGGGTGCGTGCCGACGGCCGTCGGGCACGGGCTGACCGGGCCGAATCTCAACTCGCTCATCTCCAAATCCGCGTCCGAGGGGGACCAAGGCGCTACGTTTGGTGCCTCCCAGGGGGTCGGGTCCATGGCCCGCGCGGTCGCCCCCCCGATCGCCGGGGTACTGTACGGACTGCACCCGGCCTCGCCGTATGCGGTCGGCGCAGTGCTGCTGGCGGCCATGGGGTTCCTCGTCATTGTCATGAACAAATCCCAATCCGCCGCTTCGGGGTGAATCATACGCCTCTGATCTTCCGAACCCGGTTTCGAGCGAATTGGGAGGCCGGGGGGCGACAAAGCGTGTATTTTCAGGGATAGAGTGGGTCTCGAAAAATCTTGATTTTCTCTTGAATCGAACTGTGCGGTTTGGTTACAATGGCCCCCTGAGGGTATTCGAGGGGTGTCAATCATGCGTGCTGCAGCTAGTGCGTGGTGCCGTCGGACCTGTGCTGATTTGGCGTGTGTCGCACGACGGGTATCACTGGCGTCTCACACCACAAGCCTGTGGCCCGAGTTCGGTCTTGTGGGCGCGCAAACTCATCAAGCGCATCATTGGTTTTTCTTGCATTTTTTCATTTTCGCTGCGGTGTCGAACGTGCTGGAGATCAAAATGAGAAACGTCAGCAAGGCCATCCGATGTGTCGTTTGTGTTTGTGGAACGCTGGTACTTTCCGCAGGTGTTTCGGCAGAAACCCCTACACCTGGCGGTCAGGTTGTGAATCAGTCGGTTTATGACCAGCTTGCGGGTAGTTCCGACGGTACCGTTCATGTGATCGTGATGTTGAGGCTGGCGGCGAATGCTGCGGTGAACACGGCGCAAGTGCAGGCTGCCGTGTCGCAGGTTCAGGATCGGGTGTTGTCGAAGCTGACGGCGGACGAGTTTACGCCGGCGTATGTGTACAAAAACTTCGCAGCCATGACCGGGCGCGTTGGTGCTGCGGCGCTCGCCAAGTTAGCGGTTGATCCCGATGTCGTTGGCGTGGGTCTTGATGGCCAAGGGGGCGGGCATCTTAGCGAGGCCGTGCCGTTTATCGGTGCTGATGTTGTTCATGCTTCCGGCCTGACCGGTGCCGGTGTGACGGTGGCCGTGTTGGATACGGGAATAGATACCGATCACCCGGACCTCTCCGATGACGTCGCGGCCGGCGCGTTCCATTTTCTTAATCAAGGCTCGACTGTGGGCGTTGGTGCCGAGGACGACAACGGCCATGGCACCAACGTTTCCGGCATCATTACTTCGCGCGGCGTCGTGAGTTCTGTGGGCGTGGCACCAGACGCAGATATCCTCGCGGTCAAAGTGCTGGACGCTTCATCAAGCGGTTGGGTAAGCGACTGGGTCGCCGGTATCGACTACGTCGTGACCTGGAAAGCGAACAACCCTTCGGCGAACCTGCGTGCGATCAATATGAGTTTGGGGACGTTTTCGCTTTTTTCAAGCTGCCCGTGCGACAACTCGGACACGTTCACGCAGTTGCTTCAGGCTTCGCTGTTGGCTGCTCGAAACGCCGGCATTGTGACGTTCGCTTCCAGCGGAAACCAAGGGTCATGTACGTCCATGTCGAGTCCTGCGTGCCTATCGTCAGTTGCGGCGGTTGCGGCCGTGTATGACCAAAACATGGGACGGGAGCCTAACAGCGGTACCTACAGCTCGAACTTCGGCAGCTCGTTTGGTAATTGTTTTGATGATCCTACCGTTGGGGGCAAGATCACTTGTTTCTCGAACCGCAGCGCCTGTAATGCGTTGGCGGCACCGGGTCGTTTGATTACCGCGCCTGGTGTCGGCGGCGGTCTTAGCTCGTTTACCGGAACGTCGCAGGCGTCGCCGCAATGCGCGGCGGTCGCGGCGCTGATGTCTCAGAAGTGTGATAACACCGGCGGGTCGCTGTCTCCCACCGAGACGCTTCAAATCATGGAGGATACTGGTGTTGCCACGACTGATCCCTGTTCGACTTTCCCCAACCCCATTCGGGTGGACGCAGCCCTTGCAGTGAGTGTGGCCTGCCAGGTGATTGGGGTTCCGGAGCCGTTGGAAAGCACGGGTGAGGTCGCCAAGACCAATCGGTACCTTCGGTTCGTTGCGCCTCCGGGGGTATTGCCCGTCGTGGTGGATGAGGTGGTACGCGTGCGGATTCTTGCGTTGGATGGTTTCGTCGTACCTTCTCTCAATGTGTTTTACGTGGGGCCGCCGTTTGCGGCACCGGAGGAAGATTCGTCTCAGTTGGGTTTAACGTTTATTGCGGCGCGGCTTCAGTGTGAGCCTTACTCGCAAGATTGGGGTGTCCTTGGGGTCATTTCAGCATATGGCGGCGAGATCATGCCGGGCTCGACGTACGAGTTGCAGCGTGCTGCGAGCGACTGTCCGAACCTCGCGACCAATGAGGCTTGCTGGTCGACGCCGCTGACGATCACGACGGCCAAGTTTGCCGATGTCGTCGCGCCGTTTTTCGTGAATCCCGGCGATATTGAACCAAGCTTTCAGGATATCTCTGCCTTTGTGCAGAAGTTCCTGGCAACGCCGGGTGCGCCGATCAAGGCGGTCGTACAGCTCCAGCCGAACGTCGTGTTCCCGGATCGACCGATCGACTTCAAGGATATCAACGCCGCCGTGCTGTCGTTTCTCAACGCGACCTACTTCGATATGTCTTTTGCCACTGGTCCTTGTGTGTGTCCATCTCTGGTGACGTGCGGCGCGACGACGTGTCTTACGGATGTCGAGTGCGGCGGTGGTTTGTGTGTCGATGGAGCCTGTGCGGACGCGTGCGGAAGGTGCAGTCCGTAGAGCGAGTCGCTTTGGCCCCTTAGCCGCTCAGCAGGGCGGCCAGCTTGGGTTCCATGACGACTTGGTCTGTGGGCACCATCGTGATGACGTCCCAGGGGCAGACCTGGGCGCATAGCTTGCAGCCGATGCAAGTGAGGAGGTCGATCGAGCAGATGCCCATCGCGTAACCTGGGATCGTCAGGTCTGCAGATTTGTCGATGCAGTCCACGGGGCAGACCGTTACGCAGGCCTCGCACCCGGTACACAAGTCCTCGTCGAGGATGGCGAGTTGCTTGGGGAGTTTCTTCTTCTTAGCCATTTCGTGAGATTTCCGGTGGACGCTCTATTACCCATTGCCCGCGGCCCGCGCCGTCGCCAGCGTCTGTTCGTGCCGGCATTCTAGCATTCACCGTCTGCGGTCACAACCGGAGCGAAAGGACATTATTGTCACGAGTGATTTTGGCGCGGTTCGGTCTTCGATATACGTCGAGCAGGTTGAAGGCTTTTGCCCTGGGCAATTCGAAGGTTGATCTGGTGTAGGGTGATCGTGACGAGGCGGCTTGTCTTATCGCTAGCTGGTGCCGTCGGCTTGTCCGGCGGGTTTGGTGGGTCGGGGGCTTGTGGCCCTTGGGGCGGATGAACGCCCGTTGCGGGATATGACTTCGACGTCGCGCGGCTTTCCAGGATGCCGCGCTCCTGTGGTTCGTGGGTTTTGTTCGGTTTCGTGGCGGATTCGGTCAGCGTCGGTCACCTTGATTCGATGCGGGTGGTAGCAGGAACGCATTTTTCGATCGAGCTTTCGGGTGAGCAGCTCATCCAGAGTGATGACGGTCGCCCCCTTGATTTCCATTTGGCGCAGGGCGAGTATGGCCGTGCCCTTGTGCCAATATCCGCAGGCGTCAGACACGATGGTGACCTTTTTGTTTCGGGCGAGAAGTCCCAGGACTGCCGCTTTGATTGACGTCTCCAGGCCCGCGCCGACCACGATAAACTCTGTGACTGGTAGTTGGGTCAGGAGGCGGTCGGCCTTGGGGTTGGCGAGTAGATCATCCGTTCGTTTGCGGAAAATCACTTGCTGGTACTGTCGAAAGAAGTTCTTCGGCACGGCCAGGGTGTTGTCGATTTCGACGAAGGCGCGCTGGCGGAGCAGGGTAAAGGCTACTTTGCGTTGACCGGTCGAGCCGTCCAAGCAGCAGATGGGCGTGCCGCTATCCGTGAGTTCTGTGGCCCGGTGCGATTCGACGGATGACACCATCGGCACCAAATTACGTTTGGTCCATGCCATCACCCGCCGCAATGCCGGCATCAGTTCGATCGCGTTGCCTACGGGGGACGAGCCTAGTGGATCGCAGTAATCCTCCTGGGTGTTGATGTCTACCAGGACACATTCGAACAACATGCCGTCTTTTCGTCCGAGCATAATCGATGACCCCCGTTACCGATCAGTGTGTGGTCGCCCGTCCCGCCCGCGCAGAAAATGCGCATCGAGAGCGATCACCAGCGTTTGGCAGGAACGCTTCTTTCCCTACCGTAGCCCCAGTTGCACGCGGAGCGCGATTCGTCGAATCCCCCAACTCCACTAGAAGTCTAGTCATCTCAAGCAGCAAAGGCGAGCTCGGGCTGCTAATTGTGAGAAGTCCCGTTATCTCGAAACCGCATTTTTCAGGTCATTGGTGTCGCTGGTTGTGCGTTCGTCGTGAAATGAGCTATGGGACGCCTCGTGCTTGGCGTTCGGCCATTTCAGGATGATGAGTGGGCATTTCTTGCAACGTGTATCGGAAAGGGTCCGGTAAGCGTAGGACGCAGCTTCCTATGGTTGGTAGTTTGGGACCGCGAAAACCGCGTATCTTGGCGCAGAACCGGCGTCCGATAACGGCTGAAGCAGCGTCGGTCGAAGAGTCGATTACTCAACGTAGGATGTTATCGGACAATCGGCATTTTGGTTGGGGACACGCGGCTGCTCCGAAAAAGCTGCGAGAGTATTCGGTCCTAACTACGGTGCTGCTGATCGCAAGCCGATGGGATAGTGACTCGACGTACAGGACTCGGGCTTGTTACCGGGGCGTGCGATGGGGCAACGTGCTGTTGGATACTGTTCGGAATTCGCCGCTAGTGAAGCACAAACCATGGAAAATGACGCTATGACATTCGACCGGATGACACGAACTTGGTGCTGTGGACTCGCGTCGCTTGCTTTGCTTGCGACAACGGGCTGCGCCTCGAAAGCGGCGAAGCCGCAAGCGGCGTTCCCGAACGGGCCGAGTGCGATGCTCGCTGCAGCGCACGCCAGCCAGATCACGATGTTTGGTGAGCTGCCGAACGAGCGCGGTTCGATTTTCGTGACGCGCCCGTCCACGCCGCTCATGCAACATACGTTTGGCGAGGTTGGCTCGGACTTCGACGTCGACATCAGCCCGAAAGGTGATGCGATGGCGTTTGCGTCCACGCGCCACAACATGAACCCGGACCTGTACATCAAGGGGATCAACGGCGTGGCTGTGACGCAGCTTACGAGTGATCCCGGTGCTGACGTTCATCCGGTCTTTAGCCCGGACGGCACGCGGATTGCGTTTGCGAGCAACCGTGGCGGCAACTGGGACATCTGGATGATGAGCATCAACGGCGGTATGCCAGTGCGTGTCACGCAGAGCGCGGCCGACGAGATTCACCCGGGGTGGTCACCGGATGGTACACAGCTTGTTTTCTGTAGCATGCCGGAGCACGGCGGTCAGTGGGAACTTTGGGTGGCGGATGCGATTGGTGGGGCGTCGCGGCGTTTCATTGGCTACGGGTTGTTCCCGGACTGGTCTCCGACGACCGACGAGATCGTGTTTCAGCGGGCCCGCGAGCGCGGAGGGCGTTGGTTTAGCATCTGGAAGTTGACGCTTGTGGATGGTGAGCCGCGTTATCCAACGGAACTCGCGGCCAGCGCGACGCATGCGATGATTCTTCCGGCGTGGAGCCACGATGGTCAGCGGATCGCATTTTCGACGACGGCCGTCGAGCCCACGGGTCCGATACTTCCGGGCGGCGGGCAGCCGACCAACCACCTCGACGGTCAAGACAACATGCCCCCACGGGGTGTCACGTTCGACATTTGGACCGTGATGGCCAACGGTGCAGGCAAGGTGCGTCTGACCGACGGTTTCTCCATTAACTATGGTCCGGCGTTTGGCACGGATGGTCGGGTGTTTTTCACGAGCAGTCGGGCGGGCTTTGAGAATGTGTGGTCGGTTTGGTCGGAAAATGATCCGGAACTCATGCCGGACGGGAATCGTGTGACCGGCATGGCACCGCCCAACGGCAGCGTGATTAGCCGGTTGCCGACGCAGGCGACGGTGCAGCCGGCGGCTGCCCGCGGTGGACACTAGGGATCGCACTGAAAACGGTTGCGACGCAAGAGTACCCGTCGAATTGACGATGAACTTTTTGCCCGAACGCCTTGCCGGCGCTTAATCGCCGGACCAACCTGGACCGGTTTGTGCGAGTCGGAAGCATGGATGCTAGTCAGGGATGACGACAATGCGGTTGATCGCAGGTTGGAGATGGATGCTCCTGGTGGTGGTTGTGGCACCGGCGGTATCGGGTTGTGCCATGCGGCGTCAGGTTTCGACCGTGACGGCAACGATTCCGAACCGGCTGATGAGCCCGATTACGATTGCGGTGGCACCGGCCATCAATCAGAGCGGCTCGACGGACTTTGATCCGAATCGATTTGCCGATCGGATGGCCAGCGAGTTGGGTTACGCAAGCGGGACGACGGTGATCCCGGTGAGTCGCGTGTTGGCCGCAATGATGGCCTCCGGCGAAGACCGGCTTCGGACAGCGTCGCAGGCTTTGGCGGTTTCGCGAGCGGTTGGCGCGGATGCGATTTTGGTTTTTTCGGTGACGGAGTATGAGCCTTATGATCCGCCACGCATTGGGATTTCGGCGCAGTTGTACGGGACGGGCATCGGCCCGAACGTCGGCGGTGTGGACCCGGTCGCGTTGTCTCGGTCGGGTCGGTTGGCTGGTTCGTCGCTGACGCGCAGCGGTCGTCGCCGGGTGCTGGCAGAAACACAGCACGTTTTCGACGCTTCGCATGCTTCTGTTGTAGCGGATATCAAGCGCTATGCGGCGCTTCGTGGTGCCGACAAGAGCCCGTACGGGTGGCGCCGCTATGTGGTGGGGCAGCAAGGTTTTGTGCAGTATTGCTGTTATGCCACGATACAAGAGCTTTTGGATGGTCCGAGCGGAGCCGTGGTTCCGTAACGACCTTTGAGCATACGGGTATGGATACCATGAGTGAGTTGCGACAACTGTCGCTGGTTAAGGGCGAGGAACGGTTCGTGTTCCGATACCAGACCGGTCAGGAGTCGCAAGTGATCGACGCCTTTGCCTCGATGGCGGGAGATCAAGACAGTTGCTTCGACTGGTTCGATGCGGCGGTTTTGAGTTACCAGATGGGGCGAAGGATCGAGACGGACCTCGATCAGATCGCTTTGTCGTCAGAGCGGCAAGAAGGTTAGCGAGTAACTGGTCGTGGCTCGACCAGGGGGTTTTGCTGGATTTCGCCGGTGTGTGACTGCGATCATGACAGAGAATTCATTGATTGACGAGTTTCTAAACTACCTGAAGTTTGAGCGGCACTTCTCGCCCCATACGGCGAAGTGCTACTCTGCTGACTTGGCGCAGTTCTGCGCATTTCTGTCCGGCAATATGGCGGCAGCAAGCGGTCGGCAGAACTTCTCGTCAGCCAGCCGCACTGTGGCTGCTGCGGGTCAGGGCGGTGCAGAAACTGGGGCGGCGTTGATGGTTGAGGTGTCGGTGCAGCAGAAACTGCGTGATGCCACATCCGACCAGATTAAAGAGTATCTCGCGTTTCTCGGAACGCAGAGCTATTCCAAATCGACCGTCGCTCGAAAGCTGGCCACGCTACGCAGCTTCTACAAGTTCTGCTTGCGGCGTAGCTATGTGAAGGTTCATCCGCTGGCGACCATTCGGACACCGAAGCAGGAAAAACGCCTGCCGAAGTTCCTTGAGCTCAACGATATCAACCGGCTGCTCAGCACGCCGGATATCAACACGCTCTTGGGCGCTCGCGACCGTGCGATGCTCGAAGTGTTGTTCTCTACCGGTGTTCGCGTGAGCGAGCTGGTGGATATGAACTTTAACGATGTGAACTTCGAGGGTGGCACGATCCGCGTGAGCGGCAAGGGCAAGAAACAGCGCACCGCACCGATCGGTCCTACGGCCATCGCTTCGATCAAGCGCTACCTTGAGCTGCGTCGGGCCGATGTACGGTCGGCCGGGTTTGATCCGGAAGCCCTGTTCGTCAACAAGCACGGTCAGCGGCTCAGCACGCGAAGTGTACGTCGTAAGCTGGACAAGTACCTGGCCGAGTCGGGACTCGATCCGAGTATCAGCCCGCACACGCTGCGGCACAGTTTTGCGACGCACATGCTCAACAACGGTGCTGATCTGAGAAGCGTCCAGGAGCTGCTCGGGCATCAGTCGCTTTCCACGACGCAGGTTTATACGCACCTGACCGCCCCGAGGTTGAAAGCCGTCTACGACGACACCCACCCACGGGCGTAAGCGCCGAAGCACGACAAACGGTCATGACATGGAGGCGTTGACTTGCGAAAGCGGGTCAACGCCTCCTTTTTTTGTTTGAGTTCTTGATTCGGTTTGGCGCGGTGCTGGTTGTCGTGGTGACGCGCAGGCTGAAGCCTGCGGTTCGAGTGAGTGTTACCTTTAGGCGTTGGTTGCTGCTTTCGCTATTGGCCCGTCCCCCACCCTTCGAGCGTACTCGAAGAATGGGACACCCGTTCGTTGGGCGGTGTTGAATTGATCGGACTTTACCCTTTGTTTATAGGTCGAAACGCTCATTTCTATGGTGTGTTCGGACGTTGCCGCGTTAAGTGAAGCCTGGAGCCGTCCGATTCACGATTGCGGAGTTAGGTAGCCGCCCGGATCCTGTGGCCACGGAGTCGACTGATGGACGTTCGTATGCTTTCGATGTGCTCGCGAAATCGTAGTTTTTTGCTGTCCGGCTGCGCGACGTTGTTCGCGCTTTGCGTTGTCGTATCATTAACGACGCTGCTGTCCGGTTGCGGCAATGCGGGGACGCTTTCCAGCACGGTTGGTGTGGACGGTGATACGGTGATCGATCCGATCGATCTTTCCGGCGATGGCGGTGCGGCTTGCGGTACGAGTTACCGCAATGACGATCAGGGTTTCGGCTTCGAACTCGATGTTCTGGCCGTGGAAGCGGCGGGGCAGGTGCTCAACGCGGACGCGGACTTTGCCGGGGCGTGGTCGTTTTCGACGGACGGCGTCGGCGTGGTCGTGTCGGCCGAGGTCAACCGGACAGACTTCCCAGCGGACTTGGCGCTCATCGTGGCGACGGCCAACGCAGACATCACCGCGGCCGGTGGAACGGTTGCGGTAGCCTTCGAACTGATCCTTTCCAACGGCGACGAAGCCAGTCAGACGAACTACACTCAGGATGGCACCTTCTCCTACCGGGTCGATGTGATCAAGAACGAGAAGCTATACACCCTGACTGTCTCGGCCACTGAAGCGGACATCACGCAACAGGTAGACAACGCTATGATCGCGGCTGTGGCTTCGCTCTGCGTGGACTAGGGTTGTTAGGGCTTTCATGTAGCGTGCGTTATCCCTATTGATGCCGCGCGTCGGCCTGTGACTCATTCATGTCGATGTGATTGTCATGTACGATTCGTTTCTTCCTGGTTTTCGAAGACGGCTTCAACCTACCTCAAGCCTCGGGCTCAATCGAGCGTCAATCGTCGCTATTGTTACTGTGGCGAGTATCTTTCGATGCGGTGGTTTCCGCTAGAAACGAGCGACCGACGACACACATCATCCGTTTCTCCTTCCTTTTGACAATATACCACATCTCGTGGGCCTCCCATGTGCGGGTCGGAAACGGCGTGTTGCGGGCTCATTTTGCGTTCCAAACATGGCCGCAGGTTATAACGCCACATGTGGTCGCACTGTGTTATACTCCCCGTGAAGCCGTTCAAGAGAGGCGTTGCGTGATGGTTACTGGCTCGATGACGATGATCGTGGTTGTCCTTGTGGTGCTGTTGTTCGCTGCGGGGATGTGGCTGCTGCGGTGTGCGTTTCGATCGTCCGAGGGCGACGGTACGCGGGTCTGTTCGTCGTGCAAGAATGGTAATCGCGACGGAGCGCGGTTTTGTGCTCGTTGCGGCAAGCCGCTGGACGATGGGCCGTTAGGTGGCGCGTCGTTGGATGATACGGTGTAGTTTTCGTAGTTCTTCGGGAAGTCTTTTTAGAAAGGTTCGGTCATGTCTGACATGGGTGATCCGTATGCCACGCCGACGGATCGGCGACCGTTTTCGTTGATCCAGGCCGTGGCCAGCGGCGTGTTCCTGCTGCTGGTCGTTACCGGCTTGTTGTTTTGGTTTGTCATTCGTGTAGAGGTGAATCCTGACAAGTTGCTTGTCTATGTGAACAAGACGGGTAAGCGGCTTCCGGCGGCGCTCACCGATGAGTTTGGGGATCAGGTCGTGCTCTATCCGGAGTTGGTGTCGCGCATTGCGGCGGCCACGGGCGAATCGGAAGACGCCGTCAGGGTTGGCTATAAGGGCATACGGTATCGTGTTCTGGGGGAGGGGCGGTATTTCCCGAATCCATACTCGATCAAGCCGGTGACGCTCGACGCGACGATCATCCAGCAAGACGAGATGGGCGTGCTGATCCGAAAGTTCGGCAAGCCGTTGCCGTACCCCAAGACCGTGGCGACGGAGCCGGACGAACGCGGACCCCAGGCGGAGATTCTTACGCCGGCCAAGCACTACGTGAATCTACTGGCGTATGATGTGCAGCGGTTCAAAGCGGCTCGGATTTCAGAAGGGCACGTCGGTGTGGTGACGCTGCTCTCGGGTGATGACCCGAAAACCAAGAACACCTACACCGTGCAGCCGGGGGAAAAGGGCGTGCAGTCGGAAACGGTTCCGCCGGGCTTGGAGTATTACAACCCGTACCTCAAGCAGATCGAAATCGTGGACGTTCGCAGCCACAAGTACGACATGCTCGGTGCCGATGCGATCCAGTTCCCCTCCAGCGATAGCTTTACGATCGCTATCGAAGGCACGATCGAGTGGGCGCTGCGTCCGGAGCATGTGGCCCGTGTGACGGTGGAATACGGCAACGAGTCTGACATTCTGAACAAGATCATCCTGCCAAACGCCCGGAGTATTTCACGCATTCAGGGGTCCAAGCTTAGCGCGCGTGAGTTTATCAGCGGCAAGACGCGCACGGCGTTTCAGGATCTCTTGCTGCAGGAGCTGCGCCGGGAATGTTGGTCGCAGGGGATCGATATCAAATCAGCGTTGGTGCGTGACATCAAGCCGCCGGCGGAGATCGCGAGTTTAATCTCGCAGCGGGAGCAGGCCGATCAAGAGATCGAGCGGTCCACCAATCAGATGGAAGAGGCCCGGTCCGAATCGCTTCTGGTGGAGCAGCAGGAGCTCCAGAAGCAGAATGGGGCGCTTGGTGATGCCCGGCGTGAGGTTGTGACCACGGTGCAGCAGGCGAAGCAGCGGAAAGTCATTTCCGTGACGCAGGCGCAGCGAGAGTTGGAAGTGGCGCGGCTGGAGCTGGAGGCCGCGGAAAAACTCGCGATGGCGATCCGCGCCACCGGGCAGGCGGAGGCCAACGTGATCCTCTTTAACTACAGCGCGCGGGCGGAGCCACTCAAGCGCGCCGTGGCCGCGTTTGGCGACGGCACGACGTACGCTCAGCAGTTCTTCCTGAAAAAGACGGCCCCGTCGATTCGCTCGGTCTTGTCGAACACGGACGGACCCTTCGCGGAGGTCTTCAAACAGCTTCAAACTTTTAAGACGACTTCTCCGAAAGGGGGTGCCGAATGACACGTCGTGTGATGCTTATCGGTTCGGGTGTGTTTTTGGTGTTGCTGGCCGGCGTGGGCGTTCTCGCATGGACGACGTGCCGTGTGTATGTACCGCATGATCGTTGCGCCGTGTTGATCCGCAAGATGGGTACCGTGCTACCGTCGGGGCAGCGTGTGGCGACGGAGCCGGGGTTTCGCGGTATTCAGGTCGAGGTGCTCGGACCGGGTCGGCATTTTTACAACCCGATCGTCTGGGATTGGGAGCTCAAGCCGCTCACGGTGATCCCCTCGGGTGATCCGAGCACGTGGGAGTGGATTCATTCGCTCGATGCGCGGCAGCGCGATCAGCTTCGAGCGGGCACATTTCAGTTCAAGGGGGAGTTTCCCCAGATCGGCGTGGTGACGCGCCGTGTTGGTCCGGAGGCACCGGCCGGGCAAATCGTCGTGGGTCGCGAGAGCGGCACACAGGGGATTTTGCGAGAGGTGCTCACGCCGGGCACCTACAAGCTCAACCCGTATGTGTACGATGTTCAGATTCTCCCGGCCGAGGTGATTCCGGCGGGTTTTGTCGGCGTCGTGACGAATCTGTTTGGTGATGGTATGTCCGGTGGTGATTCCCCTGCGGTGGTTAAAGTGCCAGATAGTG
>JAJRSR010000159.1 GCA_024278695.1 Planctomycetota bacterium | reverse complement strand
GTTCGAGTCGCTCGATGAACGAAACCAGCGCACGGGCCGCCGCAACATTGCGCCCCGTCGGCAGGGGATGGTCGCCGATGTGCGCCCAACGCGGCGCCCCGCAGCCCTCGACGGTGAGCATAAACCGCTCGCCCCCCGCGCTTCCCACGCCCCCCGTTCCTCGCACCTCGGTGTAACCCGCGTGCATCCCCGTCGCCGCCTTGCCGATGGCGATCACCGCCGCCGCCTCGCCGATGTCCGGCATGTCGGCGAGCGCCCGGGCGACGCACATGGCCGGGTCCACCGCTGCGATGGCCGCGCGAAGAATGGTGTGAACGTGCTTGTTCGCCCCGGTGTGGTTCACGGTGACTCGTTCGCCTTATTCATTCGCACGCGTCTGGTTGCACAGATCGCAACGGAGACGACCGCCCGGAAAGGCTGCACTGATGCGAAGACCCAGTCTGCTGATCATGCCCCCAGCGTATCGCCGCGCCGCAGCATCCGCCAGCGGCCATGGCGTGAGCCCTCTCGGTCACATGAGGCCCAACTCAAGGGGAGATCGCCACAGCAAGAAAACTCTTGTACCAAGATTGAGGACACAGAATCTGCGGTCAACCGGGATGGGCGTCACGCTTGCTCGTCAAGGCGCTGTGGCTTGGTGGCCAGGTGGTGCTTGTTGCGGCACGATGGTCTCGCGGCCAGGTTCGGCTGCTGGAGCCCCAGTGATTGGGTGGCCAGGCGATCGAAACGTCGGACTGATGTCCCGTGATGTTGCCGACCTCGGCGGGCGGGGCCCAGTTCTTCTTTGATTCATAGACCGCGTTGGTCCAGGTGCCAGGCGTCGGGTCGTCGCGATTGATCAGCCTTTGCAGGTCGGCTTCGAGTTGGGGGCCGGACGTGTAGTCGCGATAAGGCGAGATTGCGACGCGCTGCCCTTCCATCTTGAGAAAGTTGCCGTGCTCGTCGATTCCACCCGCGTCGATGACGTACGGGTAGGCCTGTTCGAGAATACTACGGATCGGGAGGTTCGGCGGGACCTGATCAAAGGGCCCGTCAAACCATGTGTTGTTCATGATCTCGCGTGCATGAACGCCGACGAGGATGTGACGACTAAATCGTGGAAGATACACGAAACAGAACCGAGATTTTTCGCCGAACCAGACTTCGAGCGGCTCACTCTCGCCACGAATCAAACGCTCGGGCAGGGGCATGTCGGGATTGAGCACATAATAAAACGCTCGGTCCTTGGGCCAGTACATGAGCGAGAGGTGGTAGCCGGACTCATCTCTGACGCCTGAGATAAACTGTTCGCCCGGGAGAAGATCAAACGAGGGTTGTGTAAAGGCAGATTGATCCAGGATGAACGTTCGTGTGATGTCGTCGATCGTGAGGCGTATTTCGTGTCCTGTCGGGTCGGTCTCGATGCGGACGCCATCTTTTCCGTCCTGAAACACGAGCGTTTTCATGTCCGCCGTGTTGTGGGCGTCGAAGTAGCCGATCGAGATGGAGCCTTGGTCGGCATCGACAAAGCGGATGTTGCCGCTGATGACGCGCGACGCGAGGGGGAAGGTGTAGTAGTAGTACCGCTCGGTCGGATAGACGACCGCTCGAGCGGGGGCATGCGTCACGACATGCTTGAGGATGCTGCGAGGATCATTGAACGAAGTATGATCGATTTTCCAGCCACGAGTTGTGTGATCGCGGCTCTTGACGGGCTCAAGAGATGCTTCGTTAAACGTGACGCACGCACCCAAGGGATGAGTCTTGAGCCGTTCCATTCTCGCGCAGCCTGATAACGAGATAAGTCCTGCCAGCACGATCAGGCCCACATCTTTCATATTCCGCATCGGACCCTTTTGACCGTTTGGATGACAGAACACAGAGCACCCGTTTGTGCGACGCACCAAATAATCTGATCGTTCAAGGGGCACTTGACCACGGCACACGGGGAACCACAGGGGTGACAATATCCCTGAAAGTTGTAAACCAGGTATGGTTCGGAGGAAACAACGGCCACGGGCCAGGCACTGGCTCTCCCCATGTGGCTGAAACCGTGAGTGTATGAGATGGTGGCCACGAGATCTGCGGGCCGGGCCAAGTGGCGCTTGCGGTCACGACATGATTTGGTGGATACGCCGAACTCTGTCTCATGCTGTGCCCCGGTCCCCATCCATCAGAGACCAACGAGCTGTGATTTGGAGGCCAGGTGTTTTGTGACAGTTGAGTGTCGTGAACCCAATAGTGGCTGACATGCTCGCGGTGGAGAGGAGGGATGATACGCGTGCTCGAGTCGGATGCAGTGTGTTGAGGCCACCATGAACGCGAGACGAGGAGGTCGTGCGGATTGAGATTTTCATCCCACCATCGAGAGTCCTCATAAGAGTGACCCGCAGGCCACGTCCCGCTGACCTGAGTTTCGTGGCTGAGTTGAGGTGGATCCCCTTCAACCGGCCACGATAATGATGTATGCCAGTAGTGATTTGCAGGCCACTGCTTGCTCAGGTTTTTGTCATGCGGCTGACTCGGGTTGCTAGGGTATTGCCTCGTGATCGCAGAGCCATGGTTGTAGGGCAGGCGATGGGGGTCGTAAGATAAGGAGACTCCGGTTTGGTGGTTCGAACGCCACCATCTGGGGAAATTATCAGGCCACGTTCCAGAAATACCTTGAAGATGGTCCTTGTCGGGTGCCTCTTCGGGAATGAAGTACGCTCTTCCTTGCTCTCGAATGAAACCGATGTACGCAAAGATCGACCGTGCTGCGGTCTCGATGTCCCACTCGTTGACTTGGTTTCCGATCTGGTTATCGACTTCCAGCACGTCGATCAGATCGGCGGTGCCATCAAAGTTCACGTCCGCGTTGGGCGAGCCCGCGTTGAGGTTGCTTCCCGCCGCCATCACGTCGTCGCCCGTGACGGTCTCGCCGGTGCCATCGATATCGCCGAACGAAGAGGCGAGGATCGTCGTGATAGCGGCCACCATGTCCTCGCCGGTCAGGGCGCCGTCGCCATCAAGATCGGGGATGTTCAGATCAGGCCCATAGAGTTCCATGAGCCGATCTTCGACCATGAACGCGACATCGGTGTCGCTGATGCCGCCGTCGTTGTTCATGTCGAAGAAGTGCATGCTCGAGTCGAGCATAAAGGCAACGACCTCGACACGATCGGGCACCGTCTCGCGGATGGATTCCATCGTCGGGAACATCTGAACCTGCGCGATCGCGGCGGTCGGCATGGCCAGACACATCATGGGCAGCAGGAACTTTCGTTGAATCGACATGGTCATCAGCCCAGCCTCCGATGCAAGTGGTTCCACCAGTCTACGCCCCCCCCCCCGTCTGTCAACAAGAAAGCAGAAATCTGCTCCAATGGAGCCCGGCTGGGCGGTAGAAACCGCCTTCCTTGCAATAAAACGCGGAAGAAAGGGCCTACCGCTTGAGCCGCTGCATGCGCGAGACCGCCGCTTCGAGTGTTTCCATGCGTTTACAGAAGGCGAAACGCACGAGCGATCGGCCATGAGCGGGGTCCGCGTAGAACGACCCGGGCGGGATCGCCGCGACACCGATCTCGGCGGTGAGGTGCTTGCAAAACGCC
>JAJRSR010000158.1 GCA_024278695.1 Planctomycetota bacterium | reverse complement strand
AGCGTCACCGTAACCAGCGAGACGGCCCGTTCCGCGCTCCTTATCGCATTGGAGGACGAAGGCGGCGACACCGCGGTTTTGGTCGGCGGCGGCCCCGTTGGGACACCGTTCTTTTATGAAATCCGTGAGAACGCGACTTATTTCGTGTTCCTATTATACGCACCCGACGCTGCGGAGCGCGAGCAAACCGCCTCGGTGATCGTCGATCGAGCAACCGATCTGGCTGCGGAGCGCGTGCCGCGCCAACTCGTCGTCGTGGATTTCGAGACCGGGTTCCTAACCGAACCGGGGCTATGGGATCCGGTCGATGGCACGGCAGAAGACAAGGATTTTCTCACGTCCATCGAGTCCAGCGTACGATCGGAAGTGCTCCGGTCGTTGCAGCAGATTTTCGAAGGTACACCGATTGAGGTCACCGACGAAACACCCACGCAAACCGATGAGCCCTTCTCTCGGCTGACTTTCTCGCCGCAACGCGTGCCGGCCGACGCGGATGATACGAACGACGCGGCGCTCCCGCCGCCCGATCCCGCGCGGCCGGAATGCCAGGTGCGTGTCGTTTTTGGTGAGGTGTTACCGCGTGGCACCAACGTAGACCCTGGTAACCGCGTTCGCGATGACACGGCCGTCGTTTATGTCGGAAGTTTTCAGGGACGCGGTCAGGCGTGCTGGACCTCTGCGATCGGCTCGCTCAATAATGTCGTGCTCACGCTCGCACAGACGGCAGCCCACGAGATCGGCCACTTGGTCGGGCTGTTTCACGTTGAGCAGATCGACATCATGAACCGAAGCGCCACACTGGCGTTTTTGAGAAACCTGGAGTTCGCCCGCGGGCAGGTACAGCTTGACCGCCTGATCGGCGGGCAAATCGTTAGCGAAGTGTTCCCATCGATCATCCAGGACCCGCAGCAGTATTTTGATGCGGTGTTCATCGGGGAAACCACGCTTCCTTAGGCTGTACGAACCAAGCGCACGACGCAACCGTCAACCACACTAGATGGATGCCCCCCAGCCCAGCCCTCCTAGAACTAAGGAGGATAGCAAGAAGTCTTACGATTCAGCGCGGGAAAAGCGTTATCGCCTTCGGAATGATCGGCCCCGAAACGATTGCTCGCAGCCGGCCCGGCTTCCGCCGAAGAACCCCGCGCGTGCAAGATCTTGGCACCTTCCGGTTGCACCACTAAGGCGGTTGATCTGCGGCGTGAAAATGTTACGGTCGAGCGCGGCAAACCCCAGCCCGGTGGCCGGCCCTTCCTGCAAACCGGGGCGGCTTGTCACACGACCGGCTAGGCGCGTCGGCGGCGCGGTCAAACCGAGCCGGCCGATGGACCCGGCATCGGAAAATGCGACGGACTCGCTAAACGCGCGACCGAGTTTTGCCTCATCATCGGCAACGGCCCCCACGGCGGCCACGGCGACCGCAACGGCAAGCTGTTGATATGGCAGACCAGGCGACGTATAGGCCGGTTTCTTCTCAGCAGGAGACTCGTCGCCCTCGTCAACTTTCCTTGCGTCAACATTCTCCCCGGCAGCGTCCTTCACGGCCTCGCTTGGCTGCTTCGTGGGTTCCTTGGCGAGCTCCGACTCAGTGGCTTTCGCATGGGATCGCGGCACATCCCGCTTTGGCGCATCCAGCTCTTGATAGGACACAAGCAGCATACGACCCTGGACGACAGACGATGGCACCGCCAACGAGGCAAGCCCCGGCGGACTCGTAGCGAGCTTGAGCTGTGCACAACCCGAAACCGGGACAAGGCACGCGAGAAACAGGACTCGCAAAGATGGAATCGACCAACGCATCATAAGATAAGTCTATGACACGGAACTCCGAGAATCAAATCCCCAGCAGTCAATACCTACATCGAACCGCCGCTAAGCCCTCGAAACGCGGCAGTAGACGCCCATCGCCCTTGCCCAACACCATCCCGGCGGCTACGCTGGGAGGCGTCAATAGGAGAATGATAAATGCCAAGAAGCTTTCCAAAAAACTCATGGTGCCGTTTGGTTTCTCGATCTCGATGCGGGCGGATTGTCGCATGGTGCGGGGCGTTCCTAGCCACTGGCACGATGGTAAGCTGCACCATCCAGCCTGTTGCGACCGCGCTGCCGGCCGTATCTGCGCGGGTCGCATTCCAGAGCCCCTGCGCGCAAAACGCTATCGAATGCACGAGTTCCTGGCCCACGGCTGTGGCGAGTGTGGAGGCAATCGAAGGTCAAACCGTGACGCCCACGGCCGCTGGATTTCTGATCGAAGCGCCGAGCAACACGTCCGGCATACCGGTGCAGTTCGTGGGCGACGGCAGCACCCTCGGCAACGGTGCCACGGTGCTAACGTACAGTTGGACATCCAACGCGACGGAAGATGCCCCCTGCGTCTTGACGCCGGGCGAGGCGTTTGCCACGACCGCACGCCCCATCGCCCGCCTCGCGCCGGGCTTTCACTACATTCGCCTCACAGTCGAAAACGATATTATCCGAGACAGCGTAGAGTCGGACGCGTGCGGTGTTTTCGGCACAGACATTCCCAGTTTCGACTTTATCGAAGTGGAGGTTGAGGTTCGCAACTGAACCGGTGTCTCTAAACGCGCCGCATGGCAAAGGGATGTAGCATCTCCCTATCAGCCCGGGAAGGCAGTCATGGTTCAAGTGCCCGTCGTTGTTACCGGGGTCGGCCCCGTGAGTGCTATTGGGTGCGGCCGAAACGCATTCTGGGACGGGCTATGCGCGGGCAAGCACGGCTTCGGCACCATCACACTTTGTGATGCGACCGCGTCACCATCGAAAATTGCCGCTGAAGTCAAGAACTTTAACCTCGGAGATTATGTCGATGGCGGGACCGCAATGGGACGTCGCACGCCGCGTCCGGCGCAGTTGGCCCTTGCCGCCTCAGTGATGGCACTCCACGACGCCGAACTCGATCTCGACAGGTGCGACCCAACGCGACTCGGTGTGCATATCGGGACGTCTATCGGAAACCTCGAAACGCTCTTTGTGTTTCGCGATCGGATTCGGGATACTGGTAGTTTGCCGGCTCATGCAGCGTTTCATGCGTTCAACCACTCGATCGCGTGTGTCGTTACTTCCTTTTTCAACATACGCGGCCCGATCCACACGACGACATCCGGCTGCAACTCAGGCATCGACGCGGCCGGTCAAGCTATGCGGATGATTCAATCCGGAGCCGTGGACGCCATGCTCGTCGTGGGTACAGACTGCGAACTCGTTCCGGAGATTCTCGCGGCGCTCAACGCATCAGGTTCCCTCGCCACCTCGTTCAATGATGATCCGGGACGCGCATCGCGTCCGTTTGATCGGCATCGAGAGGGAAACGTGATCGGTGAAGGCGCCGCAGCCCTTTTGCTCGAAGCCGCCCCGCACGCCAAAGAGCGCCGAGCGCGTGTCTACGCACAGCTCGCCGGATACCAAGTATGTTCGGCCGGTCAGAATCGGCAGTACTCGGCAAGTTCGCCGGAGTTGGATCTTCGACCGTGCGTGGATGCCTTTCGCGGCGCGATCGCAGAGGCGGGCTGGCAACCCGGCGACGTTGACGTGGTCAACGCGAACGGCTCCTCGTCAGTCATTTACGATCGTGTAGAGGCACTGGCACTGGGTGAGGTTTTCGGCGCATCGATTTCGGACATCCCAATCCACTCGATCAAGTCGATGCTCGGTCAGCACGGGGCTGGCTCCTCGGCGTTGCAGGCCGTTTGTACCTGTTTGGCGCTGCGTCGCGGCATTGTCCCCGGCACGATCAATCACGATGAGCTGGATCCGGAATGCGGGCCGGTTGCAGTGCTGACGGAAACCAAGCAGCTTGATCCGGCTCGGGCGATCGTTCATTCGATTGGGCTTGGCGGGTTCTACTACTCCGTGGCCGCTTTTTCCGTTCCACCGTCTGATGAATCTGCGGTCACCGGAGAGCTAACCGTCCGATGGAGCGCCGGAGCGACTTCACGCTTTAAGCCAGCCGAGGATTTCCAGAAACCGCTCACCCCCTGGAAGCCGCGACGCGACGATATTTCCTGATCCGGAATACCTCCTTTCCCCGGAGAATCTGCGTTTTAAGTCCAAAAACGCTCTTTTGAGCGGTCAGTTTACACCACCACCGTCCGATATCCGCCCCAAAGCCCTCTGCCCGTAAGAAATAACCAAAAAAATCTTCCCCCGCGAGAAAGGTTCAGCCCCTCCGCAGCCAAAGTCCTCTATCGCTTCGGATTGTGCGGCTGATGACAGCCGACCGGGGTGAACGAAACCCCTGTTTGAGAGGACCTAGAGATGAACACGACGACGACCAACAACGTAGCGGCCGACAAGCGTAACTCCGTGGCACGGATTACCCGCAGCAGCCGTTTTTCCACCCTTCTGATTGCCCTTCTGCTGGGCGGTGCTGTTCATGGGCAAGCCCTTGGACAGGCCCCGCT
>JAJRSR010000157.1 GCA_024278695.1 Planctomycetota bacterium | reverse complement strand
CGCAACTCCTTGCGGTACTTGAGGATGTGCTTCATTTAGCGGGACTTACGCAACAGCCACCGAACGGACTCGAACCGTTGACCTGCGGTTTACAAAACCGCTGCTCTGCCAACTGAGCTACGGTGGCAATCTTTGATTCTATGCCATTATGGCCGATTTTGGCCTTCTTGACCAGCACCTGCCAAAACGACGACACCCGTTACGACACCCGACCTCGGTTTTCAGACCTCTCCGATAGAATGACTCAAAGGAGGAGAGGATGAAGAAATCGAAGCGAACGACACCCAAGAAGCCGTGGCCAAGCTCCCCCCCCCTTTTTTTTTGGCATCGAAACGGCCAGTGGTGCAAGAAGATCAAGGGCAAGCACCACGGGGTGGACGATATCCAACCACTCGGTGGACGACATTTAACCACTCGGCGTTGTTCACCAACAGCCCAGTAGAGGTCAACGGGGGGGGCGTTCTGGGCGAAATCGCACCGTGTTTGATCGTAAACGGTTGGTACCTTTGACTTCCTTTAGATCGGGGCGGCTGGAAGCGCATGTCCGATTCGCTCGACATCGCCTTCGACTTCCACGGGCGGCTCGGCTTCGACCGGGAGGCCCAATCGCAGGAACAACGCGGGGACGACGATCATGTTCAAGAACGTGGACGACAGCAGTCCGAACAGGATCACCATCGCCATGGGGCTGAGGATTTCCTTGCCGGGTTGATCGCCGCCGACCACGAGCGGAATCAGCGCCAGCCCAGACCCCATCGCGGTCATCAGGATTGGCACCAGTCGCTCCATCGCCCCCAGACGCACGGCTTCGGCGAAGTCGGTCACGCCTTCAAAACGCTGAAGGTGGCGTATGTGCGAGACCATCATGATGCCGTTGCGTGCCGCGATGCCGAACACGCTAATGAACCCGATCAACGACGCTACGGACAGGACGCCGCCGGAGAGGTACACGCCGGCGATACCACCGATCAGCGCCAACGGCAGGTTCAACATAATCAGCGCCGCGTCGCGCACACTTCGGAACACCACGTGAAGCAAAAAACCGATTCCAAGAACGACGACAAGACCCAATATGGCAAGCTGTCGCCTCGTTTGTTCTGCACTCTCGAACTGCCCGCCGTATTTGACATAGTATCCCTGCGGAAGCTCGACCTGAGCCGCAACGGCAAGGCGAATATCATCCACAACGCCACCCAAATCGCGCCCGGCCACATTGCACTGGACGATGATCCGCCGATGCGCGTTTTCTCGCATGACGAGGTTAGGGCCTCGCTCCTCGCTGATGCGCGCCACCGTCTTGAGCGGTATCTTCGTGCCGTCATGCGTATCGACAAGTACATTGCGGACTTCCCGCGATGACGCTTTCATCCACGACACGGCCCCGTCTCCCCCGGAAGCGACTTTGCCGCTGACGCGCACCACGAGGTCAAAGGCTTTGGGCCCCTCCAGAATCTGTGTGACTTCGATGCCTTGGTAAGCCGCCTTAAGGGCGGATGCCGCGTCATTGGCGGTCAATCCGAATCGCGCCAACGCTGCACGATCAAAATCGACGCGCACCGTGGGAACTTCCGTCTGCTGTTCCGTGGAGAGATCAACGACGCCGGGGATCGTACGAATTGTATCTTCGATCTGCTTGGCCACCGACCGCAACTTCTTGAGATCACTCCCGAACAGCTTGACGGCGATGTTAGCGCGGGTGCCGGACAGCATGTGGTCAACGCGATGTCCGATGGGTTGACCGAAGGTGGTCTGCACTCCGGGAATCGCAGCCAGACTGTTCCTCATGGCTTCCAATAGCGCCGCTTTGCTGCGGCTTTCAAGTCCGAGCCGATCCGGCGCATTCATATCGAGCGTAAGATCGATCTCACTCGCTTCTACGCCCTGCACATGTTCGTCCTGTTCAGCCCGCCCGGTTCGGCGACCAATGGCCACAACCTCCGGGTGCTGCATGAGCGTGGTCTGGACGAGATTGGCCAGCCTGTCACTCTGTTCCAAAGAGGTGCCGGGAAGCGTGACCATTCCGACCACGAGCGCTCCCTCGTTGAACTCCGGTAGAAAGCTCCGGCCTAGAGAAGCACCACAGACAATGGCTAGGCCTAGTAGCAGTGCGGTGGGTAGTGCCACAAGCCACGGATGCCTCATCGCCCAGCGGAGCGGCTTGTCATAGATACGCTTGAGAAACCGAACGACCCACGGCTCGTCGGGGCGCGTGACCGCTTTGCTTTTTGGCAGAAGGTAATAACTCAGTGCGGGCGTCACCGTAAGGGCGACAAGGAGCGACGCTGCCAGCGAGACCATGAACGCGATGCCCAGCGGTCGAAGCAAGCGACCTTCGACCCCGGAGAGGAAGAACAAAGGGACGAAGACCAGCAGAATAATGAGCGTGGCAAAGACGATTGACGCCCGAACTTCCACGCTTGCTTTGAAAACGATCTCGATGGCAGGACGCTGCTTCTCGGTTGGCAAGGCGGCGTTTTCGCGCAGCCGGCGTACGATGTTTTCCACATCAATGATGGCGTCATCGACGAGCGCGCCGATAGCGATGGCCATGCCGCCAAGCGTCATGGTGTTGATGCTTGAACCAAACCCCTTGAGCGCCAGCACGGTGACGATGAGAGAGATGGGTATCGCCAGCAGCGTGATGACGCTCGATCTCATGCTCGCAAGGAACACGACGACAACGAAGATGACCATGATGCCGCCGTCACGGAGCGCCTCAATCGTGTTGTGGATCGAAATCTTAATGAAGTCCGCCTGCCGAAAGAGTTTCTTGTTGATGTACATGCCTTCCGGCAGTGACGCTTGCATCTCGACAAGCGCTGCGTCGAGTTGTTCCGTCAGCGCTAGTGTGTTGGTTCCGGGCTGTTTTTGGATGGCGATGATGACGGCGGGTTCGGTGATTGGCTCCCAGTTTGGCCCGCGCCGCGACGCCGCGCCTGTTCCCCGTTTAATGGCGGCTCCGATCTGAACCACGCCGAGGTCAGATACTTTAACGGGAGTCTCCCCGCGTAGCGCGACGACCGTATCTGCGATGTCGTCCGTCGTCTGAATCCGCCCGATGCCTTGCAGGATGGATTCTTGTCCCCCTTGGACGAGGAACCCCGCCGAAACATTTTCATTCGCGTTGCGTAGTGCCTCGGCGACATGTCGCATGTTCAAATCGAAGGCTCGGAGTCGCTGCGGCGAAAGGACAACTTGATATTGTTTTTCATCGCCACCGATGGGTGTGACTTGAGAGACGCCGGGAATGGATAGCAGTCGGCGGCGAAGGTCGATCGCTGCTACCGTCCGAAGCTCAAGCGGCCCGTGTCTGTCCGAGGTTAGCGATACAAACAAAATCTCGCCCATGATGGATGAGATGGGCGCAAGCAAAGGCGGCTCGACCTGCGGCGGTAACTTGCCGGAAACGGTGGCCAATCGTTCTGTGACGGTTTGACGTGCGCGGTAGATATCGGTTCCCCACTCGAACTCGACCCACACAACGGCGATTCCCACTGCCGTGGCGGATCGAACGCGCCGGACATTGGCTGCGCCGTTGACGGCGGTTTCGATGGGGAAGGTGACAAGTGTCTCCATCTCTTCCGGTGCCATGCAGTGACCCTCAACAAGGATAGACACGGTGGGGGCGGTCAAATCGGGAAACACATCCACAGGGACGGTCGTGGCCACAAAGGTGCCAATGACCATGAGTATGCCCGACAGAACAATGACGGCGAGGCGGTTGGCGAGGGACCAGCGTATCAGTGCGTTAACCATCGTCGTAGCTCCGCTTAATGGACATGCCCCGCACCGAAAGATGACGGTGACTGCGACGCCAGTTTGAGCGCGTAGGAACCTTTCGTGGCCACATATTCTCCAGCCTCAATCCCGTCTCGGATCTCGACAAAACCGTGGTCTCGAATGCCGAGTTCGAGTTCCCGTCGCTGGAAGGTCTCTCCTCCCAGCATGACGAATGCGATGGGTCGTCCGTTATCCAACACGACGGCATCTTCGGGAATGGCCACGACATCATCCGCCCTCTGCGTGGCCACCTGGACCTCTGCCAACATGCCGACACGAAAACGGCCATCGGGATTGGGGAGTTCATAAGTGATGGGGACGACACGCGACACTTCATCCACGACGGTCCCCAGATGCACGAACCGACCGCCGGCCTCACCGATGATGTCGGTGCTCCAGCCAGGGAACGCAGGGAGGCTCAGCGTGGCGTCGGGGTTGGCGGTCAGTGACCCGAGGTCAAACTCCGACACTGTTGCGCGCACCCAGACACGCTCAGCATTGACGATTCTAAAAACGGGAACGTGCGCCTCAACCTGTTCACCCTCGACACTGGCCGACTTGACGACCATGCCGGTTATGGGTGCTTTGATCGCTCTTCGCGGATGCGCCGCACGCCGTGTGCCGCTATCAAGGTCAATGTCCGTTTTCGCGTGAAATTCGCCCAGGTGTGTTCGTACTTCTTCGTTGGCGCGTTGCGATGCTACCGCGGCGTCATACGTTGCTTGTGCGAGCCGAAGGTCTTGTTTGGCCATATCAAGTTGCTGGTCTGTCCCCACACCTTTCTGAAGCAGCTCGGCCTCGCGTTCTATCATACGTTTCGCAAAATCCAGTTTGGCCGTAGCTGCCAGGACAGAACTTTTGATCTCTGCTGCTTTCGTATCGAGATCGAGCTTGCGAAACGCAATCTCAAGCTCCAAAGATTGTATCCACGTTTGGTTCGCGATGAGTTGGATGGCATCGGTGGCGGGTAGCGGTGGTTCGACGAATGCCAGCACCGCGCCAGCCTCGACGCGCTGCCCCACCTGCGGAAAATGTGCGTGGGGTGGGGGCGAAAGCCGTCCGGCGATCGGAGGACTGGCCACGGCTGAGGTGCCGTGCTTGGGGACAATCCGAGCTGGGGCTGTGATGCGATGCGTGAGGGATTGCTGCGACGCCGCCGTCAGCAACAACCCGACCTTCCACTGTTGCTCCAACAGGAATGGTACGAGGTCCGGCGGTTCATCGCCTGCCATGGCGTCAGCCGCCTGTTCAGCGTCGTGCGCGCTGGCGTGGACGATGATAGTGCCGACGTCGACAATATCCTGTACCTGTGGGCCGTCGAGCGACAGTCGTAACCGGTGTTGGCCTTGCGTTTTGAAAACCCATTCCGGCACGAACAACCCATCGTGTTTCGGTGTGTCAAGCGTCAAGCTGACGGGAGGCCCGTTCGGCGGTGTGACCTCGATCGTAAGCGATCCGGAGCGTATGGGTTCCCCAGTAGCCAGCACCGAGAAATGTGCGAGAAATGCCGCCTGCTCCCCCTGTACCAGGTGTGGGTACTCCATGAAAAGAAGCACTTTCGAGGTGAACAGGGTGACGCTGATCGGTTCAAGGCCCTCCCCGTGATCGTGTTCGGTGCTGTCGTGATGGTCGTGATGGTTCGGTTTGCCTTGAGTGGGGCGGTCACACCCTAAGGCCGCGCACAGGGTCAGCGCCCCGGCCAGCGCCAGCATTCGTAAACATTGTTGCATGAGAAAGCTCTGTTGACTCGCATGCCAAACCCGCGCCCAATGCGCGGAGACAACCCCCACCGTGTAAACTGCCGGCGGGGGACGAAACGGGTGAAGCTACGTGAATCAATCAGAGCAGAAGTGCGTGACTGCTTTGCAGCAGGGCATCTAACGCGAAAGCCGGGCGCTGCGGGTGCGCCGAGGGCCAAGCGGCAGTCAAAAAGCGCCGAGTGTTGGGTGGATCGCTTTGCGGCATCGATCGGGACCACACCCTAGAGGAGAAACGTAGGGTTGAAGCGATCACAGTGTCGGTTGCGTTGTGGACACCGGTGGCAATGGTCGGGTGGTTGACGATGACGAGCAAGGAATCGCTATGCTCGGTGTCGCACGAACCACTGTGGTTGTCATTGCAGGGGGCATGGTCGCCATCATGGTGATGGTGCCACGCAGCACACAGGTCGCCCTCGCGCAGATCGTCCAGTGATACGGCATGCGAGTGGAGGCCGTAGTCACCGTGCTCGTGTAAGAGCATTCCCTCTGCGAACGGCAGCCGCGTCAGTACCGAGACAATCAGAGGTACCACCAACGCCACCCTGCAAATTGACCTGAAGCGATGTCTGTTCATAGTCATTTCATGCGGAACCGACTGCCCAAACCGGGTCGCAGTCTACGTCGGGCCATGAGTCGATGTCAATTCGGCCCGAGTGATTGGTGCCGCATGTAGATCATGGAGAGCCTATGTTGCTACGGCGGGCACGCTGAGTTTTTCGGTTCCGGTTTGTCGCATTTGCGGACGTTCCGTTTGAAGCCCCCTTATCGGCGAGGCTTCAAACCCAAGCGGAGCGGTTTGCTGGGGCGGCAGAGCGGTGCTTGATTGTCGTCCCCGCTAATGAGCAGTTCGGCAATTGTTGTTGCGGCGAACGACTTCTCCACCATTCCCGCGGCCTCATCGAGCCGCCTGTGCAGCGGGCAGAGGGTCGTGCTGTGGGCATTAATGTCGAGCGGGCACCGTTCGATGCGTTTGATGGGGTCCACAATCATCAGGACATCGAGGACAGAAATCTGCTCGGGCACTCGAGCCAGTGTAAAGCCACCGCCAAGCCCTCGCTTAGATTGTACGACACCCCCGCGACGCAAGGCTTGGAGCACTTTCGGAAGATAACCCGGCGGCACCTTGGTCATTTCAACCAGCTTCGAGGTCACTACTGCATCGCCCCCACCCTGGGCGATGGCCACCACGGCCCGTAGGGCGTATTCGGCAGTAGGAGAAATCATACAAAAAAACCTCAAAAAGAGACTAATTGGACCTTGACATCCACATTGTAGTCGATACAGTTGATCGTGTAAAGTAGATATATGGGTTCAGATAGTTTTTTATGTGCGAGATTGACCCGGCTCAACACCGATGAGCTTTCGAAATGTAGCCCAAGAGAAACGGAGAAAACCATGAGCACCCATGAAGGAACAGGACTCACCGTCGGAGAAATGGTCGCCGAAAACCCGAGCCGAGCACGCGTGTTCGAGCACTTTGGTATTGACTACTGCTGTGGTGGTAAGCTGCCGCTTGATGAGGCTTGCGCGGCGGGTGGCAAGGATATCACGGTTGTCCTGGACGCGCTGCACAAGTGCGAGGTCGAGTCATCAGCAGGCTCCCATAAGGATTGGTTACAGGAGTCGATGACGTCGTTGGTGGATCACATTCTCACGACGCACCATGCCTACTTGCGGGAGGAGTTTCCGCGCCTCACGAAGATGACCAACAGAGTCGCTGAGGTACACGGTGAGCGGCACCCGGAATTGCCGAAGGTACGCGATGCCTTCGCGGCGCTACGTGACGAACTCGAACAGCACATGCAAAAGGAAGAGCAGGTGTTGTTTCCGATGATCAAGCAGCTCGACTCCGGTGCCACTGCAGCGGCCGGTCATTGCGGTACGATTGAGAACCCGATCCGCATGATGGAACACGAGCACGACAACGCCGGCGATGCGCTCGGCACGTTGCGAACGCTAACCGGTGGTTTTGCGCCTCCGGCCGATGCCTGCAACACATACCGTGTCATGCTTGACAGCCTGGCGAAACTCGAAGCGGACCTCCATCAGCACATCCACAAAGAGAACAACATACTTTTTCCAAAGGCGCTTGCGGCGGAAAAACAGGTGGTTCAGTAAGACCCGTTGTGCCATACGCCAGACCGCGGTCCGTACGAAATCCTGATCGTCGGGAGCCCGCGCGAAGCCGTGACCCTGGAGAATGTTCGTCGCTCCTGAGTGTTTGGGTAGCCCGGCGTCGTTCTCGTTAACCAAAAGGAGAATCAAAATGGAAGTGATGGCAGCGGTACCGGAGTTGTTTGCTATACTTGTTTCATTACCGTTTTTTCTGATCGCGCTGTTGTTTGGGTAGGATGCCTTCGGCCAAGGTGTGATCTGGTCACGGGGGACTCGGTTCTACCATCGTATCTGTATAGAGCGCTCGGCAACCCCAAAGGTTGCCGAGCGGGTGGCCAATGAGCCGGCGTGCCATTTTCTTTGACACCCCTTCTTGTGCTGTACCCGTCAATTATGGTTGTCTCGGTGCTGCCCACGCGGTAGCGATTCGGGATAACTGCCCAGAATACGAGCAGACTGGCACGACACACCGAGTCGGCTACTATGATCGCCGTGCCGAAGCGGCATCGATCTATCAGGGGCTGGCGCGGG
>JAJRSR010000156.1 GCA_024278695.1 Planctomycetota bacterium | reverse complement strand
GTTACGCGCTGTCATTCTTGAAGTCTTACCCCGCGCACCCGGCCAGGGCGGGCGTGGCTTTCTTGGCTGCGGAAAACGATTTCCTCGTCGGTCGGTACGAGCCGGCCATCGAGCGTTACCGGAAGTATTTGTCACAGTTTGAGGATGATGTGCAGTCGGACAAGGCGAAGCTGCGTCTTGGTACCGCGCTGCATCGGCTGGGTCGTCTGGACGAGGCCGAGCCCTATCTGGCCGAGGTGAGTGGGCAACAAGAAAACGCCGCCGTCTTCGGTTCGTCTCATCTGGCGCTGGGAGATATTCATTTTCAGCGCAGCGAGTGGAAGCAGGCCGAGAAGGAGCTTCGTGCGTTTCTCGCGACTGGTGCGGACCAGCCCGGTGCGGATGATGCACTCATTAAGCTCGGCTTGTCGCTGCAGCGCCTGGGGAGAGCCGAAGAGGCGGTTTCCGTTTACGATCAGTTGCTAGGTGAGGAAGCCAGCAGCCTGCACCGTCTTCAGGCGATTTTCGAAAAAGGGCAGGCGTTGGTCATGCTGGACCGGGCGGATGACGCGGAGAAAGCGTTTCGACAGGTTCTTTCGGATGGTCCGGAGTCGCGTTTTGCGCCACATGCGTTGAACCACCTCGCGACGATTGCGATGCACCGTGGTGCTTTTGATGAGGCCGACACGCTCTACGGCAAAGCCTCGGGTTCATCTGCGGATGTCGAACTCAAGTCGGGTGCCGCCTATCAACGTATCAAGGCGCTCATGGCGTCCAAACGTTTTGCAGAGGCGGAGACCGCAATCACGACTTATCTTTCGGATTTTGGATCGTCGGGCTCGGCCCCGGCCGCACGTGCGCAGTTAGCGATTGCGCTGGCCCGCCAGGACAAAAACGAGCAAGCCGTGGCGGCGGCAGATCGCGCGCTGGCCGCCTCGGCGGCGCTGGAGCCGTCGTTGGCTTCGGCCGTTCGGTATGAGAAGGCGTGGTGCCTTCGCGAGCTTGGTCGATCGGACGAGGCGGCGGAGGTCTACGCCCAGCTTATCGAGAACGGACTCACCCGCGAGTATGAGCTTCATGCGTTGTTGGAACTTGCAGGAATCGAAAGTGCGGCGAAGCGTTTTCAGCGTGCGGTGCCGTTGCTGCGTCGGATTCGAGACTCCGGTGATGCCGGAGAAGTTCCGGCCGCCGTGATGAATCAGGCGACGTACCGGCTTGGCGTGTGTGAGTTTGAGCTCGGGCGGCACGCCGAAGCCGTGTCGCTTTTCGAGGCGTTTCTTGCCAGTGTGGATGATGACCCGCTTGTATCTTCGGCCGTATTCTACGCCGGTGAATCGGCGTTCAAACTCGGGCAGTTTGAACGGGCGGCGAAACACCTGGCGCGTGTGGTAGATGATTTTTCGACGGCTGATGTGGTTGCGCCGAGCTTGCTTCGGCTGGGGGAGGCGTATGCCCAACTCCAGCAGTTCAGTGCGAGTGAGCGCGTGTTCACCACTTATTTGGAACAATATGCTGACAACGGTCAGTGGTATCAGGCGCAGTTTGGTTTGGGTTGGGCGCGAGAAAACCAGCAGCAGCACGACGGCGCGATCAAGTCTTACAAGAAGGTGATCGAGCGGCATCAAGGTCCAACGGCCGCCCGGGCTCAGTTTCAGATTGGTGAGTGTCTTTTTGCCCAGAAAAAGTACGAGGTGGCTGCGGGCGAGCTGCTCAAGGTCGATATTCTCTACGCCTATCCGCAGTGGAGCTCGGCGGCATTGTATGAGGCCGGGCGTTGCCTCGCCAAGTTGAACAAAGTGACCGAGGCGCGCAAGCAGTTTGAGCAGGTGACGAAGGACTATCCGGAGTCCCGCTGGGCGACGATGGCACAGCAGCAACTTGGCGTGCTGGCCAAGCCGAAAGTTCCGGGGATGTAAGCATCGGTGCGTTCGGTTTTTCTTGCGCGAGCATGGAACAGGAGTGCAAATCAATGAGAATTAGTTTGTTGGTCGTTGCGGTGTTGGGGCTCGCGCAGGCAGCGTTCGCTCAGGGCGCGCCGGAGGGTGCGGCAGACGCCGCCTCGCAATTGGGCTCCGCCTGGGATTTCGTGATCAAGGGCGGTCCGGTGATGATACCGATTGGGCTCTGTTCGTTCGTGGCGATGACCATCGTGATTGAGCGATTGGTGAGCCTTCAGAAAAAACAGATTATCCCGCCGCAATTCCTGACGCAAGTGAATGAGCATTTGAATGATGACAACGGTGGTTACGCCAAGGCGCTTTCCTATTGCGAGGCGGACGGCAGCCCGATCGCTACGGTTTTTGCGGCTGGTCTCAAGCGCATGGGCCAACCCATCGAGACGATTGAAAAATATATTGTGCAGGCCGGCGAGGGCGTGGTGTTCAACCTACGCAAGAACCTCCGATCGTTGGCCGTGATCGCGTCAATCACGCCGTTGCTTGGTTTGCTCGGCACTATTTTTGGTATGATTGCGGCGTTTCAGACGGTGGCGACCTCGGGCGAGGCGCTGGGCCGGACGGAAGTTCTCGCCAAGGGCATCTACCAGGCGATGATTACTACGGCAGCCGGACTTATGGTCGCCATCCCCGTGTTGATCGCGTACCACTTTTTCACTGCGAAGATCGACCATCTGGTGCGCGACCTCGATGTGATGACGGTGGATTTTGTCGAGACGCACGGCCCAAGCACGCACGCCAAACCGACGGCGGCGCATGTGCCGAAGCTACAGGCGGTGGATGACGTACCTGCGTCGGTGGCACCGGCTGCGGTGAGTGCCTAGGGGACGTAACCTATGTTGATCAAAGCGAAAACACAAGATGCCGACGGCGTGTCGATTGAGATGACGCCCATGATTGATATGGTGTTTCTTCTGCTGATTTTCTTTCTTGTCGCGACGACGTTTCATCAGACGGAACGAGAGATGAAGATTGCGCTTCCGTTTGCCGGGTCGGCCGCGCCGATCAGCTCAATGTTGCAGGAGTTGGTGGTCAACGTGGATGAGCGTGGTGGTATCATCCTTGGCGGCCGCAGCGTGAGTGCGGCCGAGCTTGAAGCGCGCGTAACCCAGGCAGTTGCAGCGAATCCGGACCAGAAGGTTACCGTACGCGGTGATCGTGCGACGGCGTATGCCAATATCGTGACCGTGCTGGATACCTGCAAACGTGCCGGCATCCAGGAGCCATTCTTGGATACGGTTGTAGGGAGGTAGCTGTTGCGATTCGCCGGTTTGTTATCATTGGCTGCGCCGATTGATCGAAGGCGTGGTCGGCGTTTCACGTCTCGGTGGGCTGTCACATGGTGTTTGGTTGTGGTTGGATCGGCAGCGGCTGTTGACTCTGTTGAAGTGCGACCACCCAATCTGAGCGGCAACCGTGCCTTCCAACGATTTTTTTTGCCCGAGACAACCGGTGCTGCGCCGGTCGGTGCTCGTCGGATGTTCTTTACAGACGCATCCCGCGAGGAGCTAGCTACGGATCAGGCCGGAGATGTACGGACGTGTGTGGCGCAGGTTTATTACCCGGCTCAGGTCAAGCCGCGCGACCCTCGGGTGGCGTACATGGATCCGCTCTCGGCGGTCGTTTGGGCCAAGCAACGCCGGTTTTGGCAACGGTTTGAGCGTAACGTCTTCACGCGCGCTCACCTGGATGTCCCGGTTCAGGGTGATGTTCAGCGGTTTCCCGTTGTGATTTTTTCGCACGAGCTGTTCTCGCTTCCCGAGAACTACCATTCGCTTATCACGGATCTTGCCAGCCACGGTTATGTGGTCATCGCGCTCAACCACGCGTACGCCTCGGCCGCCACGGTTTTTCCGACGGGTGGTTTTGTCAGCGATCGAATCTGGCCAAACGGCTTCGCCAGTGCTGAAAAAAAGCGGCACGCCATGATCGCCTATCTTCCGACATGGATCGCAGATATCCGGTTCGTCGTGGATGAGCTATTACGCCGAAATAAGGACAAGGCGTTTTTCTTGTCGGGGCGGCTCGACCTGAGCCGGATTGGCGTCTGGGGGCATGGGTATGGCGGTTGGGCGGCTGCGAGTGCGTTGCTTGCGGATGACCGGCTCGTGGCAGGCGTTGCCCTTGATGGTCGCGTGGAAGATTTGGACCAGGTACCGATGTTGATGACCAAGTCCTTCTTGTCTGTCGTTGGCCGTTTGGGTTTCGAGCGCACCGGGTCGCAGTACCGTAGCCACAACGCAGAGTTGCTGGAACTCGTCATTGACGGTGCCAGCCGCGCGTCGTTTGAGGATGCGGCGTTGCTGAGCGAGCGGTTCGATCGAAACGCTCCGGTCGGGCGAAAGAAGAAATTCAGCAGTGTCGATCCCGCGCGTTCGATTGAGATTGCCCGCACCTATGTCGCGGCGTTTTTTGATCGATATTTACGAGGCCAAGAACCTGGTATTTTGGCGCAGGAACCGGCCCCCTATGCGGAGGCGCATCTGACGCGCTCGGCCCAACCGCGCTAAGCGGCGTTAGCGTGAGCGAGCCGGCTATGAATTCAGAAATGAACCCAGGATCGAATACAGGGTGACACGATGAGGCGATGGTTCATTGTTATTGGTGCGGTGTTGTTGCTGGCCATCGGCGGCACAGTCGCATGGCGTTTGCTTCCTGCGCGGAAGGCGTTCTATACGGATGCCGACACGATTAAGGCACCCAGGGCCGCCGCTGCGCTGCGCCAGATTTTGTGGCAGCCGCCCAAGCGACCGTCGAGCTTGATCGACATATCGGGTGAAGATTGCGAGCCGCGCATGGCCGCAGATGGAATGACGTTGCTCTTTGTGTGCCGTGAACCCGGTGATAATGCAGACATCTACTTCTCGCGTAAGGAATCCTCCGGCTGGTCAGAGCCGGCTGCCCTTGCGACCGTCAATTCCGAAAGCGACGATCTTGGTCCGGTACTGGCGCATGACGGTAGCGCGATTTATTTTTATAGCGATCGCGCCGGGAGCGTCGGCGGTTACGATATCTGGGTGGCGCACCGGCGCAGCGCCAGCGCGTTTGAGTTTGACGAGGCCGTCAACCTTGGCGCTGCGGTCAATTCTCCGTTTAACGAATATGGACCGGCGTTGACACCGGGTGGTGACCAGCTCTATTTTTCATCGAACCGTCCGTTGTTTGAAGGCGATAAGCCACCCAATCCCGCCCCCCTTTCCGAAAAAATCAATCAGCGAACGTATGACTTGTATGTTTCGGACGTCGATGGTCATGGCGTTGGTGCTGCGCGCCCAATCGACGCGATCAACACGCCGTCCAACGAAGGCGCACCGGCCGTGAGCCCCGTCGGGGATTTTCTCTATTTTGCTTCGGACCGTGCGGGTGGTGAAGGCGGCTTCGATCTGTACCGCTCGCGACGGCTACGCGGCGCGCACGAAGCGGTGCACAACCTGGGCGAGACCGTTAATTCGACGTCCAACGATCTGGATCCGAGCCTTGGCATAGGTGGCTACGGCTTGTTCTTCAGTTCCGATCGAAGCGCCACTGCTGAAAGCGCTACGGGCGACGCCCCGCGCGAATACCATTTGTACCGGACGACATCACGAGAAGTGTTTGTCGATTCCGAGGCGATCCAACGATCGCCGATCAACTGGGCGGCGCTGTGGTCGGCACTCTGGCCCAACCTGACGTGGATGTTGATTGCGATGACGTTGGCCCTGTTGCTGCTCGCGCTGATGCGTCAAGCAGAAGAGCGTCAACTGAGTTTGCTCATGCGGTGCCTCCTGGGCTCGGTCCTGGCGCATCTGGTTTTGGTGATGGTGCTTACGATCTGGGGCGTGTCTTCGAGTATCGCCGGAGAGTTTTCCCGTCGCGGTAAGATTCAGATCGCGCTAGCATCGGAAGCCAACGGTAAGGCTATCGCCTCGCAGATCACTGGTGGATTGACGACGGTTGAAGTTCCGTCATTCGAAGCGCCGGCGTTTAGCCGCGCCGAAGCACCGAAAGAAATACCTGTGGAGGCGAGCGAGGCGCGGCTGGCCGTGCAGCACCAGGAGATTCCCGTTGAACCCGCGCCGCACTCGGAAATGACGTTGGTCGATGCTGCGGTCGAATGGCTACCAGACACGCGGGATTGGAAGAAACCGAAGGCGTTTCGGCCATCGCCGGTCGAGGTGTTGGTGTCCACTCCGGCCGAGTCGTCACGCATGAACGCGCCAGAGTTCAAACAAGCCGCAACACCGTCGGATGTCGCTCTTGATGATGTTCGACGCCCTGATGTCGTCGTGAAGGCTGCGGCGCAGGTGGAGCAATCGGTCGCGGTGTTGCCGGCAAAGTCTCAACCGCTCGACCAACACGCCGTTATGCGTGAAAGTCTTGTCGAATGGGTGGCCGCCCGTGGTGCCGTCCCCTTGCTAGACCGTTCAGATGAAGCGTCCGTCGCGCCGACACCGAGCGATCTCCCGCCCACATCCGGCATTGAACTCGCTGTGGCATCCGCCGAAAAACACCCCCGAGTTTCCGAGTTTCGGCTTGATCCCTCAGACCGTACGGCTACTGCGCCGCGTCTGCGTGTTGCGGATGTTGCCGAGACTGAAGCCCTTCCGGATGCTCAGGCATCGTTGGTGCCGGAGTTGGCCGCGCCGACTTCGGAGATGACTGGTGATGTCGATGGGCAGCAGTTGGCGCAAGCGGCGGATGCTGCTCCGGTGTTGGCTTTGGTGTCGGCGGTTTCGGTCGAGCTTTCGGTTTCGGATGGTGCCCTCGCTAACGTGTCAATGCCGAAAGAGTCATCTCGAATCGCTGCGGCGGCTGCGGTGGTAGATGTGGCAGCATCCACGGCCAACCCCCAGGCGGTCAGGCTCACCAATGTGTACGTCGAGTCGAAGCGCGCTGCGCCACAGATTGACGAGTTGGAGCCCAATCAAGATACGCCTGCCACTGTTGAAGCGTCGATTGCTTCGGAACGACTTGCTGCGGTTGTGGATCAAAGTATGCCGGATGTGCCGCATGCCAAGCTGGCGGCCGCGTCGTTGGACGTATCGATTCTTGACGGCACATCAATCGACGTATCGGTGCCGCAGGAATCGACGCAGATCGCGAACGCGATTGAAGCGGTAGCGCGTGTGGACTCGGTTGTTGCGCTGCCGGGCATCAGGCCGACCAACGTGCCTGTGGATTCGGATCGCGCCGCGCCGCAAATCGACCGGTTTGATCCAGAAATAGAGGCGTTCGTCGAGGTGTCAATCGCGTCGAGGCTGCGTGACGCTGTTGTGGATCAAAGCATGCCGGACGTATCGTTTGCGATGCCGGCGGCCGCGTCGGTGGACGTTTCGACCTTTGAGGGCGCGTCAGTCGATGTCTCGGTGCCGCAGGAATCATCGCAGATCGCCAGTGCGGTTGAGGTGGAAGCGTCCGTGGTGTCGCACGTCAGTCTTTTGGGGATCAGGCCAACCAATGTGTATGTAGAGTCGCGTCGCGCTGCGCCAAGAATCGACCGGCTTGATCTGGATCAAGATGAGCCCGCGCCTGCGGCATCGTTGATAGCCGCAGCGACGCGTGACACCGGTGTGGATCAAAACATGCCGGACGTGTCGGTCACACGGCAACCGGTGGTGTTGGTCGATGCGGTACTTCCAGATTTTGAAGCGATCGAGCTTCCCAAGGTTGAGGCGTCGGAGGCGGTCCGGGCGCACGATCCGAGGGTACGGGTCTCACCCGTATCGGTTGCGGATCTCCGTGCTAATGTGGATTCTTGGATTAGCCGGTCCGTTCGAGAGGCCTATACGCCACGGTTCGATGCTGAGCCAACGCACCATAATGTGACGATCGCTGCGGCCGATGTGTCGCTGTTGCCGGATGCGATCGCGCCTGATGACGTGGCACAGGTCGTGCCCGTTTCCTATAGAACCGTCGTACCGATGGAGATCCCAGATGATCCGGGTCTTCTGGCGATCGACATCGAGCTATCGACCGAGGAGGCCGCTCCGGAGAATGCCCTTGTCCAGCGCAGCGCGCCAAACAGGATGGATCTCGTCAAGCGCATGGGCGGAAGCGAAGAAACCGAGGCGGCCGTTGCGCTGGCACTGAAGTGGCTGGCACGGCACCAGGACGAGGACGGCTCTTGGGACATTCGCGTGTACGATAAGGACTGCGGCGGTTGTGACGACACCAAGCCGATCAATGCCAACGTAGCACTGACTGGGCTGGCGACGCTATGTTTTCTGGGTGCCGGACATACGCACGACGCGGACGGACCCTACCAAGACAACGTCGAACGAGCGATCGAATGGTTGTTAGACCAGCAGGCCGCCAACGGTGACCTGCGTGGCGCAGAAACGATGTACACGCAGGGTATTGCGTCCATCGCGCTGGCCGAGGCGTTGGTGATGACTGGCGATGAGCGTCTGCGTGAACCGGTGGCGGTGGCGATGCGGTTCATCTACGCCGCACGAAATCGGAGCGAAGGCGGGTGGCGCTATGACCCCGGACAAGACGGTGACACCTCTGTGCTCGGCTGGATGATGATGGCCATGAAGAGCGCATCAACCGCTGGCCTGCCCGTGCCGAGAGACGCTTT
>JAJRSR010000155.1 GCA_024278695.1 Planctomycetota bacterium | reverse complement strand
TTTTTCCACAGGCACCATCACGGCCGCCATCATACAAGATGACGCACCACTCCGCGATCAAGGAGTCAAGGCCGCGGCAGTGTCCGGGATATACGCTTTCATCCTCGCGTCGGCGAATCCGTCGGCGAAGGCTGAGTTGTTTTCTTCATCGATAACCGTACGCGCCGCTGAGAGAGTCGAAGAGCTTCCGCCGAGGGGCGATGCACCCGGCGTACATGGATTCGCCGGAAGTGTGCGTCCGAGCCACGGATCAAACATGCCGGCCCCGTTGAGCAAATCGATGACCATCAGAATATCCGGTGCGGTCCACGTCGCACTGCCACATCTCGCACGTCTGCACGCCGTTTAGACAATCGATAAGCCACAGAATGTCGGCCGAGACGCTCGTTCGATCATTATCGACATCGGCCGGGAGATACCCAAGGCACACGGCGCTCGAACTCGGATCGTAGGTGTGGCCTGCTACCAAGAATCTGGTCCAGGTGTTATGAGAGTCCCATCGGCCCGATTCACCGTCACCCCAAAAAACTTCTGGTCCAAACCTCAGATCGCCCCCGACACCACCAAGGGGCGGACCAATTTCCACAAAATTGTTGTCGGCATCCAACATTTGCAGGACAAAACCGAATCGTGATCCGATCGGGACCTCAGTATCAACCTCGAAGTCAAGAGCTCCAATTAGCACCGGGCCTGCAGAAGCCGGTATGGCAAATCCTACGATCCCAAGAAAAACGGTAGCGCTGCACAGCGATTTGAACGACGGCCTAATACCCATGTCTCTTCCTCAGTGAAAGATCGGTTTCTTGCCTGCGAACACCCGACGGCCGACATGAACCCAGCAGCCGTCAACGATTAAATATACTCCCTCCCCCCCCCCGTAAGAGTCAACCGAGTTCTGTACGACACTGATCCCACCGGAATCTCCTGCAGATTCAGAAACAACGTCCTCTGCGGTTCGGGGTTGATCCTGGGCGACCGGTCCTCTGACCATTCCGACGAAGATCGAGTAAGCATGCGTACAGACCTACGCGACTTGAGGTGTTCGCCTTCCCTCTCTATACTGCTGGCTTGGAAATCACAGGCTAAAAGGCCCTCGAAGCGGGGCCAATCCACACGCGATCGACGCGAGAAGGAGAGTTTCGGTGACGAAGATCAAGGCGACGAACATCACCTGGCATGAGGGACACGTAGACCGGAGCGAGCGGGAGACGATGCTCAAGCAGAAGGGGGCTCTTATCTGGATGACCGGGCTGAGCGGGTCCGGCAAGAGCACCATCGCCTACACGCTGGAGCACGCCCTGGTGCAGCGCGGGCACCTTGCGTACGTTCTTGATGGCGACAACATCCGCTTCGGACTCAACAAAAACCTTGGGTTCTCCCCGGAGGACCGCACGGAGAACATCCGCCGCATCGGTGAGGTCGGTAAGCTCTTCGCTGATGCTGGGATCATCACCATCACCGCGTTTATCAGCCCCTACCGCGACGACCGCGACGTGGCCCGCGAGACGATCGGCTCCGAAGATTTCTTCGAGTGCTTCTGCGATACCCCGCTAGACGTCTGCGAGGAGCGCGACCCGAAGGGTTTGTACAAGAAGGCTCGGGCCGGGGAGATCAAAGGGTTCACTGGGATCGACGCGCCGTATGAAGCGCCGAACAAGCCGGAACTCGTGATCGACACCTCGAAGCGCTCTCCGCAAGAGGCGGCCGTCGAGCTGTGCGCCATGCTGGAGAAGGCCGGGAAGATTACGGCACTCGGCGAGTAGTCACGCGAAGTTTGATGTAAGATGCGATTGAAACGCCGTCCCCTGTGGGCGGCGTTTTTTCATGGTCAGGTGTTACGAGTCATACAAGAGGATGTTCAGCGGAGGGGAAAGCGCAAAAATAAAGGGAACCCGGGCTCGCCGAAACCCGGATTCCCTGCTGAAGGCCGCCCTTCCTTTCGGAAGCGTGATCGACCTTCACACTGCCTATCGGTGCGGTGTGGGGGTCGCTTGAACGGGGTCCGGTTATGCGGGTTAGGATGATCGTGCTTGTGGACGGTGGTCATCACCGCCGGGACAGAAGGTCGTTCAATCACCCTATCGGACCGCATCAACCGCAATGTTGCCTGGTATCTGCGACGGCCGATAGCCCATCATGCGCTGGTGATTCAGGCGTCTTGGGTGCGGCTCGGCGTTTGGTGCGTCGCACGGATCATCATACGGCCGGGATGGGATCGGAAACACAACGCGTTAGTGTTACAGATCTTTTAGCCGCTGCTCTTTATCGTGGGTTTGGAGGGCGTCTACCAGCGTGTCCAGTTCGCCTTGGATCACCTTGTCCAGCGAGTAAAGGTCCAGCCCGATGCGGTGGTCGGAGAGGCGGTTCTGCGGGAAGTTGTACGTGCGCACGCGCTGCGAGCGATCGCCGCTGCCGATCATTGATTTTCTCGCGCTGTCACGCTGGGCATCTGACTTCTGCCGGTAGTAATCGTAGAGCCGCGTGAGCATGATGCGACGCCCCTTGGAGCGGTTTTTGTGCTGGCTCTTGTCGTCACGCATGGAGACGGTAATGCCGGACTCGGTATGAACGAGCCGGATGGCCGAGGAGACTTTGTTGACGTTCTGCCCGCCCGGTCCGCCGGCGCGGCTGACGTATTCCTCCACGTCTTTGTCCCAGTTGACGCTGATGTTGATCTCTTCCGGCTCCGGCAGGACGGCGACGGTAGCGGCCGACGTGTGAACGCGACCCTGCGTCTCAGTCTGCGGGACGCGCTGCACGCGATGCCCACCGCCTTCATAACCGAACAGCCTGTAGACCTCGTCCCCCTTGATGTTGATCGTGATTTCTTTGAATCCGCCGGCGTCGGAGCCGCTCTGATCGAGCACCTCCACCGTGCAGCGTTTCTTTTCCGCAAAACGCGTGTACATCTGGAACAGGTCGCGCACGAACAGGGCGGCCTCATCACCACCGGTGCCGGCCCTGATTTCTAGAATGACGGAATTGATGGCCGCATCGTCATCGGTGACGATCTTGGACTTGAGGGCTTCGAGCATTTCGTCGTGCTTGGGCTCGAGTGCCACAATTTCCGATTGGGCCAGCTCGCGCATGTCGGCGTCTTGCGTTTTGTCCGCAACAATCAGCCGGGATTCTTCCAACTCGGCGCGCACCTTGCGAAACGCACGGAAAGGATCCACAAGACGCTTTAGACGACCAAGTTCCTTAGTGATCTTGATGGTCCTTGTTGGGTCGCTGGCCACCTCGGGATCAGCCAGTTGCGTGTTGAGTTCGTCGCAGCGGTCGGATAGCTCACCAAGTTTGGCGATTAGTTTTTGATCTACGTCGTTTGCCATAGCAGCGGTACTTGTTTCTTTCGGTTTCGTTTGTTGCTGTGCAAGCTACCGCTGTGCCATCCACATTGGACCACATGCGCCAGACGCCAGCGGCTCGGGTTGGTCGCAGTGGAAATGATAGGCGTCCACACGATCGCACGCAAGCGTCGCCCCCATGCCACCCAACGCCCCAACGCCGTATCTGCCACACACTCCTCTGGAGCCTGAGTTTCGCTGACACAGCACTTATAGAGATCGCACCACACCTATGGACGTCGCTTCGGGCTCGCCTACAATCGTGTACGCGCTTCGCAATGGTGTTACCGGTTGACGTCACCGGCACCCGCAAGGGCGGTTGGCGTCTGGCAAATGTCGTGTTGGCTGGTGCCGCTTGTAGGAAGCTCCATGACGGATTCGAATCGCAGGCAATATCTTCATCTTCGTAGCGCGATGACCATCGCTCTCGCCTATGCGCTTACCGGCTCCGGTTGCACGCGCATCACGCATGTGCCGCAGTGCCCGGCGGAGGCCGCGCCTGGGTCCACCGTTGATATCACGGCGACCGTGCAAGACCCCGGTGCCACGCCGCGGTACTTCTGGGAGACCGTCCCGGATGGCGGCGGCACCTTTGGCGATGCGCGTAGCGTCTCGACCACGTTCGCGCCGACCGCCACCGGCCCCATCACGCTACAACTTAGTGCGGCCGACGGATTATTTTTGTATGTGAACAGTTGCGTCATCAACGTGGGAGACAGCGGCGTGGAGGTCTCGCTCCTGGTCAACCCGACCGATGCCGCAGTCGGCATCGGCGTGTTGTTCACCTGCACGAGCACGGGCAGCACACCGGCCGTGGACTTCACCATCACCCAGACCGGCGGCGCGACGGTCGAAATCATCGACATCCTGCCCGGCGTCGCCTCGTTCGACGCGGATACGCCCGGCACCTTTACGTTTCAATGCGTCGGCGTAGGACCAAGCGGCACGCTCAGCGCACCGGCCAGCGGCACCGTAGTCGTCACCGAAGCCGCACCACCCGACACCGGCGGCGGACGACCACCCGGCGGACGGTAGGTGGCGTGGGCTGATTCTCTTCCGTCATAGTGGTTCCATACCGCGCGTGCGGTCGCTACACGCCTTGACGCTTTCGCGCGTTTCGCTATCGTCGATGCGTTGTTGAGGTTTTCTGGAAATGTTCCTCCCCAAAGGCCTGCGGGCCTGCGGGATTCCCTGATTCTGGAGAGACTATTATTATGGCGCATGAAGTTCCCAATCTACCCTACGCTTTTGACGCGCTGGAGCCGCACATCGATGCGCGCACGATGGAGATTCATCACGACAAGCACCACGCGGCGTATGTCAGCAAGCTGAACGCGGCGCTCGAGGGTCACGCCGACCTGCAAGCCAAGAGCGTGGAAGAGTTGCTGACGGGCCTTAGCGCACTTCCCGACAGCGTGCGCGGCGCGGTCAACAACCACGGCGGCGGGCATCTCAACCATACGATCTTCTGGAACAATATGTGCCCCAATGGCGGCGGCGCTCCGGACGGCGCGCTGGCCAGCGCAATCGACGGCGCGTTCGGCAGCTTTGATGAGTTCAAAAAGCAGTTCAGCACGGCGGCCGGCACGCGGTTCGGCAGCGGTTGGGCGTGGCTCTGCAAGGACGGTTCCGGCAAGTTGCTCGTCAAGAGTTTCGCCAATCAGGACAGCCCGCTCACCGAGGGGCTTACGCCGCTGCTCGGGATCGACGTATGGGAACACGCGTACTACCTGAACTATCAGAACCGCCGACCGGACTATGTGAACGCGTTCTTCAACGTGATCAACTGGAAAGACGTGGCCGCTCGGTTTGAGCAGGGGTAAGCGGGGATCGCCAGCGTGCACACCGCGTGGGTGGCGCGCCTCTTGAGAGGTGGGAAACTCGAATTGGCAAACGGATGGGTGCCCCATACCTGAAAGAGTTTTGTGGTCAAGCGTTTTTCCTGCAGGTCATTTCCGTACGCCTTCCATGCCCTCTCGCGTCTTCGCGATGGGTTCGGCAGAAGCGTTGATTCGTTGACCGAAGCTTCCGTTGATCGAA
>JAJRSR010000154.1 GCA_024278695.1 Planctomycetota bacterium | reverse complement strand
GCAAGCCAAGAGGAACGCAACCAAAACATTACCGAGCAAACGCACAAACCAGTGGAGTTGTGGGTTTTCACTCTGCGCGCCGGTGAGCAAACCGTCACCCGGGCCGACCAACTGGTACAGATGCAGACCAGCCTCAACAAGAGTCCAGCCCAAGGCAAGAATAAGCAGCTTGTACCCAATCGCCCGAGCCGGTCGCGCGGCCAGCCCAACACAAACCCCTGGGATGACAACCAGCAACACGAGCGACGGTACCGACGCTGACCCCAAACACCAAAACAAGTACAAACAGCCGCCCCAGAAACAACCAGCCACAGCGGCGGCAAATGGACGCAGCAAACGAACAACCACAAACAGCGGAAGGAAACTTATCCACGCCAGCCAATGCTGCCCCGGCAACCGTAGCGCTACCGCAGTGAGCAAGGCACTAACGACCAACGACACAACCAACGTCGCAACACACAAGCCCGAAGTACGAGCGGCACGCGCAAGCCACACACTTCTACTTCCACGCCGTGAACCGAATGCATTAACACTATGAAACGAGCGACGCCGAAAGAAACCCAGGTGCTTATCATGAGCTACGCCGCCAGCAACGCTCCCAACGGGAGACATCAACGAGCCCGGAAGCCGGATTATGCTTCGCTTCGCGAACACCCCTTGCCCTCCGCGACCCGCTTGAAATGTGCTTTGCGAACCGCAATGAGTTTATGCTAGCCGAGTGAGAATATGATCTCTGCCACTCGACGAGCAATAGTGTAGACGATTCGCGACAGCGATTGCAAGAAAAAAACCTACGGACTGCAGGAATTAATTACCCAAACGCGATGAGGGTATAGGACATAAACAACAACACTGCACCGTGCCCCCACACCTCCACCCGAAGGCACAATAGGCAACAACGGGGTCGCCTGCGGCGAGACCAAAGGCAGAGAAGTGATACGCAAGCGATCGCACTTCCAACCGGCTACCTCAACAACTTTGCGGTCTTGTTGATCGGTTGGAGTAATTGACGCAGGCACATCACACACGACTGGCATACCTTACGGAAGCCGTAATCCGCCATGCTCAGGATAGGCATCGTAGGAAAAACGCCCGCCATGATTCACCCCATGAACAGCTTCGGCGTAGATCGCGAGGTTGAACCCGTTTCAATCCGCATGCCCGCATTTCGACCAATAACGCAGCTAGCCCGATAACCCACAAGACCGCCCCCTTTAACGTGGAAAAAGCTCACGAAAACGCCTACGATATGGTGCCGGTTGGGGCAAATGCCCTTTTCCGGCACGCCAACGCGAGCCACTGGAGGCCGCAGGCGGGGAGGCTAGGAGGAAGCCATGTTTGTTGATCTGACAATCCGTTTTATGCGTAACAAGATCAAAATCGGCGTGCTGTCGCTCATGATCTACGCCGCGCTCTGCTAGTCATTGCGGCCGAGTTCGAGAGGCTCAACCGCTTCACCCTGAATATGCAGCACATACCGATTTGAACGCCCCTGCGCCGGCTGGCTCCGGGTGCCATTGCTCGAGCTGTGGCCGACGAGTATCGTGGTGGCAATGGCAACGCAAAACCCCACAAAACCCTGCACGGCTACGAAACCCTGCACCTTAGCACTCGAAGATGGGACGGTGTTTCGCGGCGTCGCCTTTGGCGCATCGGGCACGGTGGCCGGCGAGGTCGTCTTCAACACGTCCATGACCGGCTACCAGGAAATACTCACCGACCCCTCCTATTGCGGGCAGATCGTCACGATGACGGTCCCGCACGTCGGCAACTACGGCATCAACGAAGAAGACGTCGAGTCGTTTGCACCCCATGTTCGTGGCTTCATCGTCAAGGAGCACACGCGCAACCACAGCAACTACCGAGCCACGACTTCCATCGAGGATTACCTCACGGAACACGGGATCGTTGGGATCGCCGGCATCGATACGCGAGCACTCACGCGCAAGCTACGGCAAAGTGGCAGCATGCGCGGGATCATCACGACGGAACTCACGGACGCCGCCGCTTGCGTCACCGCCGCCCGAGAAGCGCCGAACCTTGTCGGAACGGACCTCGTGAAAGAAGTCGCGCCGCAAAGCCCGTCGAACTGGAACGAAGGGCTCGACCCGGCGTTTGCCATACCGCGCAAGCCAACGGGTACGCCGCGCCACATTGTGGCCATCGACTGCGGCATGAAGCGTAACATCCTACGGCATCTCGTGGATCTTGGCGGCCGCGTCCGCATCGTGCCACCAACCGCCACGGCCGAAGACGTCATGGCGTGTCAACCGGATGGCATCTTCATCAGCAACGGCCCCGGTGACCCGGCGGCCGTCACCTACACGATCAGCCTGCTGGGCAAGCTTTTCGGCAAGGTGCCCATGTTCGGCATCTGCCTGGGTCACCAACTGCTCGCGTTGGCGCTCGGTGCGAAGTCATTCAAGATGAAGTTCGGGCACCGCGGCGCCAACCAGCCGGTCCAAAACCTTTTTACTGGCCGGGTCGAGATCACCTCGCAAAACCACGGCTTCGCTATCGACGCCGACACCGCCCGCGCGGCCGGCTGCAAGCCCACACACCTCAACCTCAACGACAACACGCTCGAAGGCTTCGTACACAAGCAAGCCAAAGTCCTAGCCGTCCAATACCACCCCGAGGCAAGCCCCGGACCGCATGACGCGAGCTACTTGTTCGACTGTTTTTCGATGATGATAGATTCCGGTGAAGCGCCGGTTGAGACCACCATGCGCGCCGCGCAGCAAGCGCAACAAGCCCGGCAACGCGCGCCGCAAGTCGCCCCGCCGGCGATCCCGGCGCAACACACGATGAACGAGCAAACCCGAACCGCCCACGCTTAGAGAACGCGCATCACGAGGCAGCCAGCGCCAAGCACCGACTCACATGTTGAACTTGCTATTGCACCTGGAATGCACCGTACCTGGAATGCACCGGGAATCCTGAGTCGCGCCCGGCAGGAATGCGACCAACCAGAAAACTCTAACCCAGCAGCGTATTGACCTGATCCTGAGTGATCCGGGATGCTTTCGTATCGAGCTTGCAGCTCAGCCAACTCATGACCACCGGGGTATAAGGAAGCGAGCCAGCCTTGAGCTTCAAGAGCATGCGGGTCTCGCGACGAGCCCGCTCACTGGTCTTGAGGGCGCTGTTCACAAACTTCGTGGCGGCCGCGTCCGAGCGAGTCAATTCGCGGCGTAGTTTACGAGTAATCTTCATAACGTACCTGTCTCCATACCAGCGCCCACACCTACGGACGCGAGCCGCGCATTCTGCCGCCTAGTCGGCACAAAGTCAAGAAAACCGGTATTGTGGGGCTGCTGTTTAGTGTCATATAACACGGGGCACAACCGCATTTCTTGGGAATGCCCGCGGCCATCGGCCCCGACAACAACAAGCAATGGAAAACGTAACTCCATTTATCATAGTAAGTTACGGGCCTTAACCTCCGCCATAACCATGTCGAATCTGCCACTGTTCCACGCGAGCGAGGGCGCTGGCGATCTCCGCGCCGCTGATCGGCTCGTGCGTGGGGCCATAGTCGAGCAAGCCCTCAAACACGGCGGTTCGCAGGGCAGCCCGCCGCTCACCCAAGCCAGTGGCCCCGGCTAGCCTGTCGTTGAGCCCTTTGGGGACATCCAAAACACCGCACAACATAAACGCGAAGCTCCCACGATCCAGCACGGAGTCGGGCTTCACGCCCCACTGATGCCTCACGGCTCGGCGCTCGGCCAGAGCGTCCCACCGCCTGTCGAAATCGACTCGGGCTGCGTCGTCCCCAATCAAGGACAACACCGCCCGAGCACCCTCGTCCACCGTCACGACGGCCGTAGCCGCGAGGTAGTGAATGAAGCCCGTTTCGCCGAGCGTGTTCGGATCGACTGAGGGACGAACGGTCCTGACCGGTGCCGCGCAACCGTCGAGCAACAGTAAGCCCGCCGCAAGACACATCCACCGCACCAATACCGCTCCACCGTCATACAACTGCCACAGGGTGTCACTTTTTTGAGAGTTTGGTGTCATCAGAAACTCCAGATCACGCCGAGGAGCATGAACGTACGCGTGGTTCGGTCGGAGAACGCCTGCCCCGGAAAAAATGCTCCAAGCCGAACGGTGTAAGCCATGTCCGCACTGACGCGCCAGTTCGCGTAGTAGTCCATCTCCCACCCAAGGTATCCGCTGCGCCGGTCGGCCGTCGGATCAGACACGGCACCATCTCTGCGGTTTTTGTAGTACAGGTACCAATCCGTGCCAACCTCCAAGTGCCGCAGGTTGGCATCATCCGGCCACGGACGCAACGACCCACCAACGCGCCCCAGGTGCAGGTTTGCGATGCGCGGCGCGAAACTCAAACCCGTCTCACGAAAACCAAACCCGACGAAGCCGGTATCGCGTCGATCCCGCTGCAAGCCACCGGCCGTGTTGACCGGGCTCTGCGTCCTGTTGGAATCACCGCTGCCAAAGAGGTACTGGGCCGAGACCCGCGCCAACTTCGGCCCTTCAAATAAGTACGCGACCTCGGCTTCAACCGCCCACGCCTCGATCTCACTCTTTGGGCCAAACGCATTTTGCGAGGCGCGACGTCCGGTCTCAAACACGGCCTCCACGTTGTAGGAAAGCCGATCGGCCAGCTCGCCACGTGAGCCCGCCCCCAGGTAGAACGAGTCAAACTCATAATCGCGCCCGAACCGTACGACACGTTGCCTGTTTCGGTCCCGCTGCCAAAGCACATACGCGAACGGACGGTGCCGTTCCCAGCCAAGATAGCGAGCCTGCCCACCGATGAACGTGCGTCGCGTCCGCTTGACTATGCGAGAAAGATCAACATCCCGCGAGGAACCGACGGTCTTTCCCGCCAGCGCCTTGATTTCAAAATCGCCCCGCGTCACCGTCACCGCGGCGTGATCCATCACAAGCGATAGCGCGAGCCCGTGCCCCAACTCCACGAGATCACGACCGACCTGCACGCCAAGGTTGCCCTCGATATCGCGTCCATCGTAGGCCCGAGCGTACTTGGCAAGATCAAACTGGTAGATACCGCGTTCCAGGTTCATCCCGTCGATGTCGTCTTCGTTTCTGTCGAAGGCGTCACCCGCATTGAAGTCGATCAGGCTGATGCGCCCGCGTGCGTAGAACTCGTGGGCACCGCCGCCCAGCGAGGCGCGACCCCATATCCGTAGATCATGACGGCGGAGCGTACGAGAACTCTCCACGCCGTCGTCAAAGAGAAAAAAGTTCAGGTTGTACCAGCCGCCAAAATCGAATTGGCCACGAGGCGAAGCCCCAAACTGCTGCTCATACTGTCGCCGAGCCTCATTCTCCACTGCCCGCTGGCGGTTGACGAACGCATCGGGCTGACGACCGCGTAATGCATCTTGCGCATTCGCCCCCGGCACCGAGAACAACACGGCCGCACAAAACCACACGGCCGCGCAGAACCACACGCACACAGACCGGCGTTGCTGAGCCCAGTGGACCGGAAGGCTATGTGGTTCAAGACTCGTCATGAATCGATTCGCAACCGCCCCCTATTGTTCTATCGAAACACGGTTATGCCGAAACACGCCACCGTGTCGAAATC
>JAJRSR010000153.1 GCA_024278695.1 Planctomycetota bacterium | reverse complement strand
CGCAAGAGTCGAGCACGCCGTTGGTGTTACAATCGTTGCCCGCTAGCTCACAACTGTCCGGGACACCATTGCCATCACAGTCAGCGCCGGTCAGTTCACATTCATCCGGGATACCGGTCGCGTTGCAGTCCTGGCTCGTACCGGCTTGGATGTCACAAGAGTCGGCCGTGAGGTTTGAGTTACAGTCCGGCTCGCACTCGTCCGGCGTGCCATTGCCCGTGCAGTCGGTGCTCGTACCCGAAGTAATGTCGCACACATCCAGCACGCCGTTCGTGTTGCAATCGTTACCCGCTAGTTCGCAGCTATCCGGGATGCCATTGCCATCACAGTCCGCGCCGGTCAGCTCACATTCGTCAGGGATACCGGTGGCGTTGCAGTCCTGGCTCGTGCCAGCCTGAATATCGCAGGAGTCGGCCGTCAGGTTCGAGTTGCAGTCCGGTTCGCACTCGTCCGGCGTGCCATTGCCCGTACAGTCGGTGCTCGTACCCGAAGCAATGTCGCACACATCCAGCACACCGTTCGTGTTGCAGTCGTTACCCGCTAGTTCGCAGCTATCCGGAATGCCGTTGCCATCGCAGTCCGCGCCGGTGAGTTCGCATTCGTCGGGGATACCGGTGGCGTTGCAGTCCTGGCTCGTGCCAGCCTGAATATCGCAGGAGTCGGCCGTCAGGTTCGAGTTGCAGTCCGGCTCGCACTCGTCCGGCGTGCCATTGCCCGTGCAGTCGGTGCTCGTACCCGAAGTAATGTCGCACACATCCAGCACACCGTTCGTGTTGCAATCGTTACCCGCTAGTTCGCAGCTATCCGGAATGCCGTTCGCATCACAGTCAGCGCCGGTGAGTTCGCATTCGTCAGGGATACCCGTCGCGTTGCAGTCCTGGCTCGTGCCAGCCTGAATATCGCAGGAGTCGGCCGTCAGGTTCGAGTTGCAGTCCGGCTCGCACTCGTCCGGCGTGCCATTGCCTGTGCAGTCGGTGCTCGTACCCGAAGTAATGTCGCACACATCCAGCACGCCGTTCGTGTTGCAGTCGTTGCCCGCTAGCTCGCAGCTATCCGGGATACTGTTGGCATTACAATCCGCGCCGGTCAGTTCACACTCATCGGGAACGCCGGTCGCATTGCAGTCGAGGCTCGTGCCGGCCGAGATATCGCACGCGTCGAGCACGCCGTTTGTGTTGCAGTCATTCGCCGCAAGCTCACAACTATCCGGGATGCCGTTGCCGTCGCAATCCGCGCCGGTTAGTTCGCACTCATCCGGGATACCGGTCGCGTTGCAGTCCTGGCTCGTCCCGGCTTGAATATCGCAAGAGTCGGCCGTCAGGTTCGAGTTGCAGTCGGGCTCGCACTCATCCGGCGTGCCATTACCCGTGCAGTCGGTACTGGTACCCGCCGTGATGTCGCAAGAGTCGAGCACGCCGTTGGTGTTACAGTCGTTGCCAGCTAACTCGCAGCTATCGGGAATACCGTTGCCGTCGCAATCCGCGCCGGTCAGTTCGCATTCGTCCGGGATACCGGTCGCGTTGCAGTCCTGGCTTGTCCCGGCCTGAATGTCGCAAGAGTCGGCTGTTCCGTTTGCGTTGCAGTCAGGCTCGCACTCATCCGGGGTGCCATTACCGGTGCAGTCCAAACTTGTACCCGCCGCGATGTCGCAAGAATCCAAGGAGCCGTTCGAGTTGCAGTCGTTGGCCGCAAGCTCACAATCATCCGGGATCGAGTTCGTATTGCAGTCGTTTAGTGATAACTGGCACTCGTCCGGCACGCCGTCCGCGTTGCAATCAGCACTAACCAAACTCGCGATATCGCACGAGTCAGGAATGCCGTTGTTGTTGCAATCCGGATCACAGGCGACGGTACAAAAGAACGGACCTCCGGGCGCAGTGCTGCTGGTGATGATTTCGCATTCGTCTGGAATACCGTTGAGGTTGCAGTCCAGGCTGGTGCCGTTACTGATATCGATCGTGTCCTCAATCGTATTGGCGTTGCAGTCAACCGCCCGAGCCTGCGGTACCGAAACGGCACCCAGGACGGAGAGGCAAACAAACAGCGACCGACAGACCGAAAGCCTGTACCACATCGCAAACTCCTTTAGCTCGTAGCTGTTACCCGTTTGGAAAGTGGAAACGGCAACGTCTGCGCCGGTCAAGGCAGCGAAACCGATCCTCGTACTTCCCGTCCCCTGCTTTCCTACGCCCTTTCCCCTGGCGTCCTACGCCTAACCTGCCTGCGCAAAAACACCCCGGCAAGAAACTGCCGAGTCGCCGACAATCTAGCTCTGGCTAGGATATTCGTAAGCAATGCTGCAAGTCAAGAATAATCCGAGCCCAAGTTCGTGACTGCGACCGGTAACGCGGCCGGTTTGAGCCCGACCACCAACGAGAGCCGCGTAAGCCCCTCGCACAGCCGCGCCACGCCCACACGCCCGATAATTAGACCGCTCTAATAATAGCCGCAGCCTGAAAGCGACGGGCTTCAATGAGCGAGATCCAGCAACGCCTGCGCCATATCGGCGATCATGTCATCCGCAGCTTCGAGCCCCACGGACAAGCGTATGAGCCCGTCAGAGATCCCAGCAGCGTCTCGATCCTTCGGGTCAACGTTGACATGAACACCAGCCGCCGGACGAATCATGAGGGAGTCAACGCCGCCGAGACTCACCGCGAGAAGCGGGAGTTCGGCGCGCCGCATGAACTCATCCGCCGCCTTCGCACCACCATGAAGTTCAAAGCTAATCATCCCGCCAAACGCATCATACAGGCCAGCCGCGAGCTTGTGCTGAGGATGACTCTTGAGACCGGGATAATACACATAGCTGACTTTCGGATGCCCTTCCAGGAACGTCGCGATCTTCATCGCACTTTCGCATTGAGCCCGAAGGCGAACGGACAATGTCTTCATTCCGCGTTGCAACAAGAAACACGCGTGCGGATCGAGCGCCCCACCAAGATGATCGAGCCACTGCTTGACGACGGCCACGCGCTCACTCGTTCCTGTGACGACGCCAGCCGTCAGATCGTCATGACCGTTGAGGTACTTGGTGGCACTGTGCAGCACAAGGTCAAACCCGAGACCGTGAGGCTGAAACAGCCCGGGCGGCGCGAACGTGCTATCGATCAACGTGACGAGGTTGTGCGCCCGCGCAAAAGCCACGGCCCGTTTCAAATCAGGAACACGAAGGGTGGGGTTGGTCATAGCCTCCACATACAACACTTTGCTTCCGGGGCGAAGCGCCTTGGACCACGAATCTACGTTTGATGTCTCGACGAGCGTGTGTTCGATACCAAACCTCGGCAGGTTCTTCGTAACGAAGGTCTGCGTCCCCCCGTACAAGCAGTCGATGGCGATGAGGTGATCGCCGTGAGATAGCAGCGAGAGCAGCGTGGTCGAGATCGCGGCCATGCCACTTGCTGTCACCAATGCTGCTTCAGCACCGGAAATGGCTGCCAGTTTACCGTGGAGCACGGTGTGGTTGGGCGAATTGTTAAGTCGTGCATACTTCACGTCGTGATAATCCGTTTCGCCTTCGTACAGGTAAGTACTCGTCTGAAAAATAGGCATGGTCACCGCTCGATTCACACGCGGCTGGGGCTCACCCGCATGAATCAACTTTGTCGCCATTGAATGGGCTGAATCGCTCATCACCAAGTCTCCTGACGCCAGGTACTCATTGCACCGGTTTTCCTAAAAACGCGATCCAGCGTGAGCCGAACCGCTTCAGATAGCATACAGGAAGAGAGAACTAACGTCTCATGCAGGTCCACAGGCCACACCATTGGGGCGTAAGACAGATGAGGCGGTTGTACGTGAGGTGGCATGGACAAGCGTCGCGGCGATGGTATTGCGAATACAGAAAAAGCTCTCGGGGCGACGCTTGTCCGTGCTTTCCCCTGCTGCGTCATCACGGGCAAACGCCGCAAACGGCATCCATCGGATCGTCGCAAGTCCGACCCTGCGGCGTTTGTCCACGCCACCCATCCGCCAATTCTGTCTGGCACCCACACCATTGTGCCAGCACATGCAAGAAACGCGATGGGTCGTCGATGCTTGAAGCCCTGACGGGTGTGCCGTCGGTTCACGAGCGAGTGACTGTTGGGGGCGTTGATGAAGCGTGTGGCGTGAAAAACTCGCTTAGGTGCCGGCGAGTTGCGGGGGCGCGGTCTCGGTAACACTTTCTCCGTCCGCAAGGGTAATTGCCAGCCTTTTGAAGTCATCCACCCGACGCAAGAACGCGGCCACGATGACCGGATCGAATTGTTCGCCCGAGGACTTACGAATGATGGCTTCGGCGGCTTCGTGGGTCATCGCCTCTTTGTAGGGTCGCTTCGTAGTCACGGCGTCGTACACGTCGGCTATCGCCACGATGCGAGCCGCGAGGGGGATGTCGTTGCCGCTAGTTTTTGACGGATACCCCCCACCATTAAACCACTCATGGTGGCAAAAGGCGATATCCTCGGCGACCTCCAACATGCGAACCCCGGGCACGCGTGATCGAACGCTTTGAATCGTGTCGCGTGCGATTGTCGTGTGGGTTTCAATCACGGACCGCTCCTCAGGTGTCAGCGGGCCGGGTTTGAGGAGGATATGGTCTGGAATGGCCACCTTGCCGATGTCGTGAATCGGCGTGGCCCTTCGCAACACCTGCAAAAACTCATCAGTGAGTTGCCCTGCAAAGTGCCCCTGCGAGCGCAGCTCGTCGGCCAATACAAGCGTGTACTCAGTGACGCGCTCGACATGCTTACCCGTGTCACTATCGCGTCGCTCCCCCAGCAAGGCAAACGCCGCAAGAATGGAGTCCCGCGCATTATCACGAGCTTCACGGCTTTGAATGGCATGAATGGCCGTCCCGGCGATGCGTGTGATCAGATCGATATACTCCAGCTCTCCCGGACCAAACGGACGATGGCCCACTCGCTCGGAGAAATTGAAAACGCCAAAAGTATCATCACCAGAGCCGATCGCTGCATATGCCAACGGTACTGAAGCGAAAAACGGGGTTTCGTAACGGCTGGGCGTTGGAAACGCTTCTTCCGGCGAGTTGATCACACGTGCTGTGCCGGTCCGATAGACATGCCCCGCGATTGACGCGCCTATCGGTATTTGGATCCCGGCGGCAACCTTCTCGTCCAGCCCCACCGAACTCGCAACAACCAAGGATCCGGTCTTATCGTCAGGCAGCATGATAGACACCCGCGAGCAAGACGTCAGCTCGGCAGCGACCACCACGGTCTGCCGTAACGCCTCATCTAACACCTCACAAGAACCGAGCGAACGGCTTAGCTCAAGCAAGAGCCCCAGTACCCGTGCTTGCTCACCGCGCGTCGCATTACTGATGGTTAGGGCGTGTTGGGCGGTCCTCGCTCGAACAACAAACTTCAGCCGATTCACGAGCTCCGGCAGTCGAAATGGCTTGGGAATATACTCGTCAGCCCCAGCCGCGATGCACGCTGCGATGCTCGATGAATCTGCGCTACCGCTAATAATGACCACAGGGATGTCGCTGATCGACGCCCGAGCCCGAAGCTGCTTCGTCGCGGCGATGCCGTCCACACCGCGCATCATCACGTCCATCAGAATGGCATCCGGCCGCGCACTTTCAGCCAATGTCAAAGCGCCCTCACCGCAACTAGCCTCTAAGACCGCGTAACCTTGCGCTTCGAGCGCTCGCCGGCACAACGACCGCGAATCGCTATCATCATCAACGACCAAAATCGTGTGCCCAACCCCATCGGCCGATCGTGCAAAGACTTCTTCTTCGTCGGGCACGATCTTCTCGGCGACGATCTCAGACGCGAGGCCACGAGAGGCGCAAACGCGATCGCGTCCAGCACCCTTGGCCCTGTAGAGCGCCACATCAGCGCGACGCAACGACTCTTCCCACCCCTCCGAGCAGGACTCGGCCACGCCGATGCTGGCCGTCACATACGCCGCCGTCGGACTCGTCGGGTGCGGGAGTCTTAGGTCACGAATGGCCTGACAGAGACGCTCACCCAAGACGACCGCCTGGACCTCGGTCGTATCCGGTGCCAGAATCACGAACTCTTCGCCGCCGTATCGACCAACGACCTCAAGTGCGCGACAGGTGTCTTGCAAGCACTTGCAGAATCGCCTCAGACACTCATCCCCCTGCTGATGCCCAAAACTGTCGTTAAGCAACTTGAAGTGATCGATGTCCAGCATCAGCACGCTGTAGGCAGCCTTCGATCGAACGAATCGCTTGTTCTCCGTAGAGATGGCTTCCTCCCAGGCACCGCGATTCAAGACATTCGTCAGAGAATCCAATCTCGCGATCTTGGCAAGCTCCAGGTTCGTTTCAGCCACGAGGCTGGACAGATCCTCCAACCGCTTGTTCTGGTGGATGAGTTCATTCTGTGCCCGCCTCAACTCCAAGTGAACCGAGACACGGGCCTTGACTTCCGAAATGCGAAACGGCTTCGTAACGTAGTCACACCCGCCCAGAGAAAACGCGGTTTCGATGTCGCCTGAATCCGATCGCGACGTCAGGAAAATGATCGGAATGCCGGAGGTGTTGGGATCCGACTTGAGCGCCTGGCAAACCTCAAAACCATTCTTACCCGGAAGTTCAATATCCAGAAGAATCAAATCCGGACGGTGCTCCATAGCGAGACGTTCACCATCCTCGCCCGTGTCAGCTTTGATCGTGTCGTATCCGGTCTTACTGAGCGCACGCGTTAACAGCGTCAGATTGACGGCGTTATCATCGACGATCAAGATTTGTCCAGACACTTGGGCCATACCTTCTCCGACTATCTGGCAGTCCGTCTACACAGATCACCGACAGCCTTGTCTCCACCCCCGCGCGTTTCACATACCGAGCGTACCGACACAGACCACACCCGCGCTTGTGCAAACACACAACAGACGGCAATTGAACCCGTCACGCGAGCCCCTTATAAGTCGGCGTGCCAGTGCCTGATCTTGTGACCCCCTCGTGCACTGTGATGATCGGACCTTGTTGGTGCTGACTAAGTGGGCTGGTGCGTCACAGCACGGCATCCACCCACCTTGGAACCCGCGGATCCAACGGCATCGGCGGCCGATAACGCAACGAAAAGTGACTGCCCCACGCGAGAGCCAGAAGACCGAATAGCCCGCAGTTTGCCAACCACCCAGAACACGAAACGCAAAGAGACACCGTTGCGACGATGCGGCCGCCTCATATACTCAATCTGACGATGAGGCTTTCCTAACTCCAATTGTGCCCGAGCGCAAAGAAAGGTTTCCGCCATGTCAGACACCTGGCTCAGACTGGCCACGACCAGACCCGTCGTTCGCCGCGCGATGCTCTATGCCGTCACCGTCGGCCCGGTACTCATTGCGATCAATCACGCCGACGCGTTGTACCACGGTGACATCAACACCACGCGCCTGCTGAAAATGGCGATGACGATCCTGGTGCCCTACTGTGTATCCACGATGTCCAGCGTCGGGGCCACCCGAGCCGCCACGAAGTGCCGCATGGACGCACACGAATCACCGTAAACACTTTCAAGCCTTCGCCCATCGGGACGCTGTTCGCCGCCCGCTCTGCCGCTATAGTGACATGAATGGACCATGGACATATCGGTGAGTTTTGTGCGCTCGGCGCTGCGGTCTCATGGGCGATGGCGCTCGTGCTGCTCAAGCGCGCGGGTGAAACCGTGTCCCCATTAGCGCTAAACCTCTTCAAAAACACGCTGGCCCTGGTGTTGTTGGCCGCTACGCTCGTACTGATCCCCGGCACGATCAACACCCTGCGTTCCTGCTCGACGCGCGATCTCGGGATCCTCTGCTTCAGCGGCGTCATCGGTATCGCAGTGGCTGACACGCTTTTTCTTGAATCGCTACGACGTTTGGGGGTCGGATTCATCGCCGTCGTCGAGTGTACCTACAGCCCGTTCGTGCTTCTCTTCTCCGCGCTTCTCCTGGCTGAACCTCTCACACTCTCCCATTATATCGGCATGAGCATCATCGTGACGGGCGTGCTGATCGCGTCGCGACACCCCCCGCCCAAAGGACGAACACACGCGGAAATTGTGATTGGTTTTTTGCTCGGCGCGGGCAGCATGGCGCTGATGAGCTACGGCATCGTCCTCGTCAAACCCGTTCTTGATGAGCGAGGCTTTCCGCTCATCGCCGCCACGACCATTCGGCTGGCCGCCGGGACGGTACCGCTTGCGCTACTCGCTTGGGCATCACCCAAACGCCGTGAGTATTTCGCAGTGTTCCGCTATAAGCCCAACTGGAAGTGGATGGTACCGGGGTCGATCCTCGGGACATACATCGCCATGATTTTCTGGGTGGCCGGGTTCAAGTACGCCGACGCAGCGGTGGCCGGAATCATCAACCAAACGTCCATCATCTTCGCACTGTTGTTAGCGACGATATTCCTCAAAGAACACCTGACCCGGCGTAAGCTCTTGGCCATCGCGCTCGCAGCGTTCGGCGTGATCACCGTCACGCTACGGCTGTTTGATTGACCAACGCTGCCCCGAGCGCCCCATTCTCTGGGTACTCCCGAATGGTGGAGGACGGACTACCGAGTTATATCCGACCGGGGCGACACGATACTTCGCACGTCTTACATCAACCCGCGCCGCTCCAACATCTCAACGTACGCCGGTGCAGGGTCGGGGTAACAACCCGGCTCAGGCAAGTTCCACTTGGCAAACAGCTTCTCATTGTCCGCACCGCCGACCGCGAGGTCTGAGACCTTGCGATCATCGTGGTGCTCCTCATGCCGGACGATCGCACGGCGACAGCCAATCACCTTCAAACCCTCATCGATCTGAATCTTGAGCGACAGGTCCGGGTCGAACCCGAAAAAATAAAACCGCTCGTCAGCGAATCCAACACGTTCCAGCAGCGTTCGCCGCAGCAGGCCGAAGTTTGCGTAGGGGTAACCGCGAACATGGCAAAGCTCGAACGTCTCGCCATCATGCTCCACCCGATCGAGCACGTTTCGTTCGCTACGCCAGTTGTGGTAAAAAGCGACCATGCCGACGTCGCTCAGATCCGGTCGTTCGATCATCTCGATGGCGGCCGGTACCGATCCGGGTATCAACTCGGCGTCGTCGTTGAGCCACATGACATACTCGGCCGTGGCAGCCCGAAACCCCTTATTGAACGCCCGCACCGCTCCCTCTCGCTCAGGCTCCAAAATCAAGCGGACATCCGGCTGGTCGGCCAGCCATTCGCGAGCGCCGTCCTCCGAACCACCATCCACCACGATCATTTCACAACAACATCCGCAATTCTGGCGGATCGCCCCCAGACACGTGCGGAGACGCTCGACGCGGTTGAACGTCGGGACCACAATGCTCACAATGGGCGGTGTGCTCAAGAAACCTTCTCCGAAACCCTGGCCAAGAAACGCGGCCCGTGGAAACGATATCGGCGATCCTACCAACATGACTTCGGCCCGTCAGTCAATCCAACGACATTTGCTCGAACCCAGCCCGGTGCGACCCGAGTGCTTCCGGCTTTGGGGGGGCAGGTGGTACCGGCATGGTTTGCGTTGTGCGGGCTGGGTAATGGCGTCTTGGATCGTGATCGTCACGGCACCCAGCGCCCAGGCAATCCAACAGGAACCGCCGACAGTACCAACATCACAAGATTCGGACGAAAAGGCTGACCCGAACGAACCACTCACGCCGTTCGAGCAGACGATGATGGGTGTGTCCGACATTGCCCAGGGCGCGATCGAACGGGCCGTCACGCGGGCGTGCCGGAAGCGTGGCGTGCCCGACGCCCAGCGTGACGCGATCCGTGATGCCGTCGTAGCTCAATGGCGAAGCATCCTGGACCCGCGCGACCCAACGGTCCACGATCTCGTCATGGGGTATCTCAACATGCGAACGGGCGACGCGCCACCGTCACGCGAAGACGTCAAGGCGTGGGCCGATCTCGCGGGAACGCTGCGTGACAAACACGCGACTCGCTTACTGGAAAAACAAGAAGAACGCCGTAACAAGAACGCCCCCCAACAGTGTAAGACCTTGGAGCTAGAGTTGGCTGTGATGACCGCACTCCATGAGATGAGTCAGGCGCATATCGAACGATGGCAGCGCGGGGAGTTCAAGGCGGACGAGTTTTGGCAGGAACCCGTCCACACGCCCGTGACCGCCGACGCGCCAGCGGTGCAACCCCGCGCGTTGCCACCCAACACCGACAGCCCAAACCCGACCGCTCAGCCCGCACCACTCGATCCGATCAGCATCGAGCTTGAGGGCTGGACCAAATATGTCAAAGACTTCATCAGACGATTCGATCTCGATCAAGGCCAACAAGACGCGGCCCAATCCTGCCTTTTGGAGCTTACCGCACGCGCCAACGCCCACCGTGAACGGTACGCGAAGGAACTCTTGGCACTAGAGCGTAGCATTCAATCGAAAACAACGTCACCGCAGATCGAGGCAGACATTACACGTGACCTCGTGAGACTCTATGGCCCCATCGACGACATGTTTGCGGAGCTGCGGGCACGACTCGACCAGATCCCGACAAAACGGCAACGAAAGAACGCCGCGCGATCACAAAAGCCACAACCGGCGGGCAAACCGTAGCGCCCTACACCGTAGGGTTCGGCGACCGATTTCCATCCAAAATCGGCAGTAAATCCGCAAGCCGCGTCACCACAAAGTCGGCCTGGGTTGCGAAGTCCGGCACCGGATCATCACCAATCATAAGCACCGTCTTGGCACCGGCGCGCTGCCCGGACAGAATATCGAACAGGAAATCGCCCACCATCCAGCTATGCTCTGGTGCCGCGCCGACCTCAGCACAGATCGACAGCACACCATCCGGTGACGGTTTGACCGCACCATCCTCCCGCGTACGCGCCGTATCCACTTCAAGATCGAAGCGTTCGATGATCCGGTTGAGGTTGTCGCGTGAGTTACGCGTGAGAATCGCGGTTGCATACCCACGAGCTCGGCACTGCGACAAGACTTCGACGGCACCATCATAGAGCTGAGCCCGCTCCACCGCACGAAGCTCGTGCCGGTGAACCACCCGCTCAGCCTCAGCCCGTCGCTGCGGAGACAGTGCGCCCAGCGCTTCGAGTATCGGGCCTTCGATGCCGCCGATTTCTGCGCGGATCAAATCAAAATCCAGGATGGGCTTGGTGAGCGTGCCATCCAGGTCGAAAATAACTGCGGTTCTCGCCATCAGTAAACGCACCAGGAAAAACAACCACACACGCCGCGATTGAAAGACTACAATGGCACCAATTGCACAAAGCGACATCGCAAGAATCAGTAGCGTCCTGACTCCGTCCCATCAGATGACACACTATTTGTCATCATCCGTGATGCCCATCCCACTTCGGTTCGGGTAGGCCGGTCGCTTTGGCGGCGTGTACGGGTTTCGTTTGATCTCCGCGAGCATCAGCTCGATCGCTTTATCAAGCTGCGGATCGCCGCCGTCCACCATCAGCGCCGGATCATCGACAACCCTGTAGTCCGGATCGACCCCGTGCCCTTCGATGCCCCACGTGCCGTCGTTCTCGTAAAACCCGAACGTCGGGGCCGTGATCCCCCCGCCGTCGATGAGTTGCGGATTCCCGGAGTAGCCCACCAAGCCGCCCCACGTCCGCATGCCAATCAGCGGACCAACACCGGCCTCTTTGAACCACCAGGGGAAATAGTCACCGCCCGATCCCGCTAGCCCGTTGATCAACATACACTTCGGACCCTGATGAGAATCCGGCGGCCAGGTCCAATCTTTCCCGTCACGCCGCGCCCAATAGTTCGCAACCGGACGGTTGAGCAACTCCACAAAACGCGTCGGAATCTGACCACCACCGTTCCACCGCTCATCAATAATGAGCGCGGGCTTGTCCCTTTGACCGTAAAACTGACGGAACAAGTTGTTCTGTCCATCGACGCCCGTATTGGGCACGTAGATATAGCCGACCCTGCCGCCGGTTTTCTCCGAGACGTACGCACGGTTCCGCTCAATCCAGCCATAGTAGCGAAGCGTGCCCTCGTTTTTCAGTAACGTCACCACCACATCGCGGGCGTCATCGTCGAGCTTCGAACGCTCGCTCACCGTGATCGTCACGGTAGCACCACCGAGCCCAAGGAACGCGGCCCACGGATCTTTGTCCGTACTGACCGACATACCGTTGACGGCGAGTAAGTAGTCACCCTCCTTCACATCGACGCCCGGCTGGCTCAGCGGACCGCGTGCGTTCACATCCCACACGCCGCCCTCGTGGATCTCAGCAATACGGTAGGCACCGCCGTCCGCTTCGAAATCGCACCCGAGCATCCCGACCGACACCTTCGGCGTTTTGTCGCCATCACCCACACCACGGGCGTACGCATGCCCCACGTTGATCTCGGAGATCATCTCGCCAATCACAAACTGCACATCCTCACGCGACGCGCAATCCTCAAGCATCTTGATGTATTGCAGGCGTACCGCTTCCCAGTCCACGCCGTGCATGTGCGGGTCGTAGAAGAAATCGCGTTGGACCCGCCACGCCTCGTTGAACATCTGCCGCCACTCGGTACGCGGGTCGATCTGCACATTCATACTCTTGGTCGAAACGGTCTTGTCAAACTTCTGTTCCGCCTTCGCATCCACCACGGCCATCTTGCCGCCCTTGGTCACGAGAAGTTTCTTGCCGTCCGGTGACATGGAGAATCGACCGGCCTCATCGAGCACCGTCTTTTCTTCTTTCTTCTCGTCGGACGGATCCAAAATCTTGATTGAAGGTTTGCCATCAGTGCCTCGCGCGGGGCGGCGCGTGTAGATGATACTGCCCGATTCTGCAACGGCGAGCGCCCTGAAGTTGCCGCGATCCACCGGAACCTGAATCGCCCGACGCTCGAAACCGTCAAGCTCGATCTCTACGGGCTCAATGTCTTTTCCCTTGTCCTTCTTATCCTCATCGTCGCTGCCGTGAGTCTTCGCACCGTCCTTCGCATCATCCCCGTCGTCAGAGTCGTCGCTATCGTCACTGTCATCGCTATCGTCGCTGTCGTCGCTGTCGTGACCCTCATCCTCGTCCGCGACTTCCTCGTCGCTCTTGGGTGCCCAGGGTGATCCCGTCTCAGCCTTGAGCGGCACCGCGTACAACCGGCCCGTTCGGGCATAGACAAATGTCGTACCGATATCTTCATAGATCGGGGACGTGAACTCGCGGTTGCTGACGAAGTAGAGGTACTCACCCTTTCGATCAAACGTCGGCAAAAAATCGTTGAACATACCGGCCGTCACCTGGTGCGTCTTGCCGTCACTGACGTTGTACAGCCAGAGCGACCGTATCGTGTTGTCACCCGTCTTGGCGTACGCGATCCAGTTGGAATCACTCGACCAACTAAACCGACCGTTCACGCACCAGGCATCTCGATCAAACCGCGCCGTAGCCCCGGACGCCACATCGCACAAAAACATCGCCCCGGTCTTATCGCTATAAACCATACATTTCGAATCAGGCGACCAGGTTGGGCCATAGAGATACCCATCGCCTTCGCTCGACAGTTTGCGCGGCGTGCCCTTGCCGTCCGACTTCATCACATAGAGGTCATAGTCGCCAGACGCATCGGAAAAATACGCGATCATCCTGCCGTCCGGACTCCAAGCCGGATCGCGTTCAGCAGCACCGACCGTCGCCGTCAGGTTTCTGGGGGAACCGTTCTTCGCCGGCAGCGTCCAGATATCACCGCGTGCTTCGAGTACCACGCGTTTGCCCGTCGCGGAGATATCCCGCGCCTGAATGAACTTGCTCGCATCGACGAGCTTCGGACGAAGCCGCGGCCGGGCACCCGGGATCGACACATCCACCACCCGTGTCTTTTTCGTGGCAAGGTCCAGCAGCACCAAGTCCGGACCGTTTTGAAAAACGATCTCGCCACCGCCGCTAACGCCTGGGCCAATCGCCGGCCATTTCACGTCAAACTCATGCATCCGCGTGACCTGCTCTCGCTTTTCAGATGCGGTGTCATACGACCAGATGTTGAGGCGGTGGCTGGAGCCGTCGTCGGAAAGGTAATACACCTTGGACCCGTGCCACATCGGCTGCGAGTCCGTACCCTCCCAGTCCGTGATCTTTTTCGAGGAATGATTGTCAAGGTTGAACAACCAGATGTCCGTGGCCATGCCACCCTGGTAGCGTTTCCATGTTCGGTGGTCGCGCGTGTGCGGTGTGTAGGCGAGCCAACGACCGTCAGCACTGATCGCACCGTTGGCACCATACGGGACGGGCAGCTTGTTCGGAAGACCACCGGCCACGGCCACCGTATGCAACTGCGACTGCCGCCGCAACCCGGCAAAACCGTCAGTAAAGAAAAGCAACTTGCCATCGGGCGTCCAATCACACAGCGTTTCGTTGGCCGGGTGGTGCGTCACGCGTGTGGGAATGCCGCCACCCAACGACACCGTATACAGATCGGTATCTCCGTCGTAGTTGCCGACGAACGCAATCTGCTGACCATCGGCGCTAAAACGCGGGAAGGTCTCCGTCCCCGGCGGGCTCGCCAACGGCGTGGCCACCCCACCCCCGCGCGGCACGACCCATATATCATTAGCATACACAAACGCGATGTGCGTGGTCCCGACATCCGGAAACCTCAGCATCCCCGCGTGGGGTGCATGGACCGCGCCGTCTACCGCCCAGGCACCGCCGCCCGACAGCAGCGTCGCCGCAGCCGAAATAAGTAAGAGTCTCGAAATACCGCCCGCTCGTTCGTATCTGATAGATCGCTTCACGAATCCAACGCTCCCAATAGTTTGCGCACGCACACGAACAACCGACGCGCAGGCCGGTCCCGCCAAGGCGCTCTTGAATAGCCCATACGAAGGGGTCACTATACCGGACAGGACGATCACCAACATGCCTGCCGGGAAGGAAACTTGTCAATTCTCGTAGCATTTTGCGCAGGAATAGGGCACAACACCTCGGTAACCATCGTGAGTTTCGGCGTGATAAGAATCCGCTATGATGATCGACCTGCCGGGCGAGCGCTCCGGCCCCACGAAAACCGCGACATACAATTGGGAGACCCCGATGTCCTTTGCGAAGCTCGCTGTCCAACTTACCATCGGTGCTGCCGCAATGGCACCCATTCAACCTGCTCTTGCAGCAGAGCTACGCAACCCCAGCGGCACGGTACCCACCGAATGGCTCACGCTTGTCGAGTCGTCAGGTTTCCGAAAAACACCACGCTATGATGAGACCGTCGCGTATTCAAAAAAGCTGGCCGACGCCTCCCCTTGGATCACCTACCGATCCTACGGCACAAGCCCGGAGGGTCGCGACATGCCGCTGCTGATCGTATCGTCCAGCGGCGCGTTCGACGCGAAGAGCGCGCATGACAACGGAAAGGCCGTCGTCTTTATCCAGAACTGCATCCACGCCGGCGAAAGCGAAGGCAAAGACGCCTCGCTTATGTTGCTACGCGATATCGCCATCACGAAATCGCGGGCATCGTTGCTCGACAACGTGAACCTGATCGTCACGCCGATCTTCAGCGTCGATGGCCACGAGCGCTTCGGACGTTACTCCCGCATCAATCAAAACGGGCCAGAGGAAATGGGCTGGCGCGTCACGTCTCGCAACCTGAACCTCAACCGTGATTACCTCAAGGCGGACGCCGTGGAGATGCAGCACTGGCTAAGGCTCTGGAACGCGTGGAGCCCTGACTTTCATTTCGACAACCACACCACCGACGGCGGCGATTGGCAATACGACATCACCTTCGCCAGCGATACCCATGCAACGGCCAACGAAGGCATCGCACGGTGGCTGCGTGACATGTACTTCCCCACAATCACAACCGCACTCGAAGCGGACGGACACATCCCCGCCACCTACTTCGGGCTGGTCGATGGCATGGACCCATCCAAGGGTGTTCGGTCCGGCGGCATGTCCCCGCGATTCTCCACGGGGTATGTGTCGATCCGAAACCGCCCGTCAATCCTGGTGGAGACACACATGCTAAAGGACTACCGCACGCGCGTCATCGCCACCTACAACATCATGCGCCACACGCTGGAGCTACTCAACCGAGACACCGACGCGCTGCTGGCCATGAACCGGGCTGCCGACGCAGCTTCCGCACGACTAGGTGATCCTGCGACCAAGGAACGGGATGTGGTGGTTTCGCTCAAGGCCGACGAAGCGACCGTACCCATCACCTTCAAAGGCTTTGCCTCAAAGCGCGAGTTGAGCGAGGTCTCCGGCGGCATGCGCGTCATCTACGACAACAACACACCCGTAGCGTTTGCCACGACGTGGCGTCATGGCATGGCCCCGAAAAACACCGTGACCGCCCCGCTGGCCTACATCATCCCGCCGCAATGGCCCGAGGCCGCAGCGATCGCGCAACAGCACGGGCTTATGGTGCAGCGGCTGAAAAAGAAAACAACCATCGAGGTGGAAGGCTACCGGTTCTCCGACGTCACATTCGCGACGCGTCCCTTCGAAGGTCGCTTCAGGACGACCTACACGACGGAACCCGTAGTAGAATCGCGCACCTTCGCGGCCGGGTCTGCCGTCATCTCGCTTCGACAGCCGGGTGCCAAGGTCGCAGTCCACCTGTTCGAGCCCGACGCACCGGATTCGCTCGTCGCGTGGGGATTCTTCTCTTCGATTTTCGAGCAGAAAGAATACGGCGAACACTACACGCTTGAAAAGCTATCGAGAGAGATGATGGCGGCCGACCCCACGCTCCGCGAAGCGTTCGAGAACAAGGTACGCACCGACAAGGATTTCGCGTCCAACTACTGGGCACGGCTCAACTTCTTCTACAAACGCTCACCCTACTGGGACGACCGGCTTAACCGCTACCCCATCGGACGCATCGTCGTTCCCGTCGCACTCGATACCGAGCCGCGCACGCCAGCCTCCGAATAGCTCACGCCCGGATTGGATCATGCGGCGGGCCGTGTTTTCATCTTCGTGGAGCGGCAGCACAGTCACATCGATCCGAGTGGCGTGTGAACCGGAGCGATACACCCGTTGCGTCGCCTTCACGAAATCTTCCTCGTCCGCAAGAAACACGTTATCGACATAGCGGTGTGGGTTGCGATCCACCATGGGAAACCAGGTGCTCTGAATCTGGATCATCACCCGGTGCCCAACCTCGAATGTGTGAAGCACGTCTTGTAGCTCCAGTCGAATATGCGTGGGCTCGTTGGGCACGAAAGGCTCCGGGTGTTCATAGCTGTTACGGAACCGTCCCCGGATCACCTCGCTACGCACCATCATCTGATAGTTCCCCATGCGGGTGTGGTCGCTGACGTAGTCGTGATCTTCCGCGTCGAGGGGAAACACATCAATCACCTTCACAACCCAATCAGACGCTGTGCCAGAGGTTGACACCCAAAGATCCGCATAGATGGGACCGGCCAACGTGACCACCTCATCCAGCACTTCCGTCTGATACGTCAGCACATCCGTCCGGCGACCCGCAAACCGTTGGTCATCCGTCATGTACTCGCGCGTCATGCCTTTGCTCACGGCCTCGGTAAACGGCACCGGCTTGCTCGGATCGCTCACATACTCATCGTATGCCACGCCATCCTCGGGCGGTGGCTCAAACGACAGCCCGCCGTCCGCACGCAAAAAAAGAGGCCTCGGTTCCACCGCCGCCGGAGGCCACTGGTCAAACCGCCGCCATTCGTTTCGCCCCGTCTCAAACACATACGCCTCAGGAAGATCCAGATCACCCTCATCCTTGAGATAGTGGGCGAAAAACGGCGTGATGATGTTTTCATTATAGAACCCCGACGCGTTCGTGCCGAAGTTCACGTTGCCCAGATGGTCACCTTTGGACCGTGCCCAGCCGCCATGCGCCCACGGTCCCATGACCAACACGTTAAACACCTCCGGATTCTTCGCCTCGACACTCCGGTAGATTTTCAGCGGACCGTACAGATCCTCCGCATCAAACCACCCGCCCACCGTCAGCACAGCCGGTGCCACGTTGTGGAGGTGCGGAAGGATATTGCGCTGTTGCCAAAACTCATCGTAGTTGGGGTGCTCAACCGCTTCATTCCAGAACGCAATCTCGTCGTGCAGGTATTTTTCGTTCGCGTTCTTGAGCGGACCGAGATCGAGGAAAAACTGATAGCCGTCGGGCGTTCCGTGATCGAACCGCTCACCTCTGGTCGTGGTCGGTTCAGGGCGAGCGCGTCCGAAACTCGTAATAAAGTTGAACGTGTGCGGCAGGAAAAATGCCCCGTGGTGGTGAAAATCATCGAAAAACCAATCGGCGATCGGAGCCTGCGGCGACACGGCGACTAGCGCGGGATGATGGTCGATCATGCTCGCGGCCGAGTAAAACCCGGGGTATGAAATCCCCCACATGCCCACACGACCGTTATGGTTGGGGATGTTTTCGAGAAGCCATTCGATCGTGTCGTAGGCGTCGGTGCTCTCGTCAATATCGGAGTCGCCCCGCTTCTCTGCGACGTGCGGCGTCATGTTGACGAACTCGCCCTCGGACATGTACGTCCCGCGTACATCCTGATACACAAAAATATAGCCATCGTCCGAAATCGCCTTGTTCGGCCCGAGTGACGACTTGTAACGATTCTCTCCGTACGGCCGGCAGCTATACGGCGTGCGAAACATGATAAACGGGTACTTCTTGCTGGTGCGCTTCGGAGCATAGACCGTCGTAAACAGTGCTACGCCGTCCCGCATTGGGATCATGTACTCCTGCTTCTCGTAATGCCGCCGTATGCCGGCGGCCGAGCGGGCCATGCGCGCCGCGAACGACCCTTTGCCATGCCCCAATGTGGCACATCCCGGCACACCGAGCAAAATCACAAGCAGCATGGAAACGGCAAGCCTACAGTGGTGCATCGTCTCTCCTTACGAATCCAAAACGAAAAGGCAACTCCGGCTCGCCATACCTTAGCTTCTGCGACCGGCTCCGACCATCGACGACCATCGGCCTGCCATTGTGGCGATAGTCTACGTCGTTTTCGCCCTGCAAGAGTGGAACGCTACGATTTCCGACACAGTTCGAGAGCCGTTGGACGCGTTGGCATCACGCCGCTAGGATCGTCCGTCGCATGGTGAACTTACTTTCGCGGAACCGAACACAAATGACCCGACGCTCGCTCTTCCAATGGCTCGCGTATACGTTTCACGGCGCTGCGGGCCTGATCGTTGGAGCCCCCCTGGTTCGGTTCTTTCTCGGCAAGCGCCCTGAAAGGAAATCGGCTGCGACCTTTCAACGTATCGCACCACTATCGGTGACAAGTACAGACCAACCGGTACGGATCACGGTGTCGGCCGACCGGACCGACGCCTTCACGCATTACCCACCCGGACCGATTGGTGTGGTATGGCTCGTCCGCAACCAAGACCTTGGCGGCGCGGGACAAGTCCGGTGCTTCCAGAGCGTCTGCCCGCATCTGGGCTGCGCGATCGACTTCGCCAGCGAGCGCGGCGTCTTCTTTTGCCCCTGCCATGCGAGCGAATTCGCCCCTGACGGGTCACAAAACTTCGGGCCGTCACCGCGCGGCATGGACGAGCTACCCTGCCGTCTTTCCGAACCGGACGACAACGGCGAACGCTGGGTCGAAGTCACTTACCAAGAGTTTCGGACGGGCACGAAAGAACCAATACCGACGGTGTAAGCTGCATGCCCAAACCCGCTACCCCCCAACGCAACACCGACGCACGCCACGGAACGACGTACCTGTGGACCACCGCGATCGCTGCGCTTTTTGCGCTACTGTGTGTGACGGGTGTTGCGATGATGACGGTGTACAGTCCGTCCGTCGCCACCGCTTGGGCCAGCGTCTTCTACATTCAAGATCAGATGACCACCGGTTGGTTGGTTCGCGGCCTGCACCGCTTCGCCAGTGACGGGCTCATCGTCGTCTGCACGGGGTATGTGCTACATCGAATCTTGACCCGCCGGTATGCACCACCACGCACACGTCAGTGGTGGCTCGCCCTCGGTTTTCTCCAGCTCGCGATGGGCGCGGCGCTCACCGGTGCACTGCTGAACTGGGACCAGAAAGCCTATTGGGGGACGACCGTTCGGGTCAACATCGCCTCGCTCGTCCCGGTTGTCGGCCATGAACTACGAACGCTGATACTCGGCGGTCCGGAACTCGGGCAGCTCACGCTTACGCGTTTTTTCACGCTACATGTGGCGGTTCTTCCGCTACTGTTCTACCTCGCTCTACGCGCACGTCACCGAGACGCTGCCGGCCTTTGCAAGCCCTGTGGCGAAGCGCCCGATCGTACGAGAACCGAACCTCATGACGGGCGCATTCGCGTAAGAGCCTATCGTGGCGCGGTTCGTCTGATGGTCGTCATCGGCTGCTTCACCGCCGCAATCTATTCACAATATGCGATGGGCGATGCCCACCTTCACGCACCGGCCGACGCCTCTGCTCTGGACTACCCCGCCAGACCCGAATGGTTCAACCTCTTTCTCTTTCAGTGGCTCAAGAACTTCACGACTGCGGACGCTGAAGTTCTCGGGGCGATCATCATTCCGGGCATCCTCTCCGCCATGTTGACGGTGCTGCCATGGTGCCCGCGCCTGCTGACAAAGCGCCTCGGCCACGCGCTGGCCACCGCCTTCGTGCTCTCACTGTTGGCGGCAACGGCGTACCTGACAGTGACCGCCGTGCAGGACGACATGCCGCCGAGCGAAGCACGGCTGGCATCCGTTCGCGAGAAAGAAACACAAAAGATAACACTGACATCGCGCGAATCTCGCGATCTCCATGCGCACGAGTTTCAGATCAAACTGAAGCGTGCCGCGTTCGAAGCGAACCGCGCGATGGCGCTGGCACGTCTGCACGGTGTGCCCCCCGAAGGCCCGCTCACGTTGATGCATAGCGACCCGGACGTGCAAGGCCCGCGCCTCTTCGCGGCACACTGCGCATCCTGCCACCGGTATGACGGGCATGACGGGCTGGGCCTCACGCCAGGTACCCCGGCCACCTCTTCCGACCTTGCGGGCTTCGGCACGCGCGACTGGATTCGAGCCTTCCTCGAAAACCCCATGGCCAACACGCACTTCGGGCTGATGAAAAAACCCGACGGCAGTCCAGCCCACACGAGAATGAAAAAATGGACCAACGGGCAACGCGAAGACGCTTCGTCAGATGCGGACCGAGAAGCGTTACGCGCGAGTTTCGATGCCGTGTCTGCCTACCTCGCCGACGAGGCGGTTCAGCCGGGTCGCCTCGCGGCCAACAAGGAGACCGGCGACCTTCTCTCACGAGGGCGGGCGTACTTCATGTCAACATGCAACGAGTGCCACACCTACCGAGGGGAGCAAGAAGGCACGCGACACGCACCGGAGATGTTTGGGTATGGCTCGGTCGCGTGGATTGAGGGCATGATCGCCCAACCCGACCACGAGACCCGATACCGCAACAAAGGGCGTCAACCGGCCCAGATGCCCCGGTTTGAGACGACCATAACTCCGGAGCAGATCACGCTTCTAGCCCGCTGGCTGCACGATTCAGCAGCCAAATCCACCTCGACGGCTCAGGATTAGGCCTAATCTGATGCCGAACAGATTAGTTTTTTCTAAAAAATTGTCTAGGCTGGCAAGATAGTTGCCCCGAGTATATAATATGCCAGCGGATCATGGATCCCATCCGAACTTCGAGGATGAACCGTGCCAGAATCAACACAGCTCATGGACGCCATGGCCGAGGAGGTCTTCGGGCTTTTCAAAGTCATTGCAGCCGCCCGCTCTCGTAAGCAGACCGGATCAACCGACCTCTCCGAGACCGAGTTCGTCACGCTCGATGTGCTAACGAAAGAGGGTCCGCTCACCATCGGTGAAGTTCAAAAACGCGTCGGCGTCGCACCGGCTCAGATGTCGCGTGTGGTGCGCGCTTTGGAGGTCGAGGGTGGTCGCGGGTTTGTCGAGTGCAAGATCAACCCGAAGGATCGACGTCGCGTGAACCTCACACTGACGGACGCTGGTGCCAACGCCTTCGCCTCCTTTCGCCATTCGCGGCTTAGCTCGTTCCACACGATCCTTGGCGCACTCGAGCCGACCGACCGCACCGAGTTCATGCGTATGCTCAAACTCATCGGGGACGCCTTCACCCCCTAATGCAAACCAGATACTCGACGGTACCGCCGTCACGGAGACCGACCCATGCCGCCTTCCGATCGTTTCACCGTTTCGCTCGATACGGAGTTGCTCGCAGCCTTTGACCATCTTCTTGCGAAACAGGGCTACGAAAACCGGTCCGAGGCCATTCGCGATCTGATCCGTGACCTGCTGCTCGGTCCGCGTCTCGCCGAAGGGCATGAGCCCATTGCGGCCGTTGTCACGGTAGTGTGCCAACATGACGTTGCGACGGCGCATGCACAATTACGCGCGCTGCTATTGGAATCCGGCGATAGGGTTCTGGGTTTCCTGACGCATCCGCTCGATACACATCGCGACCTGATGGCCATCATGCTCTCGGGAACGACGAATGACATCCAGCGATTAGCTGACAAAATCAAGGCAACGCGCGGGCTAAGCTACTGCACCGTCACGGCCGTTCCAGGCACGGACTCCGCGGCGCTTGGCACTTTGCCACTTGACAAGGTTACGGCTGAACCAGCGTGAGCT
>JAJRSR010000152.1 GCA_024278695.1 Planctomycetota bacterium | reverse complement strand
CGAATCTTACGCACGACGGCCAACCCGTCGTGCGGCGTCAGAATCAAATCCGGCATCCACGGCTGATCTTCCCGGCTGCAACCGTACAAATCTTCCGGCTTGTGGACCTCGGCAAACATCGGCACGACCGTACCATCCGGAGCCTTGACCTTACACTCCGCGCTCATCAGCCGGCTGCGCAACTCGTCGCGCATCTTCTCGTAATCCGCAGGCTCCACGATGCCGATCGGCTGGCGTCCTTTCAGATTCAGGTAGAGAAAACCGGCCATCCCCGCGTGCATCACGCAGGCCGTGGTCTGCGAAAAATCAACCGGGAGGTCGTGCAGCACGTCACCGACTCGTGCAAACTTCTTCGTCCGCCCCAGCGTTCGATCAATCAGGTAGCGTGCCCGCGTCAACGACTGCGCACCGCCGCCGACCAGCTTCAAATAGCCCCACCGCTTTAACAAGAGATTCGGCTGCACCTTGCCATCCAGGCTGCCGTGACCATGATCGGACACCATGAGCACCGTTGCGTCGTGCTCAGCCGCGTAGTCCATAAGCTCACCGATGGCCTGATCCGCCTCACCGAACGCCTGCTTCGTCAGCTCACACCGTTTCGGGTTGCGGTGGCTCCAGCGCGGGTCAATGTACTTCCACGTCTTATGCTGAAGGTTATCCACCAGCTTGAGCACGACCATCAGCGCGTCCCAGCCGCAGCGGTCACCCAGCCACTTCGTCATGGCCACACCCTGGTGGAAACTCCGCGACGCGTACGCCACGTTCTTCGCAAACTGCGCGTCACCGCGAAACCGCTTCCGCTTCCAACTCTTCTGCACCGTCGGGTCAGGCCAGCGCTTCAGCAGCGCTTCTCGAAGCGACGCCGGCGTGGCGAATTCACTCTGCGGCCCAGGCGTCTCGAAGCCGCTGACCATGAACCCGTTCACCGGGATCGGCGGGTAGGTCATCGGCACGTTGACGCTGCCCACCTTGAAGCCGCGCTCACCCAGAATCTGCCAGATGTTGCGAACGTGATCCAGGCACCGGGTGCTGTTGAACTCCAGCTTATTCGCCTTCGCGTCGTACCGCTCGAAGTCGATAATCCCATGACTGCCCGGCAGCTTCCCGGTGAGAAACGTCGTCCAGGCGGCCGGTGTGATCGGCGGGGTTGTCGAGCGGAGTATGCCCGACGCGCCGGCCTCCACAGCCGCACGAAGACGCGGCATGCGTCCCTCGGCCATCAGCGGGTTCAGCACGTCCCACGTCGCGCCGTCCAGCCCGATGACCAGCGCACGCCGTGCGCCGTCAAAGCATCGCTGCGGCTCAGCCGGATAGTCGGTGGCGCTCGGCGTAACAGTTTGGCTCATCTCGAATCGTTTCTCTGTGCAACACGCTATTGACCGCACACACGGCCACCGCACCAGTCACACCAACAAAGTCACACCCCGAGCAATCGCGCAGTTTACCGAAGCGTCGTCCACGTTGCAACGACAGCGCGTTTTCGGTTATAAATGCCCCGCTGTCACCGGCGTAACCCGGTCATCGCGGGAGGGAACCCGTGGCAGCGATAGTGGGCGGAATGCCCCAAGGAAGGAACCGCAGATGAAGATTCTCCGCAGCGCCGAAGTCTATCTCGTGGGTCGCCCGTCGCTTGAGACAAAGGAGATCGAACGTTTCTTAGGCGCGCACAGCGTGGAGCAGTGGACGACCGACACGGCGGTCGCCGGTGAGACGCTTCCCGAAGTCGCGGGCCGGCTCTGCTACATGAGCTTTCGCAAGCCGCGCCCCGGTGGCAACGCCGCCTACCTCGGGCACATCAAAGAGGTGGGCCACGGCAGCGTACTCGAACACGCCTGTTGGAACTTCATCATCACCGGCGTGTCGCGGTCGTTCACGCATGAACTCGTCCGCCACCGCGCTGGGTTTGGCTACTCCCAGCTTTCTCAGCGCTACGTGGATGAGAGCGTGGCCGACTTCGTCGAGCCCGACTGCATCGGTAACGATCCGGAGTTGCACTAAGTCTGGAAGGCGGCGATCGAGCAGGCGCAAGAAGCGTATATCAAACTCGTGGACGGCTTGCAGGCGAAGTTTGAATCCGTCGAGGACAAAACCCTACGCCGAAAGATGGCCCGCCAAGCGGCCCGCAGCGTGCTCCCCAACGCAACGGAAACCAAAATCTTCGTCACGGCCAACGCCCGGGCGCTTCGCCACTTCATCGAGCTGCGCTGTAACGAACACGCCGAAACCGAGATCCGCATGGTAGCGCAACAAGTGCTGGAAATCATGCAACGTGAAGCCCCGAACATCTTCGGCGATTATGAATTCGTCAGCCTACCCGACGGCACCAAAGCCGCACAAACCCCCCACGGAAAAATCTAACGATCGCAGCGTTACCGTTATCTGCGTTTTGTCGTCGGTCTGCGGAGTTTGACCTTAATGTCTCGGGCCGTGATCTTGCTGGCCTCTAACACCTTGATCGCCTTCTTGATGTCCGGCACCTTGAGCACAACGAGCGTCTTGCCGCCCTTCGCACCGCTCGTGCAGTACATGTAGGTGACGCTGATGTGCTTCTTGGCCAGTCGCTCGCAAAGATCGGCGGCCGCACCCGGACGGTTGGGCAGCTTGACGCCGAGCACGTCCGTCTCCTGCATGGGCACGTTCAGCGATTGAAGCACGGGACGCGCGGCGTCGGCGTCTTCCACCATCATGCGGAGCACGCCGTGCTCCGTCGAGTCCATCATCGCGATACTGGACACGTTGACCTTGGACTTGGCCAACTCTGTAAAAATCCGGGACAACACGCCGGGCTTGTTGACGAGAAAAATGGAAAACTGGGTGTATCTATCCATAGAAAACCTCCCGCAGCAGGGTTATTAAGAAAAACGCCACCAGCGAATGCAGCAATAAGGGAAGAAACAACCGGTTCCTACCCGTTCCCGTAACGGTCCACACTTCGCACAACCACAGGGGCAGTATAGTCGGGAGACATGCCAAGGCCAGCACGAGCCGCGCAGGGAACCCCGCCGGCTTTTCGAGATGTCAGTTCGCCTTCTTGGCCAAGCCCAACCCTTCAAGAGGGTCGCATGGGCAAACGCCGCAAGAATCAGGCTTGCGAATGCCCGGTGGATGCTGGATGCGGTGTTTGCCCGTGCAAGCACAACTGGCTGGTGCCCCATTCTTCGGATACATCCGAAGCGGGAAAAAGGACCGAACGATCGAGGAAAGCTCGTCTACCGCTGGCAGATGGACACGCCAAAGCGACGCCGCCCGCGCACAAAGCCCAGTACCGACAGCATGAAAATCATGCTCGGTGCCGCACCCGCGCCGCACACCGGTGGCACGCCGCTGCCGCCCGGGGCAGAGCCCGTGCCGCCGTCTGCGCCGCTTCCGCCGTCACCGGTGTCTACGCCGGTCTGCGTCGGGTCATCGGGGAACACGTCGGCCACATCGCCCACGCCGTCGCCATCCGTGTCGGTCGTCTCAGTCGGGTCGTCCGGGAAGGCATCCGCGCTATCCACCACACCGTCGCCATCGCTATCCATATCGGCCGCACCGCCGCCACCTGTGCCACCACCAGAACCGCCGCCGGAACCGCCATCGCCACCGACAGAGACATCCAACGTGCCACCGGTGAGGTCGCCGAGAAACACGGAAAACGTGACCGGCGTGACAAAATTGAACTGCACCGACCCGCCCGCCGTGAAACCCTCTTCAACGGAGCCGACGACGTTGAGCGTCCCGGCACCCGCAACGATCACATCAAACGAGGCCACGCGCATCGGCACCGCCGTCAGATCGAGGATCAACCCTTCCGATCGAGACATCCCCGTGTAAGCCACACCCGGCGAAGGAAGGTTCACGAACTGCACATAGAGAAAGTCACCCTGCTCCGGCTCGAGCAGCCACACGAAAGATGAAACCTCCAGCTCCGGGCTCGACGCGGAGAAGTCCAACTGAATGCCGCGCAGGTCCATAAGCGGTTCGCTTGCCGCGTCCGTTGCCAGAAAAACCTCTACGGTCAGCGTGTCGCCAACGCTCACGGTCCCCGCGACCGGTTGACCGGCCGCGTCGCTCGCTTCGAGCGTCACGATCACTTCGCCATACGTCGTTGCGTTAAGAACCCAAGTCGAAACGCAGGCTAGCAACAGAATCTTTTTCAACACGGTACGGCTCCCCCGTCATGGATAGCGTGATTCAGCAGGCCTAAGCACATCACGGCAACGGCCCGCCCGTTGATACCCATTATAGTCCGCCAAAGAGTGTCCGGCGACGTCCGATACGCCCCGATTCGGACAGGACGATCGTAAACACCTGCGCCCCAAAAAAAACGACACAGCCCACACACTGGCGGCTGCGCCGTTTGATTACATAAGATTTTGGCCCGCACGAAGCGGGCAACCCGCAAATCGGTTATGGGGCCGACGGACAGGCACCCAGGGTTGCGCCATTCCAGACGGTAAAGCTACCGGCACCGTTGAGGAGGTCGATCACGCCAAGGATATCCGGAGCACCGCAGACGCCACTTCGATCGACGTCGCACTGCCAGAAGTCCAACGCCGGGACGCGGATACCATTGAGGTTATCAATCACCTCGAGAATATCACTCGGACCGGAGAAGAGGTCACCATTCGCATCACCAGGAAGGAAGCCCACGCAGGTCTGGGTGCCACTCGCGGTGTGCGTGAAGCATGTCCAGGCACCGGCTTCGATCGGGCTGCCCAATTCGAGCGTTGCCGTGTCAGCATCAACAGCCGTCACGCCTACAATCGACGGCGTGCCAACGCCGGTTGTCATCACCGAGAAATCCAGATCGGTAAGTCCAGCCACCGAACAGGGCATATTCACATCGACGCTGGTCCAACGCGGACGACTGTCATCCAAGCCGGTGTAGCCGGCATCAACCGCACAGTTCGGCGGGTCGGCCGAGGCAATGGCACACGCCACGATGGCCACGTTGACCTCGAGATTCGAGATTGTTCCGACACCAGCAGCTTCTGTCACCCAAAACGGGAGGCCGTCATCGCCATCGACGATGACGTTGGCAAAAAGCTGTTGCAGGCTCAGGTTGTAGGTACCCTCTGCCATCGGTGCCGTGAAGCTACCGGTCGCGAGGACGGCCATGCCACATCCGGCTGGCTGCGCCACGCCGGTCTGAACGTCGCCAATCGGGAAATCAGCGTTACCGATCGGATTGCGGATTGTGTTCTGACCGCCGCCGACCTGAATCAGATCGCCACCGATGACCGTACCGCCATAACCGGCCGGATTGGTGATGCCCTCAGGCTTCACAAAAGCGACCATCGGGTTACCGCAGGAAAGCACCCCCGTCGGCGTATCGGTCTGAGGCAGGTCGCCACCATCAAAAACGAGATTGAAGCCAACCAGGGCGAGCCCCTCGTTGACGTCATCGTCGAGCATGCCCGTGACCTGATAGGTGACGACATCGCCCGGCGAAACCGTGACCGAACTGGCACCATCGCCCGCGTTGACAACCGAAACGTTTAGGTTGCTAGCCTGCGCCGTCGCAGTGACAAGCCCCGCCGCCAAAACCGCACTCAATAGCTTCTTCATAGCTCATGCTCCGTAAGAAACAGCCCCTTGCGCCGCGAAACAGCCCAATCGCCGCCCGCGTACGCGATCATCAAAGACATTTTCAAAAAACAATCCAGATCAACGGCTCGCCAGCCCGAAAACGAGCCACACAAACCACCTCTCTATACTAGCAGTCGCACGAGCCAGGAGAAGGCGCGAAAACTTTTTCCACGCATCAATGCAGCACCGCAGGAGTACACCCAATCCGTATATTATCGGACGATAGACGATCCGTCCGCTAACTCGTGAGCACTCGGTTGTTTGACGATTCGTCCTGTTGAGGACACCCTGAGAGACGATATGACGCCCCTACAGCTCACACGCAACGTTCGAAGCCTCAACCGCCTGCGGCTGATCGCCCAGGTACTGACACGGCACGGCTTCGGGCACATCGTCGCGCAGATCGATCTGTCTCGGTTCCTGCCCGTGTGGATGCTTCGACGGCGCGACCGGAGCCGCAGCGCTGACGCCGGTCCCTCGGCCGTGGGTCAGCGGCTGGTGGCCGTGTTCAGTGAACTCGGACCCACGTTTATCAAGCTCGGACAGGTGCTCAGCACGCGCCCCGATATCATCCCGATGGAGACGCTGGCCGAGCTGCGCGCGCTCCAAGACAGCGTGCCACCATTTGACACTGAAGACGCGAAAACGATCATCGCCGAAGAACTGGGCCAACCGGTCAGCGAGTTGTTCGCATGGTTTGACGACAAACCACTGGCCAGCGCTTCCATCGCGCAGGTCTATCTCGCACGCACGCATGAGGGCGAGGAAGTCGTCGTCAAGGTACGTCGCCCGGATATTGAAGACACCATTCGCCACGACATGGAATTGCTTCGATGGTTGGCCGAGTCCCTGGAAAGCCTGCTGCCGGAATCACGCGCGTTTCATCCGTCGCTCATCGTCTCTGAGCTGGAAGAAATGACGACCCGTGAACTGGACTTCGTCAACGAGGCCTCCACCACCAGCCGCTTCGCCGAAGCCTTCGCGCAGGAGCGCGGTGTGCGAACGCCACGTGTGAACTGGGAGCTATCCGGCGCCACCGTATTAACATTGCAGAAGCTGCCGGGCGTGAATATCGATGACGCGATGGACGGTGCCGCAGTCGATACCGCGCCGATCGACCGCCGGCTTGTCGCAAAACGGCTGTCTGAATGCTATTTCGTGCAGATCTTCGAGCTTGGCATGTTCCACGCCGACCCACACCCCGGCAACATCTTGGTCCAATCGCCGGCACGAATCGGGCTGATTGACTTCGGGCAGGTCGGTGTGATTCGCCCGGAACTCATGTCGGAACTTGTGACGCTGATCTACGCCTGGATCGGCGGTGAAATGAGCATGGTGATCGACACGCTCACAGACATGGGCGCGGTCTCCCGCGATACGGACCGGCGTAGCTTGGCCCGCGCGCTACAGGTCATGCTCTTCAAATACCGGGGCTTGCCGATCAAACGCATGGACATCGGCGTACTTCTGAGTGAGTTTTCCGAGTTGATTCGCCGCCACGATGTCGTCGTTCCGCACGACGTGTCCATGCTGCTCAAAGCACTCGCGATGGTGTCGTCTGTCGTGACGCGGCTCGATCCCGAGCTGGACTTGATCGAGTTGCTCAAACCGCGCCTCAAAAGAGCGATGCGCGATCGGTTCTCCGCGAGCGCCGCCAGCCGGGCCATGACCGTGGTCGGCTGGGACGTCTTAAGCATTCTCCGCAAAGCGCCCGGTCAACTTCGATCGGTCATGCGCCGCGTGTCATCCGGTGCGTTCGAGCTTGTCGTGCGTCATGAGAACATCGACCGCCTCATCCGCGAGCTGGATCGGTCGAGCAACCGGCTGGCGTTTTCCGTAGTGAGCGCGGCAATCATCGTCGGCAGCAGCGTCGTCGTGAGTGCGGAAACGACGATGAGCTTCTTCGGATTCAAGGTGCAATACTTCGGCATCGTCGGCTACCTCTTTGCCGGAATCCTCGGGCTGGGGCTCAGTTGGGCCATATTCCGAAGCGGCCGACTGCATTAGCCAATAGAAAAGCCGGCGTATTCGACACATCTCACCCCCCTCCCCGCTACTTGAATCCGTCGGCGTAAATCGTTATCATTAGCTCGATAGAGGGATGCAAGGGGGGCGAAACGGGGTTTCTCTGTCGCCCGCCTTGGCCCAGGCCGATTTCATCCGAAAGATTTCCTGCCGGGAGTTTTCTTATGAGTCAACGGGTTTTACGAACGACGGTGCGCGAGTTACACGGAGTCTGGCTGCGGAGCGGACTCGCTTTCACCTTGGCGATGCACCTGTTCCTATCCACCAGCAGTACGTTCGCCGTTCCGGCCAGCCCCCATCCGTTCGAGGTAACGCAGCCGGATGGTACAACGATCACGCTGTTCATTCGCGGCGACGAATACTTCCATTGGCTTGAAGATGAGAACGGGTTAACCGTCGTCCAAGAGAACGGTGCCTACAGTTACGCGACCGTGGACACCAACCAACAGCTCAAGGCTACCGCGTGGCGGGTGGGGAATATTGACCCCGCGTCCGTCGGGCTAACGCCAAAGACACTACCGCCGCCGGATGCGCGGTTGCGCACGCGGCTGGATCACACGCAAATCGCTGCGGCCGATCCAGCACCGGCAGCCGTCGCCGGGGTGGCCGGATCGACGAAAAACATCGTCATCATGATGCGGTTCGCCAACCACACCAACCGCACGCTTCCGTCGAATTCGGACATGGACACGTTGTTCAACGCCGTCGGCGGTGATCCCGTGCTCGCGCCGACCGGCAGCATTCGCGACGTCTACCTTGAAAACTCTTACGGTCAGTTTTCCATCGACTCCACGGTCTTCGGATGGGTGGATCTGCCGCAGACCGAAGCCTACTACGCAGACGGCGTGTCCGGGCTCGGCTTCCGCATTCGCGAGGGCATACGCGATGCGTTGGAGGCGGCCGACAGCCAGATTGATTTCAGTCAGTTCGACCAGGACGGAAACGGCTTTGTGGACGCGATCGCTTTCATTCACTCCGGCTACGGTGCGGAGTGGGGTGGCTTTAGCAGCCCGGATCGGATCTGGTCGCACCGGTGGTCCATTCCAACGTGGACTTCGGACGAGGGTGTACGCGTCAGCGCATACCACATCAGCCCCGGGTTGTGGGGTTCCGGCGGTGGTTCTGAGATTGGTCGCATCGGCGTCATCTGCCACGAAACAGGTCACTTCTTCGGCCTACCCGACTTTTACGACACCAACGGCAGCGGCTCGGGGCTCGGCTCCTACGGCATGATGGCGAACTCATGGGGATTTGATGGTTCCCAGCGTCACCCGCCCCATTTCTCCCCCTACAGCAAGATCGCCTTGGGATGGGTCACGCCAACAGTCATCGGACCGGGAACCTACTCGGCCGCACAATCCCAGTTCACGCCGGAAGTGTTTCGTATCGACACGGGGTTTCCGAACGGTGAATACCTTTTGATCGAAAACCGGCAACCTGTCGGCATTGAAAGTATCATGCCCCAAGGGGGGCTATGCATCTGGCATATCGACGAAGCCAAGTGCTGTAACACCGACGAAGGCTATCCCGGTCAGGCAGGTTGGCCGGGGAACAACCGCCACTACCGCGTCGCCTTATTGCAAGCCGACGGGGACTACGATCTCGAGCGTAACAACAACCGCGGCGACGGTGGAGATGTCTACCACCTGGGCGGCGTTCGTTCGATCGGCGTGACCACCACGCCGAACACCGACAGCTATCAGTTCGGCAACATCACCGAAACCGGAATCATCATTAACAACATCAGTGCCGCTAGCAGCGTGATGAGCTTCACCTACGGCGGCGGACCGCCCGACCCGGCAGCCCCCACAGCCGAAACCAACAGCACCATCCGTTACCTCCGGTTTGACGCACCGCCCCCTGCGCCGGTCGGTCTAAACGAGGTCATCCGGATCACCGTCACAGCGTTGGATGGTTTTGCCGTGCCTACGCCGAACGTGTTTTACGCTGGACCGCCGATCACAGCACCGGAAGAGGACATATCGCAACCGGGGCTGACCTTTACGGCCGCCCCGCTTCAGTGCGAACCCTATGCCGGCAACTGGTCCGCCGAAGGCGTGATTTCTGTTTACGGCGCGGAGATCATGCCGAGCTCCAGCTACACGGTGCAGCGTGCTTCTGCGGCGTGCCCGGACTTTGATTTAGAGAGCTGCTGGTCAGCGCCGCTCGCGATCACCACCGCTTCTTTCGGCGACGTGGTCGCGGATTTCGCACCAGTGGGACAGCAACCGGACTTCAACGACGTTCAAGCCTACGTCGCCAAGTTTCTCGGTAGTGCGGGAGCCCCGATCAAATCCATCGCACAGCTACAGCCGAACATCGTAAGCCCCATCGCTGCCGTTGATTTCCAAGACATCTCAACTGTGGTCCAGGCCTTTCTCGGGACGTCTTACGACTCGATCGCGTCGATCACCGGACCTTGCACATGCCCATCGAGCGTTACATGCGGAGCCACCACGTGCGGTGTTGATGCGGATTGCGGCGGCGGCTTCTGCATCGACAATGCTTGCACAGACGCCTGTGGGCGATGTAGTCCGTAGGTGGAACGCGAAAGGAATCGCAGTGAACGATCGAGACACGACGGTGCAGGAGTTGATCGATCTGGTCGAAGCGTTCGTAGCCGAGCGAAACTGGCAGCCGTTTCACGATCCGAAGAACCTCTCCGCCTCGATCGCGATCGAGGCGGCCGAGCTGATGGAGCACTTCCAGTGGCTCCGCACCGATGAGTTGCCGGCGGTGAAAGACGACCCCGCAGCCATGAACGACATCCGCGAAGAGCTGGCCGACGTCTTGGCGTATACCGTCTCCTTCGCCAAGACGATGAACATCGACCTCTCCGCCGCACTGGCGGACAAGATGAAAAAAAACGCGAAAAAGTACCCGGCCGAGGAGTTTCGTGGTAGGTTTAGGTAGACAGCTCGTTCTTGCAGACGCACGGTGACGAGCCAGACGATCCAGGTATCACATTTTGGATGACATCGGTTATGACAGCGAGAAGCGTTCTTGCTGCATTGTTGGTGGTGCTCCCGTGTGTATCCCTTGCTCAACCCCCACTCAAGAACGACCAGCCGAGTAGCACTAACGGTAAAAGCCCAACGAAGCTGCCTCTGGGGATCGAGGCCAAGGGCACCGCCCCCTTGGGTGCCCTCATCGACTCGGGAGGCTACGCTGAGTTCACAACATTGCTGACAGCGGCGCTGGTCTCCACGCTCGACAACCAGCCGACACCGGAACAACTGGCCGCCGTCAAAGCGCTCGGGTTTTCGCAGGATGAGAAGATCACCATTCGGGCCTACATGAATGCCACGGCGGCCGAGCAGACCGACGCTAACCACGCAGATATTGGAATCGCCTTTGTAGGAAACGGCAACAACTACAAGGTAAAAGGACACGTTGATCTAACAACCCTGGCCAATGCCGGTCAGTTCCCACGCGATTTCGCCAAATTTCTCGTCAATTCAGGTCGTCTCACCAGCGCAGAGATGGAGCCCATCCTCCGTCTTCTCATACACTCCACGGACATCCACAAGAACGCCCAGGTTGCGCTGCTGGAAATGGCGAATGACTCAGCGAAAGTCACCACCTCGGCCACCCTGGGGCTCGACTCCCTGGGCGTCTATTTCGACATGAACATCGATGAGCACTGGCAGAATCTATGGACAAGGACCAGGCATTCAATCAACAGCACTTTGGGTGCCCTCTGTGAAACGATTGACGCGTACGACGAGATCGACTGGCGCGTCACTTGCGACAATGGCAAGTGCGACGTTGCCATTAGTGGCACCGTCTCGCAACCAAGAGCCACCGCGTTTTCCCAAGAGCTCTGGGGGAGCTTCCTGTTGCAACAGGCAAGCTAACAATATCACAGACGCCGAGAGGGCCGGAGACCGGCGATTCCGCGGGGCGTAGGCACCGTTCGCTACGAGGCCGGAATCTTCGCCAGCCGCTGCTCGGCCTCGCTGCGTAGCATCGAGATGACGGCGTGCCAGCTATCTGTCACTTCCGAGAACTCATATTGTAAGATGTCCGCCAGCAGCACGTGGTCCTGTGCTTCGAGCGCGCTTTTGAGCTGCAACAACACACCTTTGGGTTTGCCGAGGATCGCGGCCAACGATTCATCGCGGATCGTCACGCTATCGGCGTCCAGGTCGAGCATGGCGATCGACTTCGCCACGGCCTCGTGAATCTGCTGCCACACGCTGAGGCACTGCCCGAGCAGCACGACCGCCTCTTGGCTCTTCCCCTCGCTGACAAGTTCTGCCACGCGCTGGCACGCGTTTTCCGTCTCTTGAAGCGTGGCCGCAGCTTGCACCATCGCGTCGGTGACGAGCGACTCCTTCGTACTGGTGATCACGTCCAGCCGCTCAAGCTCGACCGCCGGACGGGCCATCGCCTCGGCCATCTTGCCGCCCTCGACCGGCACCCCGTCACACATGATGCCCATCACGATGTGGCCCTTCGGGCAGTGGCTCTCCTGGATCAGCATCACCGCGTCCTGTACAGTCTGCTCATCGCTCGTCGGCGCGTCCAACTTGTCGTCGTTGATGAAAATATCCACGGGATTCTTCCGGTATCAGGCGTCTGTCACGCGCCGCCAAACCAGCGACGCCGCAGCCGAGTTTATCTCGTAACGCGTGATCGACAAGGGGAAGTCAAACGACACCCCTCCCAGGCCGCAAGGTTCACCCTGCGCGGTGTCTCGGGACCGTATGTCGCACGGACTTCGTATGCCGAGTCATCGACCTATGAAACTTCGAGATTCGGTCCGTCCCCCACCCCTTCGGGCGTACCCGAAGAATGGGGCACACGAGCGTTCGTACCCCGCATCCCGACCGAACGGCATGACTCACGCTTACGTGGCCGTGCTCGCGAGCCGTCGAGTCATCGAGTCAAACCACCCGCGCCCATACGCTTGGTTATTTTGGTTATTATTAGGGCACGAAGCCACCGCTACTTCAACGGGGCACTGCTACTTTGGCGGGTTGTCCGGCGGGAACGGCGGCGGGATCGGCCAATCACCCAGGAGCGACACCATATCCGTCACGCCCAAGGGCCTGGGCAGCGCGTAGGTCTCACCGAATAATACACCGGTCGATGCCCCCTCGGCACCGGCGGCCGACCGGACGTAGTGCTCCAACCACTTCGACCGTTCCGCGTCAAACTGAGACTGGTAACAACGAATGGCTTCGAGCTTTTGGTCGATGGTGTCGGTGATGTCGATCACGAACTGGCTATGAAACTGGTGCTGCTCGGCCGCAATCCGCACGGGGCGGTAGACCAAGTGATCCACGCGGAACGGCTCGGTGTCGTCAAAACGATCATTCCATTTCGTAAGCTGCGAATAAAACCGCGAGGCCTCGGTGATGAGTTGGGCTTGGTAGTGATCCGGAGAAGCACCCGGGGTGCGTCCGAACATGCCGACGAGAATCTTTGGGCGGTACTTGCGAAGCACGGTAGCCACCTTGTACCGCGCGGACGGACCGTCCATTAGCTCACGGTTCGTAATGCCGAGCATCTCCACGACCTGGACACCAAGGATCTTCGCGGCCGCGTGCATTTCTTCCATGCGCGTTTCGGGGTTGCCGCGCGGCGTCGGCTCACCGTTGGTCATGTGGATCATGCCCACACGGTGCCCGAGCTTCACCATCTTGGCGATGGTACCGCCCATCCCGATTTCAAGATCGTCCGGATGCGGCGCGGTAAAAACGATATCAAGTCTGTTGTCACTCATCCTCTAAGGTTCCAACCAAGTGTTTCATTCAGGGATTGGTCACGAACGGCATCACATGGCGGTTCGCACGAGTATTCCAGCACCGACGTTTCGAGTATAGGCGTGGCTACCATACGCAACAAGCAATGTCCACGTAACAAGTCGTACGGGGTGAATCATCATAACGGCGGGCGGGCGGCATGAATCACGCTCAGCGTCCCGGTTCACAGCACGTCCGAGCTTGACAATGCCGCCCAATCCCGCGACCTTGGACCGCAACAGGGAGAACGATCCGAATGCGTGTACTGTCCGGCATACAATCAAACGGTAAGCTGCACCTTGGCAATTACTTAGGGGCCATCACCCAACATATCGCGATGCAGCATGAGCACGAGTGCTTCTTTTTTATCGCGAATTACCACTCTCTCACGACGATCCACGACCCCGATCTCCTTCGGGCCTACACCCGCGATGTCGCGATGGACTACCTGGCGCTCGGGCTCGACCCGGAAAAGGCGTGCCTCTTCCGCCAGACTGATGTCCCAGAGGTCTGTGAGTTAACCTGGATTCTATCGTGCGTCACGGGCAAGGGGCTGCTCGAACGGGCCACGTCCTACAAGGATAAGGTGGCCAAGGGCATCGCGTCGTCGATGGGGCTGTTTTCCTACCCGGTGCTGATGGCCGCTGACATCTTGATCTACCGTAGTGATCTCGTACCCGTGGGCAAGGACCAGACGCAGCACGTCGAAATGGCGCAGGACATGGGCGGATATTTCAACCAGACGTTCGGCAAGGAAGTCTTCAAACGACCGGAGGCCAAGCTGAACGAATCACGCGTCGTGCCCGGCGTCGACGGGCAGAAGATGTCCAAGAGCTACGGCAACACGATCGAGTTGTTTGACACCGCCAAGAAAACAAAGAAGCGCATCATGGGGATCAAAACAGACTCCACCCCCGTCGAAGCGCCGAAAGACCCGGACGGCTGCAACGTCTTCGCATTGTACAAACTGATGGCCAACCCGGATGAAGTCAACGCTCTTGCAGATCGCTACCGCGCCGGCGGCATGGGCTATGGCGACGCAAAGAAGGAACTCGCGGAAGTCGTCGAACGTGTGCTCGGACCGGCTCGGGAGCGCCGCGCAGCACTCGAAGGTGACCTTTCGTTCGTCGAGGACGTACTCACGACCAACGGCACCAAAGCCCGCAAGGTGGCCCAAGGGGTGATGGCCGAGGTTCGAGAGACGTGCGGTTTGATCGCCGGTAAGGAGACGCACCGATGAGCGCCGCCCCTGATTACCGCGTTGCGCTGGAGGCGTACAACGGACCGCTCGACTTGCTGTTGTTCCTAATCCGGCGGGACGAGGTGGACATTTACGACATCCCCATCGCGCGCATCACCGAGCAGTTTCTCGAACATGTGGAGGTGATTCAGCAGCTCGACCCGGAGTCGGCCGGTCAGTTTCTCGTGCTCGCGGCCACACTGATGGAAGTGAAATCGCGCACGCTTCTTCCGAAGCCACCGGTCGAGGAGGACGACGAAGACGACAGCAACGATCCGCGTCTCGAGCTCGTCCGCCAGCTCTTGGAATACAAGAAATTCAAAGACGCCGCGCGATCGCTGGACGACCGCGCCGTCGAGCAGTCACAAAAGTTCCCGCGTAAGCCCAGCCTCCCGCAGACGGATGAGGAGGAGGTCGAGATTGAGAACCTCGACGTGTGGAATCTGTTTGAGGCGTTTAACGCGCTGCTCAAGCAGATCGGCGTGGCGAACTACAAGCACAAGGTCGGCGTTGATGACACACCGATCGCGCTGCATGCTGAGGACGTGCTCGATTCACTCGAACGCGCCGGCGGGCGGCAGCGGTTTGAAGAGGTTTTCACGGGGCGTAACCGGGCCGAAATGATCGGGCTGTTTTTGGCACTGTTGGAGCTCATCCGCCAGCAGCGCGTTCGGGCCGCCCAGGACAGACCGTTCGCACCGATCGACATTGTCATGCTCGACCGAACACCGCTCGACGCAGTCTCCGAGTTTGACCACACTGAGGATGAAGAAAGTTCCGGCGAGACGGAACGGCCGTTTAGCCTGAGCCAGATCGAAGACGAACCGGAAGAAGAAGCCGAAGACGAAGCGCTCGCGGCGATCGAGAAAAAGCTGGACGAGTTCACCGCGCCGTCGGATTTGGTGATACCGAAACGCGAAAGCGCCGAAGTCACGGAGACCACGAATGAAGCCTAGCGAGAGATTGAAAGAATTGGGCCTGACCCTTCCCAAGGTGGCCGCCCCCGTCGGCAGCTATGTGCCGGCGATCAAGACCGGGCCGCACATTCTGACGAGCGGCCAACTCCCCTTTCGCGACGGCACGGTGGTCTACACGGGCCAAGTTCCCGGCGACGTCAGCGTGGAAGACGCTATGAAGGGTGCGGAAATCTCAGCGCTAAACGCCATCGCCGCAGCGGCGCAATTGGCCGGCGGCATCGACGCCATCAAACGCGTTGTCCGCGTGGCCGTCTTCGTCAACAGCGGCCCCGGCTTCAGCGAGCAACCGAAAGTCGCCAACGGTGCCAGCGACCTGTTCGCGAAGATCTTCGGCGACGCCGGGAAACACGTCCGCGCCGCCGTCGGCGCAGCAGCGCTACCGCTGGGCGCGGCCGTGGAGCTTGAGCTGATGGTAGAAGT
>JAJRSR010000151.1 GCA_024278695.1 Planctomycetota bacterium | reverse complement strand
TCGTCGCCGCGCTCATGTCGTACTGGTCGTCACCGATGCGAACGATCATGCCGGCGATCAGAGTCTCATCCACGCTCTCGTGCAGATCGGCCTCCTTGCCGGTGATGATCTTGGCGGCGTCCATAAGCTGTGAACGCAGGTCAGCCGTCAAGGGCACGGCCGTACGCACGCGAACATCGATGCGACCACGACGCGTTTCATCCATCTAGTGATACGTTAGCGATACGGCACGAACCAAACTCAGGCGGTCCTTGCGGTTCATAACCTGGAGGGCATCCACGCACAAATCGCTGTATTTCCCTCGGAAGAGCTTCTCCAGCGCAGCCCGGCGCGACTCCGGATCCACCGTCGGACTCGATAAGAACCGATCGAACGCCGGATCCCGATCGAGAAACGCGGCCAAGTCGGCCAGTTCCTCGCCGAGCGTCTGCGTATCACCAGCGCCAGCGGACAACTCAATCATGGCCTGGCTGTACACGCGTGCCAATGCCAACTCTTTGTCACTTACACTTGCCATGTATGTGGACCCGTTACCGCCTAAACCCGTAGAACCACTTAGTTCCGCTGAACCGCTTTGAAATCGTTAATCGCCTCGCCAAGCAGACGCTCGTGGTCGGCCCCGGTTAGTTCCTTGCCGATCACGCGAGACGCCACATCCGTCGCCAGCTTGCCGCTCAACGAGTAGATCTCACCGACAGCCGCCTCCGTCGCCAGGGAGATTTCCCGACGGGCACGCTCGATCAGTTTGTCCGCTTCGGCCTTGGCGTCTTGTTCGATTTTAGCCCGCACCACCTCGGCGTCGCGGCGACCTTCCTCGACAATGGCCGTAGCCTCCGCCTTGGCTTTTTCAAGCTGGGCCGTGTGCTCGCTCATCGCGGCTTCTGCCGACTCGCGAGCGCTCTTAGCTTCGGACAGGGAATCGTGGATGAACTGCTCACGCTTCTGCAGTGCGTCCAAAATCGGACCCCATGCAAACTTACCAAGCACGACCAGCACCAGCACGAAAATGATGAGCGTCCACAGCGCGTTGCCGATGTCGCCGGCGAACGGATTACTGCCGCCGCCGTCACCGGACGCCAACACGGGTGCCGTCATCCCCAGTACCAAAGCCGTGACCAATGTTTTTGTCATCGCACGTTCCCGAACAAACCTGTTGACACGTCTGCCGCTAACAATATCACACAAAACCCGTTACAGAACCGCAAGCAAACCAACCACAACGGCGAAGAGCGTCGCGCCCTCGATCATGGCCGCGGTGATAATCATGGCCGTGCTGATGTTGCCAGCAGCTTCCGGCTGACGAGCCATCGACTCGACAGCACTACCACCGATGCGAGCGATACCAGCGGCACCACCCATGATGACCAGGCCAGCGCCGATCGCGCCACCCATCTTGCGGGCACCATCCGTCGTCAGGAACGTGGCATTTTCAGCCACGGCAGCGCCGTCGCCATGATCCTGCGCCTGAGCCGAACCCGTGAACATCATGACAAAACCGGCGAGAATCACCGCCAACGCCAACTTGGAAACTTTCTTGTTCATCTGCAAACCACCTTTACCGTATTCGATCGCCGAGTGGGGTCGCCGACCAGATTCGTTTCGCCATCGCAGTCACGCCTCACGGCCCGAGTGCCCCACGCTTATCCGAGCATGGCGAAGTTTTTCACTTAGTCGTCCGTGCGATCCGTCTCGCACGGGAAGTTTCATATTTCATCCTCTTACGTCGAAGCGTCCTACATTATTAGTGCCCGTGCGCCTCGGCACCGTGATCGTCATGGTGAAAGACCACCGACATACCCAGGAACAGCGCCGTCAGGAACGTAAAGATAAACGCTTGAAGAAACGCGACGAAGATTTCCAGCATGGTGATTGCCACGCTCGCGAGAATGACCGGCACCGCAATTGCCAAACCACCGCCCGTCCCCATCGCTGTGCCAGCCGTCAGAATGAAACCCACCAACACGGCCAGCAAAATGTGACCAGCCATCATGTTCGCAAAGAGCCGAACGGCGAGCGCGAAGATCTTAGCCGCCAAACCGATGAGTTCTACCGGCACCAAGAGCGGAGCCAGCCACAACGGACCGGGGCAAAAGTGAGCGATGTAGTGCATCCCACCAAGCCGAAGACCATTCGCCACCATCATGAACATAGTAAGCAGCGCCAGGGTCGTCGTCACATAGATGTTGCCCGTAGACGTACCGCCGATGTGCGTCCCGAAAAACGGGGAGATCGCCGCAATCGGCAACAGGCCGAGCAAGTTGATCGTGAGCACAAAGAAAAACACGCTCCAGATGTACTTGATGAAACGGTCGGTGTGCTCCTGCAAAGACGGCTCGGCCACCTCCTTACGGAGGTATTGGCAGATCGACTCGATAAAGTTCGCAAAGCCCGATGGCACCAAACAGCCAATCTCATCCGAGCCGCGGCGCTTGCGAATCAGCCCCGGCAGCACGACCACAAGCAAAAACCCGGCCACCATCATCATCACGAGCTGATCGCTCAGCAGTGTGATTTCACCCTTGGGCGTAAACGGAAAGCCAAGATCCAACGGCATCGTCCACAACTGATGTTGGACGACGTGATCCACCGGACTCCCGGAAGCTAGCAATGATTGACCGAAACCCATCACGTTTTTCGTGCGTCCTTTGACTGCCCCATCCGGACCGCAAAGAGCGTATCCACAACGAGCAGCACGAGGTAACTAATTCCAACCCAAATCAAGAGCGACGGTCGCTCCAGTTCTGTGCCAAGTGCCAAAGCCAACGCACCCGACACCACAACCATAAACCGCACGGCCATCGCGCCGAGCGCCGCAGTCGCCACGGCCGTCTTGTCGCCAACGACAACCATCGCCATCGGCACCGCACCGAACCAACTGCCCAGAAGGCTAACGCCGCATCCTGCGAGCATCGCCCAGAGCCCTTCGACACCAGCGAGCTTTCGCGTGGGAAGAAAACCGACGCCTGCGATCGCGACCGCCACGACAACCGAAACACCCACAAACTTGGCGTAGCGGCGGAAATCCATCGTCTTCCCTAGTCGTGCCGCTCGTCGGCCTCGTTCATCTCACGGCTCGCGCGTAACGCCTGGCGAACCAGATTGTAGAGACCACCAATCAGCCCGAGCACAGCACCGACCAGCACGCCCCATCGCTCGGAGCCATAGTGCCGTCCGATCCAGAACCCGACAAACGCGAAACCACCAACGGCACCCGCAAAATCAAACCCAATCCCGGCAACACGTCGCCACGAATTTTGGTTTGGCCTCGAAGTTTCCCCCGGAGGTTTCGGCCTCAGGGGTTCCGGCTTGCGACCTTCCGGCTGCTGGCCCTCCGCTGGTGGCCCGGCCTCAGGTCGCTTATCCACCGTAGGTTCGCCGCGACGACCCATCGATATCGCCCTGGCGACGTAGGACTTTGTACAAAAAAGTCACAAACACATCGCTAAAGAAAGGCGCGATGAAGCGCCTCGTTCCTCCCGAGTGCCGGTCGCCCTACACTCGAAGGGCAGGCAGTCTAGCAATGTGTCCGCGCGGGTTCAAGTACCTGCGCCAGCTATTTAACTTGTTTTCTGATAGACCTTTTCGAGCCTCGTTCAACCCACAGAATCGCCCGAATTGACTCTATCGCGGGCAAGCACTACGTTCTAGTATGGACATGCGTTCTTCACACGCTCCGCCCCCCGCTCACAGACCCCAAAGGCCCATGGGGCACCTTGCCGTAGCCGGTGCGACCGGGGCCGTCGGGCAGGAAATCTGCACCCTGCTGGAGCAACGCGGCATCAAACCGAGCCACCTCACCCTGCTCGCATCGGCCCGTAGTGCGGGTTCAGCCGTCACCGTTCATGGTCAACGCGTGCCCGTCTTGGAGCTTACGGCCGATGCCTTCACGGGTGTGGACTACGCGATATTCAGCGCCGGGGGTGATCGCAGTCGGGATTTCGCGGAGGCGGCCGTCCGCGCCGGTGCGGTGGTGGTGGACAATTCCTCAGCCTTCCGCATGAGCGACGGCGTGCCGCTGGTCATCCCGGAGGTCAATCCGCAAGACGTTTGCCACCACAAGGGAATCATCGCCAACCCGAACTGCTCCACGATTATCATGAACATGGCCGTCTGGCCGCTGCATCGGGTCAATCCGGTCCGGCGGCTCATCGTCAGTACCTACCAAGCCGCCAGCGGTGCGGGTGCGGCGGCCATGAACGAGCTACTCACGCAGAGCGCCGATGTGCTAGCCGGACGGGAGTTTACGCCGAAGTCCTTCCCGCACCCCTGCGCGTTCAACCTGTTTTCCCACAACACGCCACTCGGGGTGGACGGCTACAACACCGAAGAACGAAAGATGATCGACGAAACACACAAGATTTTTCACGACGAAAGCATCGCGATCAGCGCAACGTGCGTTCGGGTTCCGGTGCTGCGGGCTCATAGCGAGTCGATCAATATATCTTTTGACCGCCCGATCACGCCGGAGGAAGTCCGAGCGATTTTGGCTGGCGCTGCCGGTGTAACTATCGTGGATGACGCAGAGGCGGGGCGCTTTCCCATGCCGATCGACGCCACCGGCCAGGATGACGTGCTCGTCGGAAGAATCCGCCAAGACGTCAGCCAACCCGACGGGCGCGGGATCGAGATGTTCGTTTCCGGCGACCAACTCCGAAAAGGGGCCGCCCTCAACGCGATACAGATCGTGGAGCTGCTGGCGGCATCATAGCCATTTCCCCCTGCACCTGCGCTGTTTGACCCACCACCAGCTCTGGCGGGGAAAAAAGTTTCGGTGATCCGCTCTGACGCCGCTCACACATCCCGATACAATCCCGCATGTATGGCTGGCAGCATCACAGACATCTTGGGCGAGGCGGGTCGCATCGCGGCCAAGCTCCCTGATTACGAACTGCGGCCTCAGCAGCTCGACATGGCGTTGGCGGTCCACCACGCCTTTGATAGCGCCGAGCACCTGATCGTGGAGGCGGGTACCGGCGTGGGCAAGAGCTTTGCCTATCTGGTGCCAGCGATCGTGCGGGCAATCGAGCACGGGCAGCGCGTGGTCATCAGCACGCACACGATCGCCCTGCAAGAGCAGCTCATCCACAAGGACATCCCGTTTCTTCGGAGCGTGTTCGATGAGGATTTTTCGGCGGAACTTGTGAAGGGACGTGCGAACTACCTGGGGCTTCGCCGGCTGTCGCGGTCCAGCTCACGCCAGAAGCTACTCTTCGATACGAAGGACCAACTCTCGGAACTGCACCACATCGAAGACTGGGCGTACACGACCGCAGACGGCTCTCGAAGTGACCTCACGTACGAGCCAAGCCCAGCGGTGTGGAACGGTGTGCGGAGCGACGGAGACGATTGTCTCGGACGCAAATGCCCGCACCACAAACGCTGCTTTTTCCAACGCGCCCGGCGTCGGGCCGAAATGGCTCAACTGCTGATCGTCAACCACGCGCTCCTGTGCTCCGACGTTGCCATGCGCAAACAGGGCGCGGCGATCTTGCCGGACTATGATTTCCTCATCCTGGACGAAGCCCACACGATCGAGAACGTGGCGTGCGACCATCTGGGCGTCTCGGTGAACACGAATCAGGTGCGGTACCTGCTCAACAGTATGCACAACGACCGCACGCAACGCGGCATCCTCCACACAAAACACGCCGAGCACACGATCGACGCGGTGAACGATGCCCACAAAAAGCTGGATGCCTACATCAAGCAGATGGTCGCGTTCCAGGAAGCGGACCGATCGTCCAGCGGTCGTCTGCTCGAACCGCCTGCGGTGGCGGACACGCTATCACCCGCGATGACGAAACTGAAGGATGAGCTTTCTAAGCTGCGGCGTGAGATCCCCGACGAACAGGATCGACAGGAAATCGGCAGCCTGATGGAACGGTGCAAGGCGCTGGCACTTGAGATCAACCATTGGCATAAGCAGCAATCTGACGACTGGGTCTATTGGCTTGAGGCGGAGCAAGGACAGCGCCAGCACAAGACGCTGCGCCGGCGGGTGTCGCTGCACGGACGACCGATCGACGTGGGACCGGCGCTGCGTGCGCTACTGTTTGACCAACTAGAGAGCGCGGTGCTGACATCGGCCACACTATCGACCGGCGGACAACAACCATTCGAGTATGTAACGAAACGGCTATCGCTTTCGGACACAGAGACGAAGGCGCTCGGCTCACCGTTCGATTATCAGAAACAGCTCACCGTCCATGTGGAAGCGGACATGCCCGAGCCGAGCCAGCCGGATGCCTTTGTGCCGGCCGCCTGCCGCGCGATTGAGAAATATGTGTTGCAGACCGAGGGCCGGGCGTTTGTGCTGTTCACGAGCTATCGAATGCTCAACCAGTGTGCGGAGCAGGTCAGAACCTTTTTCGACGCGAATGATCTGACACTGCTCGCTCAAGGCGGCGGACTGCCGCGCACGGCCATGCTTGACCGGTTTAAGAACGGCAACCGGTGCGTGCTGTTCGGAACGGACACGTTCTGGGCCGGCGTGGACGTTCCCGGAGCGGCGTTGTCTAACGTCATCATCACGAAACTGCCCTTCGCCGTCCCCGCGCAGCCGATGGTCGAGGCGCGAATTGAGCAAATTCGAGAGGCCGGTGGCGCGCCGTTTATGGCGTACCAGATCCCCGAGGCCATCTTGAAGTTCAAACAAGGCGTGGGGCGTCTGATCCGCACGAAGTTCGACAACGGGATCGTGGTTATCCTTGATCCCAGGGTCGTGAGCAAGCGATATGGTCGGCTGTTTCTCAACGCCCTTCCCAAGGCAACCGTCCAGATACACCGCAAGGGCCGATAAATCCGAACGATGAGCCCCGCACACGACATCGGCCCTACGAAAGCCCACCGAGGCCGGGTTTTCGGCACGAAACATTCGTAGCACCGCTAAGCGGAACACGCACATTACCCGAAAGATTTGACTCAGATTGCCCGATTTTCGCCCGATATTCAGGATAGGTCCGAAAGTCGCAGAGACTTGAATTGCGAATGATTCGATGACGACGCACACACAAAATCGATTTCGGTGGGGCCATCGCCCGCGCTGGCAGCAGCGTTTGCGTAGAGTCTTCGGCGCTGTCGCGCTGTTTATCTCTTCGCTGCTTTGCTTCTGGCTGTTGGTTCGGTCTTGTGAATCGACGATCTAGCGCCAGACCGCGCACGCCACGCTTTCCGCACACCGCAACCCATCTTTTACGCCCACGGTCTATGCCTACTGTGCCCGAAGGAACTCCGTCCAATCACGCTCGAGCTGATCCAGTGTCCGGTGGTACTCTTGGTACATCGTCTGGTCGAGCGTGGTCTCTGCCAGCTCGACGGTCTTGAACGAGAATAGTTTTTTGAGCTTGGCCATCCCGTATTGTTCGATCAGATAACCAACGAATGACATAGCCAAGGGTCTGACCATAGCAGCCGGATAGTTCCGAATGACCTCAGACTTGTTCAGCTCTTGGAGATCTGGGAGGAGGCCATCGTCTACCATCTTCCTCGCTTCAGCGTGGCTGTTTCGCCCTTGCAACACCACGGCACAATACGACGCCGTACCACTCCCGATGAACTGCGTCGTTTCGCCAAACGCCGACATCAGCACACCGGCGTAAGCGCTACGGTCATCCCAACGAATCGAGTGAATCTCGCGACCGGTGTAATGCCCCCTGCCCCGCTTTCCGGTCAG
>JAJRSR010000150.1 GCA_024278695.1 Planctomycetota bacterium | reverse complement strand
GTCCGCAATGAATGGGATTTCATCCGCTATGGCACTATCGAGACCGGTGAACAGATTGTTTCCACTGATCCGCCTGCCGGACTCCTCACCAACGACCAGGCCAACGGCGTCACCAGCATCCTAGTCACCTTCGACAGTCCCAGCTACGTCTATGTCGCTGATATCGCCGTGAACGCTACGCGTGGTATCGTGCCCAACGTCCTCGCCACACGACGGCTCGACAACGGATCTCCGAACACCGTCGAGATTGTGCTGGACCGTGAGCTGCAAATCGGTGCGACCACGACCTTCTCCTTCTCCGACGCCTCCGGTGATCAGACCATCGAGTACACCCGCATCGCGCCAGGCATCCCGACGAGTTCCACATGGGGGCTCATCGTGATGGGACTTGCCACCTTGATCGCCAGCAGCATGATTTTTCGCAAGCGAGGCATTGTCTAACCACGAAATCGTAGCGGCGGCTAAGGACGTTTGGACGGCGCGGTGAGCCGCATGCTTTAGCTTGCGCGGTTTTTCAGAAATCGTTCGTCACACGAAACTCGTAACACCGCGCGGGCTAAAGCCACGCGGCTCGGGGTTTTCGGGTGTCCCATTCTTCGGGTACTCCCGAAGGGTGGGGGACGGACCCAACGAACGCTTTCCCAAGTTCCGAACGCTGTAGCACCGTGCAGGCTTCAAGCCTGCGGCTAGGGGGCGTTTGTACGCCATTTTTCTGTGGCCACAAGACATGATGAGGCGGTAGTACGGGGGGTGGCATGGCGCAAGCCAAGACGCCGCGGCCATGAATGGGGCCGACTCGAAATCGTTAGATGGCACGCACTCGTGGCGATGCCGAATAGATGCTTGGAAAAATCCCCCATAATTCCCGTAACCCACTTGACAGAGACTCGCTCATAGATGCCACCCGTCGCAAACCATCGAGTACACCCGCCTCGCGCCGGATATCCCGATGAGTTCCACCTGGGGACTCATCGCGATGGGACTCGGTACGTTGATTTCCGGTATCTTGATCTATCGCAAGCGAGGGATTGTCTGACAACGGGAGCGTAGCGGTCGTTTCGGATGGTGTCAGGCGATCAAGAACCTCCCCCGACCTCTCCATGGTAAGGCGGGGAGTAAAACGGCGGGCAGTGCCCGCCCTACAAGAGCGGGACTACTACGCGGCCCTTGTGTCGTTGCCACGAAAGGCTGTACGCGGTCTTTGTGTCGTTAGCTACGAAGGCTGTTCGGCTTCTTGCTCCCCTCCTTTGTTAAGGAGGGGTTGGGGGAGGTTCTTTCTTGTACGAAGAACCCCCCTCGATCCCCCCTTGGTAAGGGGGGAAGCAAGCAGGCTCGAGGGCTGTCGCTTGTTGCCGGTTTATCCGGACTGTTACGCTTGGATTGGGAATGCTCTAGCGTACACCCGATCGCGTGATCGCCTTGCTGCGCCGATCGCGCGTCACGTTGTGTTGGGCATGTCCGAATCGGTTGCAGATGTGAGTGGGGTTGCGTCAACCGGGGCGGTGCCCTCGATACCCGCACAGCCTGCGTCGGTGGTGCCGCTGCTGGCCTACCAGCGCGAGGACGTCGAGTCTGCGGCGCGGTTTCGTTGGAACTGCTGGAGCCGGCAGACGGGTAAGAGCTTTACGAAATCACTTCGTCGTATCTTGCGCGGGCTGGCGCGCGGTCGCCATCAGATTTTTCTTTCCGCCGGGGAGCGTCAGAGTCGCGAGTTAATGCAGAAGACGCGCCAGCATTGCCAGGCGATGCAGATCGCGTCGACGTTTTACGACAACCGTTTCTTTGACGGCATGAACGTCAAACAGCTTGAGATCGTATTGCCGCGCGGTGTGCGGATCATCGCGCTGCCGGCCAACCCGCAGACCGCACGTGGCTTCACCGGCGATGTGTTTCTCGACGAGTTCGCGATGCACGAGCAGGACCGCGATATTTGGGCGGCCATGTTTCCGTCTCTGCTGCGCGGGGATGGCGAGCTGGACGTTGCCTCAACGCCGAAGGGTCGGGATAATGTGTTTTACCGGTTGCGCGATAACGAGCGGTTCTCGAAGAGCACGGTGACGTTGCCCGATGCCGTATCGCAGGGGTTGGACGTGGATATCGAAGCTGTCCGCAGCGCGATGGGCGACGATGAACTCTACCGGCAGGAGTTTCTCTGCGAGTTTCTCGACGGGGCGACGGCGTTTTTGAGCTACGACCAGATTGATGCGTGCATGGACCGAACGCTTACGTTGGCGTTCGATCCATCAGAGCTGGCGGGCTTGTCTGGTGATCTGTTCGTTGGTGTGGACATCGGGCGCGTACGCGACCTGACCGCAATTTGGGTGTTGGCGGCGGCGGATGATCGTCTGACCACGGTTGCGCTGTTTGAGCTACACGGTGAGACGTTTCGGACGCAGTTCGAGACGCTTGCTGCTGTGTTGACTGTGGCGTGCGTGCGGCGGCTTTGCATTGACGCGGGTGGGCTTGGGATGCAACTTGCCGAGCAGCTTGTCGAGCGTTTCGGATCGTTTCGCGTCGTGCCGGTGACGTTTACCGTGGCCAACAAGTCGCAACTGGCGACCGCGCTACGGTTGGTCGTGGAACAACAACACATCGCGATTCCGCATGACGATCGTATCCGCCGTGACTGGCACTCCGTGGAGCGAAGCGTGACGAGCAGCGGTCATCTGCGTCTCTCGGCACCGCGCCGCGAGGGCAGCCACGCCGATCGTTTCTGGGCGGCGGCTCTTGCGCTGCACGCGGCCAAGGGCGGTGACGCCGTTGCGGAATCTCTCAATATCGCGCCCATCCATTTCGCACGGACCGGGGCGTGGTAAGTGCTGAGCTTCTTCGAAATGACCCAGACGTTTAATCATGCCACTTGTTGAGGATTGAAACCATGACGCCAACCACCGTAGCGCACCAGCAGCCACGTACGAGCCAGCCCCCGATGGGTCAGGTGATTCAGCCGCGAAAGGAAGATTCTGTTCGCGATTATCCGAGTGCGGGGCTGACGCCTTCGGGTTTGGCGGCCGTGCTTCGTGAGGCCGACGATGGCTCGCTCGGCTCGGCCATGCAATTGTTCGAGGAGATGGAAGAGAAGGACGCGCATCTTTTCTCCGTGGCGAACACGCGTCGCCTTGCCTTGACCGGGTTGGAATGGGAAGTCCTTAGCGCGGCCGATCTTCGTGCGGGGGTGGATCGCGCGCGGGCTGATGCGGCCGCGATCTATTGCCGGGAGGTGCTCGCGGGGATCGATTCGTTTGAAGAGATCTTGCAGCACCTCGCGCTGGCCGTCGGGCGCAATCTGGCGGTGGCCGAGATTGTTTGGGACATTGTTGGTGGCGGGCTCCGCGTGGTGGACCTGGTGCCGGTTGCGTTTACGCGGTTGGCGTTTGATGCGTTCGCGCGGCTACGCATTCTTACTGCGGCGTCGCCGCGCGACGGTATCAGTCCCGGTTCGAACAAGTTTATCGTACACGCACCGCACAGTGTGTCGGGTTTTCCGCAGCGGGGTGGGTTGTTGCGGGTGTCGGCGATGGTGTACCTCGCGAAGAATCTTGCGATGAAGGATTGGATGATCTTTACCGAGGTGTTTGGCATGCCGGTTCGCATCGCTCGGTATGAGCCGTCCGCCACGGCCGAGGAAAAACGCGAGCTGCTGCACATGTTGGAGTCACTCGGGAGTAACGCGGCCGGCGTGTTCAGTCGGGCGGTGGAGCTACAGGTGATCGAGGCGAATCGCGGCGGCACCGGTCCGCCGTATGAGCGGTTGGCGGAGTTTCTCAACCGGGAGATGAGCAAGGCGTGGCTCGGGCAGACGTTGACGACGGACGTGTCCGGTCAGAAGGGGTCTTTCGCGGCGTCGGCCGTTCACCAGAAGGTGCGTCGCGACATTCTCGTGGACGACGTTCGGAAGGAAGGTCGCACGATCCGTCGTGATCTCTTGACGCCGCTGGTACGCATGAGGTTTGGAGACGATGCGCCGGTGCCGTTTTTCCGACGGCGGTTGGGCCGCGATATTTCCACGAGGGAGCTGGCCGACGCACTTGATGTGGCCGTGAACCGGCTTGGGGCGAAGGTGCCGGCGCGGTGGGCGCATGAGGCGTTGGGCATTCCGCAGGCCGGAGGCGGTGACGCGGCGCTTTCCGGTTCGAGGGGTTGATCGGCGGGTGGGGTGTGATGGTGGTGCGCCGATGACGTTCTATGGTGCCAGACAATGGCACCATCTATCAAAAGGGGGAACAGCCTTGACCACAGTGAATAAGACATTGAAGGGTGAGTTAGATCGCGGTGAGCTTGCGGCGATGCAGTCGGCGGCGCTTGGCGGCACGCGTGTTCCGGATCGTGTGCTGTTGGCACCGTGGGGGCAGGTGGAGAGCACGAACGGCAGCTTTGTCGTGGATGAGGAATCTGCCGCGCTGGCGATCGCGGCGATGACGGCGCACGCAACGGATACGCCGATCGACTATGAGCATCAGACGCTCGGCGGTAGTTATGCGTCACCGGATGGTCGGGCACCGGCGGCCGGCTGGATCAAGAAGCTCGAAGCGGAACCGGGCGTGGGTTTGATTGCGAAGATCGAGTGGACGGCGCAGGCGAAGGAGATGCTCGCGGCGAAGGAATACCGGTACCTCTCACCGGTGGCGCTGATCCGCAAGAGTGATCGCAAGATGATCGGCATTCACTCGGCCGCACTGACGAACAAACCGGCGATCAGGGGGATGACGCCGATCGTGAACCGGGCGACCGGCGCTGCGGCCGACGAAACGCTGTCATCGCTTGCTGACCTTGAGCCGATGATCGCACTTCGGGAAGCGCTATCGCTACCGGCGGATGCTGACGCGGCGGCGGTGTTGCTCGCGGCGAGTCGCCGGTTGACGGCGCTTCGCGAGGACGCGCAACGGCATCATATCGAACAACGAATCGCGGAGGCGTTACGCTTGGGTAAGCTCGTCGAGTCGCAGCGCGCCTGGGCTGGGGCGCTGGTGGCGCGCGAGGCGGCGCTGTTCGAGGAGTGGCTTCGCACGGCACCGGTTGTTATCACACGGGGTGCCACCGCGCCGCCGTCTGCTTCCTGTGCTGCCGAGCAGCGCTCTCGAACTGCGGAAGCGCGGGCGCGGGCCGAGTACCGGACCAACCCGCTCTTGAGTCGTCTGACGACGGAGGCCGCGTACGTCGCTAACGCTGTGCGCGACCTTGAGTGTTCGATGAACTAGCGCCGTTGTTACTATGGTCGTTCGATTTGTTGCTTCCTTCCGTAGTCACGAGGGGCCTGGGAAGGCTCTTTGTGGCTTGAAGACCCCCTCGATCCCCCCTTGGAACGGGGGGGGAAGAGAGTCAATCCATTGGGCTACGGCAGTCATTAGCACGCACCATGCATGACCGGACGAGCCAATCGTCTGACGGGCTGTCACACACGAACCGGTATCATGACGCCGGTTAGAAACTGTTTCAAGAAAGGAACCGTATCAATCATGCCACTTACTTCAAATCGCGAGGTCGATCATTACATCGACCAGGAGCTGCGGCGTTTTCAGGTTCTCGCTTCTGCTCAGGTGTACAAGGGTTCGTTTGTCGGGATCACCTCGGCCGGGTATGCCCGGGCGCTTGTGGCGGGGGATGAGTTTGTGGGGCTGGCTTATGAGGGGGTGGACAATTCGAGCGGCGCGAGCGGCGATGTATCGGCCCGTGTTTTTACGCTTGGTGATTTTGCGCACGCACTCTCCGGCGTGGCGATCACGAATCTGGGTGATGCGGTATACGCTTCAGCGGATGATACGCTCACGTTGACCGCGACGGGTAATTCGTACGTGGGGTTCATTGTCGATGTGCCCGCTTCCGGGAACATCCTGCTGCGTATCGATCCGTTCCGTCCGGCACCGTAGTCCGTTGATTGCGCCGGAGCATCGTTCGAACAATGTCGTGGTTGACACAGACAATTGACAAAGTGAAAGGAGCGCCTACGTGGCCATCATCAACACGGGACTATTGACCAAGGGATTACGAAGCGAGTTTTTCAGTCGCTTCGACGCGACGCACACGGTCTTCGCCGATCTATCGACGCGGGTGAAATCAAACTCGGACTCTGAAACGTACAAATGGCTCGGTTCGCTCCCGAGGATGCGTGAGTGGGGTCAGGGTCGGGTGGCCAAGGGGCTTGGCACGGAGTCCTACTCGCTCGAAAACCTCAAATACGAATCCACGCTCGAAGTGGATCGTGACGAAATCTCCGACGACAAGACCGGGCAGATTCAGATTCGAGTGGCCGAGCTCGCGCAGCGTTCCGCGAGCCACAAGGACTATCTGCTTGCGCAGCTTTTGATCAACGGCGAGACGGCCGGCTTCAACAGCTACGACGGCGTGAGCTTCTTCAACGCGAGCCATGTGTCTGGGGCGTCCGGGACGCAAGATAACGAGCTTGTTTCGCCGGCCGCGACCGCAGATGATCCGACGACGACCGAGTTCAAGGCGGCATTGAAGGCTGCGATCAGCGCCATGATGGGGTTCAAGGACGATCAGGGTGAGCCGATGTCGATTTCCGCCAACGGGCTCGTCTGCGTCGTGCCGACCGGAATGCAAATGACCGCACTGGAAGCGGTCAGCGCGACGGTCGTGGACAATACGTCGAACATCTTGAGCGGTGTGGCCAAGGTGGTGGCGCTGCCGTGGCTGACGGACGCCAGCAAGTGGTACCTGCTCAAGACCGACGGCGTCATCCGGCCGTTCATCTTCCAGGATCGTGAACCGCTCGAGTTTACGGCGCTGACCGAAGAGAGCGACGAGGGGTTTCGGCGTGAGAAGTTTCTCTTTGGGGTTCGGGCTCGGTACCGCATGGCGTACGGCTACTGGCAGTTCGCGATACGCTCGAACTTTGTCTAGGTTGGCATCTGACATTGCATCCGGCGGCATGACGTTGAGCGCGGGTGGGGTTTGCCACGCCCGCGCTCGATGGCTGCCGGGCGGTGTCTTTTCAATGACCACGCAAAAGGGAGCGTTCGGCCGATGAGTTACGTCAGTAATACCGAGATTCAGCAGCGATTGGGTGCGGCCGCCTATGTTCAGCTTACGGACGATGATGGTGACGGCTTGGCCGACGTGGCTGTTGTTGATGAGGCCCGGCTCGGCGCGGAAGGTGAGGTCAACAGTTATCTGGCGCGGCGTTTTGCTGTGCCGATTGATCTGACGGTTCATGCGGACCTGGCCGATCTGTTGAAGTCGATCACGCTTGATCTTATCGAGCAGCGGCTTCGACAACGCCGACCGCCGGTGCCGGAGGCCACCACCGTTCGGTACCGCGACGCGAAGGGGTGGCTACAGGCGATTGCGGAAGCGAAGATCGAATTGCCCTCGGCCACACCCGTGGCGGGACATGCGCTTCGCGGACCCACCGCCCAAACGACGGGCGATGACCGTGTGCTGTCCCGTGATGAGTTGTCGGAACACTAACCGGACGGTCGTGTGCCATGCCCTTAGCCGCCAGAAAATCTCAGGCGATGTTGCTTTTTCGGAGTGAGCCGAATCATGCCGACACCGGATCGAACGACAATCAAAACTGCGGTTGATGCGCTGGTTACGGCGCTGCAGACCAACCTCGTGGCAGATCCGCCGTCGGGTAGCAGGCCGTTTCGCGCTGTGCTGACACAGGCGGCCGAACCGACGGCGAGCGCTCGTCCGTTTATGGCGGTGTCTCTGGCGAAGGCCGAGCCGATCGGTGTATCGCGCGGTGACAAGTTGTTTGCGGTGACGGGTGTCATGCGGTTGGTTGTGGATGTGACCGGCGAGGATACGCACGCCGCGCTGCTCGATGCGATCGGCGCTGTTGAGGATTATCTGGATAGCATCGTTGATACCGGCGTGATCGAGGGGGCGTCTGGGTTCGACGATCGCGTTTGGACGTTCGAGTATCCCAAGTCGCAGGCCGGTGCACGGGTCGCCGTGGCCGAAGCCCGGCATGCCTTTGTCGTACGCGTCGAGCGCGCGTTCAACCGAACCGCAGCGCCATAGGGTGAACTTATGATTTGGATTTTGGCCACGCGCGGAGCAGACACCAAACTTCGCGCTTCACCTTTCACGGAGACGCCGATCGAAGGTGTCCACAGTGTGGTTTATCGGCCCGGTGTTATGGCGGTACCGTTTACGGGCGAGGACACCGGGGCCGGTGCGCTGGGCACGTTCGCGGCCGGTCTTCATCGAATATCCGGCGTTCTGTTTTCTTATGACGGGTCGGTCGCAGAGACGCTTCTCGCAACCACGGCGGCGATCGACTTGGTGGTACGGTATCGGTCGACTGGCGGAAAGCGAATGCGCACGCTAACAGACGTGATGTTTTCGGGAGATGCGACGGTGACGGTGCCCGCGTTGAATGTCGGCGTATCGCGACTGATCGGCGTGCCTTTTCGCGTTCAGATTGCCGAGGGCGAGACCGTGACCCAGCACGTGATTGATACGGTGGATGTTTAAGATGAGCAGGTTCCAGCAGAGCATTGTCGATTCCGTGCAACAGGCGTTGGTGGTGCAAGACGAACAAGCCGAGGCGCTACGGGTGCGGCAGATGCAGGTCGTGCTGACGAAAACGGCTACCGGTAGCGGCGATATGGACGCGCTGTTTTCTTTGGAACGCCGGTTTCGGCTTGTGTTCATCCGGTGTCATTTCGTGGGCGGTACCGGGCTTGCGCCGTTGACGTTGGCGCTTGATTCGAATGCTGGTGCTGCGTATGACGCCGTGTTGTTTACGTTGGTCCGCGCGGGTACCAATCGAGATGTCAACTTTCGGATCTCTGTCGAAGAAAACGCGGATCCCTCACCGTGGACGTTTCAGCCAGGGTCTCAGCTTCGTCTCCGGTGGACAAATCCGGATTCGGGGAACATGACCTGGGGGCTTTCGGTTGGCTTAGCCAACGCATCATAACAGGAGCAGGTGCCATGCCCGTGACACATAATTCGGATAGCCTCGAAACGCGAAACCTGACGGTGAACGATGCGCTATTGCTTGGGGATGCCACGCCGATTGAGTTTCGGACGATGGCCGCTCCGGTGACGCCGCCGAGCGGCTCGCTCACGGTGTATGCCAAAACCGACGGACGGCTTTACGTTAAGGATGACACCGGCGCGGCGTATGACTTGACGACGGGCGCTACCGGTGGTGCGGATGTCGCGGTTGCCGATGGCGGCACGGGTGCGAGTACGGCGAGCGGCGCGCGTACGAACCTCGGACTGGCTATCGGTGTAGACGTTGCGGCCGCCTCGCACACGCACGCCGCTGACGACGTGGTGAGCGGCACGTTGGACGGTGCGCGTCTGGCCGTGAAGAACCGCACACTGACGAAGATTGTGTATATTGAGAATCCGACGGCTACGGATTCCTTCCCGGTTACGTTTCTCGCCGATGCGGTGACGATCGTTCAGGTTCGTGGTGTTACAGATGTGGGTACGGTCGATTTCAACATCGAGCATCGCGCGACGGATGCGCCGGACGTGGCCGGAACCAATACGTTGACGGCAGACCTACAGGCCGGTGCTTCGGGAGCAGTGTCGACGTCCTTTGCGGACGCGACGGTGCCTGCCGAGCGCTGGTTGAACTTCAACGCTTCGGCCGTGACCGCATCGCCGACGAAGCTGTGGGTGGCCATCGAATACACGATTGACTAGCGCGCAGCGGCTCTGTACGCAAACTCCGATCGCGCGAATCTCACGTCCATACGGCGATCGTCTATGGATTGAGGACCGAGGTGATGGCGTTGTTGGCGAGCGTCTGGACAAACGACGTCAGGCTCGATCTTGCGGCCGTACCAACGGCATTGTCTGAGCACCCCACCAGAAGCGCGCTGACGGCGATCACGGTTGTCAACATCGTGGTTCGGATCAGTTTTGAAATCATGGCATTCTCCTGTTTGTGCCTGCCGGGTTATCGGAAGACGGCGCGGGCTGGATTGGTTCGTGGCTGAAAAACGATGCATCACGCGGATGATAGTCCGATAATCCTTCCGTGTGGGGCGTTTCTTGGTGGTCGTGGTTGGAGATGTGCTGACGTATACGGCGAGTTCCGGTCCCGGTATCGTCATGGTGGCGTGTGGCATGACTGAGAAAACGGTGATCCGGCGTTGGTGTATGGGGATTCGATTGGAATCGGAATCAGGTGATGCTAAGACGCGTTGGAGCTGTCGTACTTTGTGGTGGTGAGAGCCGCCGGATGGGGCAGAGCAAGGCTTCGCTCGTGTTCGATGGCGAACCGATGCTCGCCCGTGTGGTTCGGGTTGTTGGTGAGGTGGTCTCGCCGGTTGTGGTGGCCCACCATGCAGGGCAAGTGCTCCCCCCGCTTCCCGCGGATATTCACTTCGCTTCAGATCCGGTATCGGGTGTTGGTCCGTTGGCCGGTCTGCTTGGTGGGCTGACGGCGCTGGCTGATTCGTGCGATGCCGCGTTTGTTTGTGCGTGTGACCAGCCGTTGCTGCGCGCGGCATTTGTGACGCGGATGATCGAACGGTTGGCCGATCATCAGGCGGTCATGGTGAACCATGGCGATCACTTACACGTGTTGACGGCCGTCTACCGCTTGGATGTTGTGGCGCTTCTTCAGCGACAGATGGACGCTGGTGATTATCGCGTGCGGACGTTTGCTAAGTTGTGTGCGCCGGTGGTGCTGACGGCGGAGGCGTTTGGAGATGTGGATCCCGCACTCGAATCATTAAGGAACATCAATACACCGCAAGATGTACGTGACGTTTCACGAGATCGTTAGCGCCGTGCTATTGTTTAAAAGTGCCACGATATGGCACTTTACATGTTAGGCTACCGATCGGCGTCCACGCCGAGCAATTCTGAGATTCGATCGAAGTCGTCGAGTGAGAAATATTCGATCGTGATTCTTCCGGTTCCTTTGCGCCGCCCTTCTCGGATGGTCACCTTCGTTTTGACGGCTTGCTCGAACAGCCGCTCGATGTTCTGAAGGTGCGGCGAGCGGGCCGGCGTGCCTTTGGTGGCCGGTTCGGGCGTGTCTTGTTCGCGTGTTTTTTCTCGGCGAACGATTTCCTCAAGGGCTCGCACGGAAAGTTCGTTGCGGACGACGGCCTCGGCTAGTTGCCAGCGTCGGTCGTCTGCTGTCACGCCGAGGAGGCATCGGGCGTGCCCCATGCTGACGTGCCCCTGGGCGACGAGGTCGCGGATTGGCCCGGGGAGGTCGAGCAGGCGGAGGTAGTTGCTCACGGTGGATCGGTCCTCGCCGAGGCGTTTGGCGACGTCGTCGGGACGCAGGCTGAACCGGGCGCAGAACACGCGGTAGGCTTGGGCGCGATCGATGGCGTTGAGGTCCTCGCGTTGGATGTTCTCGATGAGGGCCAGCTCTACCATTTGCTCGTCGGTTGCTGAGCGTAAGAGTATAGGAACAGTAGACATACCCAAAGATCGAGCGGCCCACCATCGCCGCTCGCCGGCGATGATCTGGAGTCTTCCTTCGTGCTGCCGCACCGTGATGGGCTGGAGCATCCCGCTCTGCCGGATCGACTCGGCCAGCGGTTTGATGCTGGCCTGATCGGCATCGCCGCGCGGTTGGAACGGATTGGGGCCTAGAGAGTCGATGGGTACAGACTTGGCCTGGATGTCGGATTCGGGTAAGGACAAATCGGCCTCTGAAGACGTTGGTCGTTTTACCTGGCCGGTCGTCTTTGGGCTGGGTGGGATCGTCTTCGTCGTGGAAGTTTTCTTCTTGATTGGTTCCGGATCGACGGGCGGGGGTTGCGACGATACGAGCGAGCTTAGCCCTCTTCCGAGTCTGCGTTCCGTCTTTGCCACAATCTTCCTCCTTGATTCAAGTGGTTTGGTCCGTTTGGGCCCACCAAGTGGTCCGACGTCAGAGATGAAGATATACCATGGCGCGTCGTTTCAGCAACCCAGGATCATCAGAACCAACGAGAAGGTCGCTACGATCTGGTGCCTCCAAAGTAGTAGATCGCATGCATTTCAGCCTTGTTTCACGTGAAACGGGCGATTAGAGAGGCAAAATAGCGTTCAAAACGGTCACGACGGCTCTTTTTTTGATAGAAAGTAGTTCATTCGGGATTGCGAGATTGTCAGATCGCTCTACGACTATGCAGGTTTCATGGTGGGCGTATGCGGTTTGTGCTCCGGAGCTGGGGATACGGAAGTTGGATCAGGATGGTATCGAGCGGTGGGAATCTGCCCGTTCAGGGGTTCGAGTTGATTAGGCGCATTCCCCCCCCTGATGATGGCCCTTTGACGACGCCACGCCACTCCGATGTTCAGTATTCTGGCAACGAAAAAATCGACGCATTCGACAGAGATCGTCGAAGCGGGTTTGTGCGGTGGCTACCCCGGAGTTGCTCATTACTAGCACTGTTTCACGTGAAACGGCATGGCGAATGGGTGTACGGTGAAATAGGGGCGTAATAGCGCAGTCGCAGCAAGGGATTGACGCATTTACGTCAGCATCCTTGCTGTTTCCGCTGGAAATATGACCATTACAGCAACCGTAGGGTATTGGCGTGGTAGAGATGGTGCGAGCGGCTGTGGGTGGTTGGCCGCGCGTGGGTGCCGGGCGGCGGGTACTATTCGACGCATGGATATGCGGGCGAGACAACCGGATGGAGATTCTACGGGCGGCAGGCATGCCGACGGCAATACGGAGGAAATGGAAGTGCCACGCAGTGGCACTTCTTGCGAGCCGAGGCGTGAGACCGGGTGTTTATTGGTTGTTTTCCTACTAGCGATCGCGGTGCGCCTTGGTTCCGTGTTTGCGACGGCCGATGTCGCAACGGTGCGGTATTTGATCGGTGATGCGGCCGGCTACATGGCGTGGGCGCATCGGCTCGCGGATGGCGCATGGATCGGCAAGGAATCATTCTATCAGGCACCGTTATACCCCTACACGTTAGGTGTGCTGATCGAGGTATTCGGTTCGAGCGTATTGGCTGCGCGCGTGATGCAGTGCGTGTGGGGCGCGGTGGGTTGCGCATTGATAGCGTTTGCGGCGTCAAGGATGTTTGGTCGGCGTGTAGGTTGGGTGTCGGGGGTGATGTTGGCGTTGTATGCGCCGGCGATCTATTACGACGGGATCATCCAGAAAGCCTCGTTGTCTTGCTTGCTTAGTTGCGGCGTTGTGGCGGGCGTGGTTGCGTGTGGTGGAATGATGAAGCGCCGCGTGGGGTTGTTGGCGTTGGGCGTGGTGGTCGGGTTGCTTTGCCTGACGCGTGAAAACGCTTTGTTGTGGCTGGGCGTGCTCGGCGTTTGGGTTGTGCTGCGGGATAAGCACCAAGATTTGGTAGGGCGGATACGCGACGGTGCGATATATGGGGCTGGGGCGTTGATCGCATTGGCACCGGCGCTAACGCACAACGTTTATGTTTCAGGGACTTGGTCTCTGACGACGTCGCAATCGGGGCCTAACTTTTACATTGGTAATTCCGCGGAAGCTGACGGTCGGTACCGTCCTTTGGTTCGCGGTCATGAGACGCCGAATTTTGAACGCGCTGATGCTGCGCGATTGGCCGAGGCTGCTTCGGGTCGGGCCTTGTCGCCGCGTGAGGTGTCGGCCTATTGGATGGGGCGTAGCTGGGATGACATCGCCGCCGATCCGGCACGGTGGATGGGTTTGCTTGTGCGAAAGTTGTTGATGACGATCAACCGTTATGAGGTGGCCGATGGTGACAGCTTGTATGTTCATGCGCGTTCGTCGTGGATGTTGTTGGGGCTGGGGTCGGTGTGGCACTTCGGTTTGCTCTTTCCGTTGGGTGCGTATGGGTTGTTCGCGGCGTGGCGGGAGCGTCGGCCGGTCGGCGTGTTTGCGGCGTTGTTGCTATCCATGACTATCGGTGTGGCTGCGTTTTTCATTTTGGGGCGTTATCGTTTGCCGTTGGTGCCGGTGTTGGTTCCGTTTGCGGCCTTTGGTGTGGTGCGGTTGGTCGATTGGGTTCGGTGCGGCCAATGGCGTCAGCTATTTGGTGGTGTTGCGGTGACGGTGCCGTTGATAGTGATCTGTCATTGGCCGGTTCACGATGAGGCTCGACTGGATGCGTTGGCTGCGATGAACGCCGGCGTCGCGCTGGCCCAGATGGGCGAGGTTGAGGAGGCAATGGGGTTGTTCGAGGATGCGGTGGCGGCACATCCGACGTCGGTTGAAGCGAACCACAACTTGGCGTTGGCGTTGGCGGTTCAGGGGCGGTTTGCGGAGGCTGTGCCGTATTACCGGCGGGTGTTGGAGGCGGCACCGACGTTGGCGGGCGTGGCGTTTAATTTGGGGGTGGCGTTGGAACAGGTGGGAAACGTGTCGGCGGCGTTGGAGTACTACCGGGTTGCTGTGGCGCAAGACCCGGAGGACGTAGCGGCGCGTCGCGCGGTTGTGAGGTTGGGTGGACCGCCATAGTTGCTGGCGGTTGGTGTTTGTGTGGCACCGGTGCCGG
>JAJRSR010000149.1 GCA_024278695.1 Planctomycetota bacterium | reverse complement strand
TACAGGTTGTCAGCAAGCTGCGTAGGTGCCTTCTTGACGGTGCAAGCAGGGCCGATATAGTGATGTACTAGGGTCTGACTACTTATTGTACTAGAGCTATATGTGTTTTTCTGTGCGTTGACGTGAACGCCAGCCAGCCCGTATCAGCGGGATCAGGCGGTAGGATCGTCTTCGAGGGAACATTGACATGACCATGTCAGAAACAAAATCCTTTGATGCCATACCCCATGCGTCGCCACGGGTGGCGTCACTGGTCGCGGCGTTTGGGGCGGTCTACCTCATCTGGGGATCGACGTTTCTCGTTATCAAGTACGCCATCGAGACCCTGCCGCCGTTTCTGATGGCCGGCACGCGCTACCTTTCGGCCGGCGTGATTCTTTGGTGCTATGTGCGTTCGAAGGACCGCACGCCGCTCACCCGGGCTCAGTGGCGCGCCACGACGATCATCGGCGTGTTGATGCTGCTTGGCGGCAACGGTTTGGTGACCGTGGCCGAGCAGTACATTGCCTCTGGGCTCGCAGCGCTGTTGATCGCGACGACGCCGTTGTGGCTGGTGCTGTTTGATTGGCTTTTTTGTCGTGGGTTGCGGCCTACCGTGATGATTGTGGTGGGTCTGGGGGTTGGGCTGTGCGGTGTCTACCTGCTCATCGGGCCGTCGAGCATTGCGGGGGTGCCGGTTGATCCGTTTGGTGCCACGCTCTGTTTGCTGGCGTGTTTGTTCTGGGCAATCGGTTCGCTCTATTCTCGGCAGGCGTCGCTGCCAAAGTCCACATTGACGGCTACGGCCATGCAGATGCTGGCGGGTGGTGCGTCCATGCTGTTGTTGGGGCTTTTCTTGGGTGAAGGAACGCGCGTGGTGTGGAGTGCCGTTTCCATGAAGTCGCTGCTCGCGCTGGCGTATCTCAGCATCTTCGGGTCCATCGTAGCGCTAAGTGCCTATACCTGGTTGCTTCAGGTGACGACGCCGGCGCGCGTGGGGACGTATGCGTATGTGAATCCGATGGTGGCGATCGCGCTCGGCTCGGTTTTTGCCGACGAACCGCTCACGCCGCGCGTGCTCGTGGCGGCTGCTGTGATTCTGGCGGCAGTGGTGATGATTACGCTCGCCAAGTCGCGCGGATCCACAACGGCGAAACCGACGGTTCCGGTTTCATGTGATCGAACCGAGGTGATGTCGGCTACGCGCGACGTGAGCGCTTCGCAGCCTTGTACGGCCGATGGGTAATGGTGTGTGGGTTCACCTGCGGCGCAGTACGCAACAGGTTTTAGGGATAACGGGGTTACCAGTATGGGCCAGAAATTTTCCGAGCTCAGCGAGAAGCTGATGCGTTGGATTCAGGATCAGCATCTTTTCTTTGTCGGTACGGCAGCCCCGGGTGGGCGGGTCAACGTCTCCCCGAAGGGGCTGGATTCGCTACGCGTGTTGTCTGAAACACGGGTCGTCTGGTTGAACCTGACGGGGAGCGGCAATGAGACCGCCGCCCATTTGCTGGAAAACGATCGCATGACGATCATGTTCTGCGCGTTTGCCGCTGCGCCGATGATCCTCAGATTGTACGGGTATGCTAAGGTGGTTCACCCAAGGGACGCCGAATGGCAGACGCTTTGTGCGATGTTTCCGGATCTGCCCGGTGCTCGGCAAATCTTCGATCTTTCGATTGATCTTGTGCAGACCTCATGCGGTAAGGGTGTGCCACTGCTTGGCTTCACGGAGGATCGCGACCAGCTCTTACGCAGCGCCGAGAAAAAGGGAGAAGCCGGAATCCGTGAGTACTGGGCCACAAAAAACCAGACCAGCTTGGATGGTCAACCGACGGGTATACTGCCCACGTAGCTGCGTGGGGTTTGCTCGGGGATATCAAACGGCATCAATCGTTTCTTGGATATGGTCTGTCATCGCTCTTAAATTCCATGCTGCCATCGTCAGTTTTCCTTACCCGTGTCAGCGGGTAGATGAATCGGGCGACCACCCCTGTTGGGAACGTCTCTATTCCCTTGAACCCAAGTCTTGCCGGCTGTTGCCTCGGGGATTCATCGGTTGTTGGCCAGTAGGCTGTTCCGAAGAGCCAATCCCACACGCTCAGCGAGATGCCGAAATTGACGCCGTGGTCACAACCTGAAGGGGCATCATGGTCGTGATGCCAGATGTGCATCCGTGGTGAGTTGATCACATACCGCAACGGTCCCCATGTGATGTTCAGGTTGCTGTGGTTGAGGTTACCAATCAAGGTTGATAGCACGGCGATGGCCAGGATAATCCGATCATCAACGCCAAGAACCACAAGCGGGAAATATGTCAGACCTCGGTAGATGACGATTTCCATCCAATGGAATCGGAAGTTGCCGATCCAATCCATCGCCTCGATGGCGTGGTGAAGTTTGTGAAACTCCCACAGCCACGGTATGCGGTGCAGAAGAATGTGGATCGTCCACTCCATGATGTCTTTCAATGTGAAGAGCATGAGAAACTGGAGCCAGCCCGGTTGGCCGCTCAGTAGCGATACCGTTCTCGCACCTTCAATCACGGGAAGAACCCATGCCATCGCAAAGAAAGCGACGTGTGCGATGATGATCCCGGCATAGTGGCCGTTAAAGATGAGCCAGAATACGTCCTGCGTAAACTGCCGCCGCAGCAACTTCTGTTTTCGCCACGGCAGTATGCGCTCTAGGGTCAGGCACAAGAAAGATGCGAGCAGTAGCCAAAACAAGTAGCCCCTTGTGTTCCAGACAACTTGAAACATTGTTTGGCTTCCGCAAACTCTTGGTTAACGCACGGCAACGACATCCGCCGCCATGACCGCCGTGTTTTTGGTGCGCGCGTTTCTCGAAGTACGCACAATGTTTGCCGACCGAAACCCTGCGTCTTTGAACTCCTGGAGAAAGGCCCCGCCCTCCTTGGCCCCAGCGACTCAAGCGAACCAAGACGCTTCGTCGATCTTTGCTGTTTGGAGGCGCGATGCCGTGAGTACGAGTTCGGCGGCGCGGACGCCTCCGGATGGTCGAACGATCCGACCCAGCTCTGCGAAGATCGCCTCCCGCGCCGGATTGAGGTTGAAGATCCCATTGATCAAGACGAGATCAAACGACGCGTCATCGCATGGCACACCTTCTGCATCCGCCCTACAAAAGGTGATGTTCGTGTCGCCTGTTTGGGTTAAGGCCTGGCGAGCGCGCTCGAGCATCGGTTCGCTAAAATCAACCCCGGTAACATGGCCGTGCTTGCCCACCCTGCGGGCCGCGATCAGCGAATCCAGCCCGCCGCCACAACCAAGGTCGAGAACACGCATGCCCGGCTCAATCCGGGCATCCACCGACACGCTTGTGACGCCGCAGAACGCTTCGTAAGCACACTTTGGGATTGCGTCGAGCAGGTCGCTCGGGTAGCCAATGCTCTCGGCGAAAGGCCGTCCGACAGGGAACGCATGCTTCGCGTTGGGCATCTCCGCAGCGGCGGAATAGGCCTTGCGGACGGCGTTTTTCAGTTGTGACGCTACCAGCAACGCAACCCCTTTGGTTCTGGTTGTCCGGATGTCCGGATGAACCAACCCTATCTGTCTATTGACAGCCTACGCCATGAATACGTATAATTAAAATGAATAATAATTATAGTATCTATGCGTTTTGTGCATTGGTATGTATTGCAGGCGTGATGAATCCAACTCATTTACGAACCTTTTTGGCGGTGCGGCACCACCTCAGCTACACCCGAGCGGCGGAGGCGGTTTTCCTGTCGCAACCGGCCGTCTCGCGGCAAATCCAGCAGCTTGAGCGCGACTTGGGCGTATCACTCTTCGAACAGCTCGGGCGGACGTTGCACCTGACCGACGCCGGTCGCGCGTTGGCGCAGGAGGCCGAGTCGGTGCTCGCTCGATTGGAGCGCGTTTCGGAATCCATCGCCGCGTATCGAACCCTTGATGCCGGAAGGCTGCGCTTGGGCGCAGGAACCACGCCCGGTTTTTATCTGCTACCTGGTATTCTTGGACGTTTTCACCGGAAGTACCCGAACGTCCAGATCGACTATTTGGTGGACAACTCGCGTGCGGTGGAGCAGCGCGTGCTTCGCAATGAGATTGATCTCGGGTTCATCGGCGGAGCGCCGCACAGTCGAGATGTCATGGCGGATGCCGTGGCCGAAGATGAAATCATTTGCTTTGCAGGCCCGAAGCACGAACTCGCCGGTCGAAAGCGGATCAGCGTACAAATGCTGGCTCGACACACATGGATCGTACGAAGGCAGGGCTCTGCAACCCGTGATCTTTTCGAATCATGGCTCACGCAGCGCGGCGGAGTGGTCGGGCGTACCATAGAGCTTGGGTGCCCTGAAGCAGTCCGGGCTGTGGTTGCGGGAGGAATCGGGTTCTCCTACATGTCGCGATTGGCTGTCACCTCAGAGCTGAAAAGCAACAAGCTGAAGCGACTCGCGGTGACTGGCCTTCGTCTTGGACGCTTGATCTACGTTATCAGGCACAGGGATAAATACATGTCTCCGGCGATGCAGGCGTTTCATGGAATGGTCGGCGACGCGTTCACCTCGCGACGCGCAGGAGCCTCCGGCGATTAGTCGCGGGTCCGGCTTCAACATAGTGAGTCGGACGGCTCCACGATGATTGTAGAGCATACTATGGCATGCCTTCCCTTGAACTTGCGGTATGCCGTAGCGGCCCTACAGCTTCGGCTTCGCGTCTAGCTCTTTGAAGAGGAATGCCCACATGTCGGCCGCTTCTTGGATTCTTTTGGAGGTTGGTTTTCCGGCACCGTGGCCCGCTTTGGTTTCGATTCTAATAAGAACCGGGTTACTTCCGCCGTGCGCTTCTTGGAGCCGTGCGGCGAATTTAAAACTGTGTGCGGGTACGACACGGTCGTCGTGGTCTGCGGTCGTAATCATGGTAGACGGGTAGGCCACACCATCTTTGAGGTTGTGTAGTGGGGAGTACGCGTAAAGCGCCTCGAACTCATCCGCGTTGTCCGGCGTGCCGTAATCACTGACCCACGCCCAGCCGATGGTGAACTCCTTGAACCGCAGCATGTCCATCACGCCGACAGCGGCGATGGCGGCTCCGAACAGATCAGGCCTCTGGGTCATGCACGCCCCGACGAGCAGCCCGCCGTTGCTGCCGCCCATGATGGCGAGTTTTTTCTTCGAGGTGTACTGGTTGGCGATAAGCCACTCACCGGCCGCGATGAAATCGTCGAAGACGTTTTGCTTTTTCGTTTTCATGCCGGCCTCGTGCCACGCCTTGCCGTACTCGCCGCCGCCGCGGATGTTGGCCACCGCGTAGACGCCGCCCATCTCCATCCAGACCAGCCGCGATACGCTGAACGATGGCGTGATCGGAATGTTAAACCCGCCGTACCCATAAAGCAGTGTCGGGTTACTGCCGTCGAGTGTCAGGCCCTTTTTGTGCGTGATGAACATGGGGACGCGCGTGCCGTCTTTGCTTTCGTAGAAGATTTGTTTGGTGACGTATTGGTTCGGGTCAACATCAACCTTGGGTTGGCGAAAGACGGTGCTCTTGCCGGTTGCCACGTCGTATCGGTAGATCGAGCCGGGGTTAGTGAAGCTGGTGTACGCGTAATGGGTGTAGGTGTCGGTTCGCTTGCCGCCGAAGCCTCGGGCCGTGCCGATGCCGGGAAGTTCCACATCGCGTGAGAAGGTGCCGTCGGTGTAGAACACCTTGATGAGCGTGCGGGCGTCTTTGAGGTAGGATGCGATGAGCCGGTCACCCACGGCGCTCACGCCGCGCAGCGTTTCCTTCGCCTCAGGGATGATTTCCTTCCAGTTGGTGCGAGCGGGGTGGTTCAGGTCGATGGCAATCAGCCGCCCGCGCGGCGCGTTGAGGTCGGTCCGTACCCACAAGATCGACCCATCGTTGTCCACGACTTCGTATTCTGCTTCAAACTCGTTGATGAGTTCCACGACCTCGGCATCCGGGTCTTGGAGGTCTTTGTAGAAGATGAGGTTCTTGCGGGCCGTACCCTTCCAAACGCTGATGATGAGCAGCTTGCCGTCGTCGGTGACGGAGCCGCCGAAGCCCCATTCTTTTTCGTCGGCCCGCTGGTAGATGAGCTTGTCGTGCTTTTGCTTTTGGCCAACCCGGTGGTAGTAGAGTTTTTGGTGGTAGTTGACGTCCTCGAATTTGGTGGCTTCGTTGGGTTTGTCATATCGGCTGTAATAAAAGCCGCGGTCGTCCGGGCTCCACGACGCACCGGAGAACTTGACCCACTTCACGATATCCGTGCGGTCATGAAAAATATCGAGATCGAACACCTTCCACTCCTGCCAGTCCGAACCAGACTTGGATACGCCGTAGGCGAGCAGTCTGCCGTTGTGGCTCGGCACCCAGCCGGCCAGCGCGACCGTGCCATCTGTGGAAAACTTGTTCGGGTCCAACACGACCTTCGGCGTGCCGTTGCGGCCACGCATGGTATAGAGCACCGACTGGTTTTGAAGCCCGTCGTTCATGGTGAAAAAGTAGCGATCGCCGCGCATGACGGGCGTGCCGTATTTCTCGTAATCCCACAGCGTGGTCAGTCGGTCTTTGATGGCCCCGCGTGAGGGGATCGCGCTGAGGTAGCTGTTGGTGACTTCGTTTTCCGCCGTGATCCAAGTTTGGGTTTCGGGGGCGTCGGGGTTTTCCAACGGGCGGAACGGGTCTGCTATTGAAACACCATGATACACGTCCACTTGATCGGTCCGCGGCGCAGCGGGGTAGACGAACGAACTTTTTTGCGCCTGCTGGCACCCGGTGATTGAAAAGCCGGCGATGATTGTGAACGCCGCGCACCGCGCGAGCGAACCCTGTCGATTCAAACGAGTGGCCAACATGGGAAAAATCCTTTCTGGAGCGGGTCACGTTGCTGTCTTAACGCCAAGCATCGCCCGTGATCGCGATCCGTTGCGGCGTTTTCTATAGGGCCATGTTGTATCCGATCAGCCGCGAGCCGCCAAGAACACCGGATGGGCGCTGCCTTGGCCGACACTTTTTGACATGATGCGTATCCCTGTCTTCGGATCGGGTATACTGCCAATCATGGACGACGAACGCCTGGAAACCATTCGTAAGACCGTGGCCGCCATGCCCAAGGTACCGGGGGTCTACCTGATGAAGGACGCCGACGGTCGCGTGTTGTATGTGGGTAAGGCGAAGGACCTGCGCTCGCGCGTCAGTAGTTATTTCCAGCCCGCTGCGGATCTGCTCAACACGCGCGGGCCGGACATCTGCCGGATGGTTGCGAGCGTGGTCGATATCGATCACATCGAGTGTGAGTCCGAGGTGGACGCCCTACTCAAAGAGGCCCGCCTCATCAAAGACATCCAGCCGCCGCACAACGCCGCGCTCAAAGATGGCAAGACGTTCCCCTACATCGAGATCACCACGCGCGATGACTTTCCCGGTGTGTTCGTCACGCGCACGCCGCGACTCAAGGGCAGCAAGCTTTACGGCCCTTTCCCGTCGGTCGCGGTGATTCGTGACGCCGTCAACGCAATGCAGAAGGCTTTTAAGTTTCGCACGTGTGAGCTGGACATTCGAGAGGACGATGACAAACGCCGGTTTTTTCGTCCTTGCCTGCTTCATGCGATCAACCAATGCACGGCCCCCTGCGCGGACTTGGTCAGTAAGGAAGATTACAAGAAGGACATCGAGCGGTTAAAGAACTTCCTTGCGAGCAAACGCACACCGCTGCTTCGACAGCTTACGAAGGAGATGGAGGCCGCGTCTCAGGAGAAGCGTTTTGAGGACGCGGCCGACCTTCGCGATCGGATCAAGGCGATTAAATCATTGGAGCTATCCGGCGACGTTCGTGAAGACGTACAGCCGGAGGTGTTTTACGTGGACCCGCGCAAGGGCTTGGAGAAGCTGGCCGACCTGCTGGGTTTGGAAGCGCCGCCGCGTAGCATGGAGTGCATGGACATCGCCCACTTGCAGGGTAGGGAAACCGTCGGCTCGGTGATTTGTTTTATCGACGGCAAGCCGTTCAAGCCGGGCTACCGCCGGTTCAAAATCCAGACGGTCACGGGGGTGGACGATTACGCCTCGATCAAGGAGGTCATCACGCGCCGTTACCGCTACGCGGCCGGCGGTGAGGAACTCTTCCCCGATGTGATTCTCATCGACGGCGGGCTCGGGCAGCTTCACGCGGGGCTCGATGCGTTCTCGGAGATGGACATACGCCCGCCGATGGTGATCTCATTGGCCAAGCGCGAAGAAGAGATTTACATACAAGCAAAAACAGCCCCCGTGCGCCTCGCGAGAAACAACGCCGCGCTGCGCATTCTTCAATCCATGCGCGACGAAGCCCACCGCTTCGCCCAGCACTACCACCACCAATTGCGAAAGAAGGCGACGTTTGAGAAGGATGTGAAAGAGGGCCGACGACCACCGACGAAACGCAAATCGTAGCGGGGTATGCTGTTGCATGCCATCGATGTTCGATCCCGCTCACCGCACTGCCTTCTATTCGATCCGCAACACCCCCATCATGGCGTACGCGATGAAGTTTCAAATACTTGCGCTGTGTGACCTACAGGTACCCGAGGTTTTCCAGTCTTTGGCGGATCATTTCTTCTTCGTCGGCGGTGTAGGCCGATCCTTCATCACGGCTGAGGCGGTTGAGCACTTCCAGCGTTTTGATGATCTGGGTGGCCGCGTCGTCCACGGTGAGCTGATCGGTGTTGAGCAGCACCTCCGGCTTGAGCGGCTCCTCATACGGCGCGTTGACACCGGCCATGTGTTTGACTTCGTCCTTGAGGGCTCGTTCATACAAGCCCTTGGCGTCGCGCTGCATGAGCACTTCCATCGGGCAGCGGCAATACACCTCGACAAACGCGCCGATCTGTTCGCGCGCTTTGTCCCGCACGGCGCGATAGGGTGACACGGAGCCGACGATCGCTACGACGTTGTTGCGGTTGAGCATGGCGCACTCATACGCGAGTCGCAGCGTGTTCTCCTCGATCTCCTCTTGCGAGAACCCGAGACTACGGTTGATCTGCGAGCGGATGCGGCCCGAGTCGAGCACCTCCACGGCTAGCCCGCGCCCGCGAAGCCGGTCGGCCGTCGCAGTGGCGACGCTCGACTTACCCGAGCCGGACATGCCCGTGAGCCAAATGGTGAAACCTGTTTGAGTCATAGTCACGCTTCTACTCCGACGTCGCACAACTGGCAGATCGGGCGGCCCATGGTTTTAGCCGTGGGGGACACGAACCCTGAAACCGATTCGAGTTTCGCACGCTGATCGACCACCCGTTCAATCCGAGTTCCCCACCTCTGAAGAAATGGGTCACCCAATACCTAGAAGATTTTCATACCCAGCGCCCAGCCCCACCACACGACGATCACGCTGACGATCGTGACAAACGCGAGCACCGTCATGGGCCAGCCGATCTGCACGACCTCGCGAATACTATAATGACCCGCGGCGAAGCTGATCGCGTTGGGCGGTGAACTCACGGGCAATAAGAACGTCAGCCCCGCAGGGATCGTCACGGCGAGCGTGACCGTGATCGGATCAAGACCGGTGGCCGTACCCAAGGAATACCCGATCGGAAGCAGGATCGCCACTGCAGCGGAGTTACTGATCCCTTCGGTCAGAATCATGGCCGTCGCCACCAAGGCGAGCAAGATCACGAAACGCGGCGTTTCCGGTGACACAGCTTGATTGACAAGAAACGCCAACGCGTGCGTCTCACTCAGTGCGAAGCCCAGCGCGACCGCGCCGCCGTACATCACCAGAACGCCCCAGTTGACGTAGGTCTGCACGCCGCGCCAATCGACGATGCGCAGGGCGAACAGCATCACGGCGGAGAGGATCGCAATGGTGCTCACGCCCACGGCATGTCCTACGGTGATCCATAGGACAATCGTGATGATGCCGAGCGCGGTGAGCCGGCGTTCGGCCGGTGCCATCGGTCCGAGCCGCTTGACCCGTTCGTCAAGCATTCGCGTCGCGGCCTTGATGTCGGTGATGTTGTTGGCCACGCGCACGCGCAGCATCATGACGGCGATCGCCGACATGATGACGACGATCGGCATGGCGGCCGTCATCCAACCCAAGAAGCTAATGGTTTGATCGGGATGTTCCTGCTTGAGCAGGCTGATCGCGAGCGGCGCGCGGGCACCGCCGAGAAACGTGCCCACGCCGCCGATGATCGCCCCCCACGCCAACGCGAGAAAAAGTTTCTTCGCATAGGGGCTGCCGCGTTCAAGTTTTAGCGTGTTGGTGATCTCGACAATAATGGGGTAGATCATCGCGGCGACGGCGTGTTCCGGCATCCACAGCGATAGGAACGCGGCCGACAGCGTCACGCCCGCCACGAGGCGGTTGGGGCTCTGATCGAATCGTTGTAGTGCCAAGAGCGTGACACGTTTGGAAAGACCCGTGGCGATGGTGGCACCGGCCAGCAAGAACACGCCCAGCATAAAGAACACGGCCTCGTTACCGAACAGCCGAAACGCCTCACGCTCCGGGAGCACGTTGAGCAGCGGCAGCAGGGCGATCGCCAGTAGACCCGTAGCCGCCGGCGGGAGGAGGTTGGTCAGCCAGAGCGCGACGCACACCACAAAAATTGCCACGCAGCGCTGCGGGGCGGCCGCCGACATGGTTTCGGGGAGGTGCTCCGGCGTGATGAAGACATCGGCGACGACAAGCCACGCCGCTACGGCGAGTGCCGCTGTGACGATGCCGAACTTGACTATCGCGCGTTTGCTCATGCCGCCATCCAGTGAACCGCCCAAGGCACGGCGTGCGAAAGCGACGCCCTCGTGATTGTCGGCCGGATCATCATGCGGCATTGAGCACGACGTCGAATGCGTTTTCCCTGTGCTGTCGTGTTGACGGCTACTCGGTTTCGTAGGTCAGCACGGAATGGAGCGGGCGTCCGTCCAGCTTTGATCGACCGTGCAGGAAAGCGAGTTCGATCAGGACGGCCGCCCCGACGATCTCGCCACCCAGTTTTTCCACCAGCCGGCAGCAGGCCGCCATCGTGCCGCCGGTGGCCAGCACATCGTCGATTAGTAGGACACGGTTGCCCGGCTTGATGGCATCGCAGTGGATTTCGACCTGGTCCGAGCCGTATTCGAGGTCGTAAGTCTCTGAATGGGTGTCATACGGGAGCTTTCCGGGCTTTCGGATGGGGACAAAGCCGGCCGAGAGGCTCTGGGCGACGGCCGTCCCAAAGATGAACCCCCGCGATTCCGCCCCCACCACCAAATCCACGTGGAGCTTCCGAAACGGCTGGGTCAGGTATTCGACGGCCAAGCTTAGCCCGCCGGGGTTGGCCAGCAGCGGAGTGATGTCTTTGAAGACAATCCCAGGCTTGGGGAAGTCTTCGATGTCTCGGATCAGGTCACCCAGCTTGGAAATGCCGGTTTCGTAGTCGATTACTGCCATTTTTCGTCTCCCGGCTCGAGTTTCCAGGGCTCTATAGTGGGCCAAGCCGCCGAGCCCGACGGCCGTGCGTAGCTTACTCGAAATCGGGCACTCGCGCCCAGCCCCAATCGGGTCATTCGGTGCTTTGTCTCCAAATGCTGGTGAACGGAGTCGAAGCGGGCGATATGGAATTGGGGCATTTGCAGCGTGTCGCGGTTTTGCTATAGTCCCGCAGTCTAGGAAAGTCGCTGCGACCGACCCGGTTGGCGTTCGCGTCGGAATCGCGGTAAATCTTTGTTCGGTAAACAGTTAGATCAGTCACGAAAGACATGGCGGCTAGAGGCCCGAGGCGGCGGCTCTGCGTGTCTACTCACAAGCCCCGTCATACAGCCTTAACCTTAGGAGAAACTCCGTTGAACGCGAAACGTCTGCTCACGTTACTACCCTTTTTGGCGATCGGAACCGCGCTGTTTGTCGGCGTGGATTCGGCGTCAGCCCAGCATCTTCCGGCCTCAGACCTTTTGGCCCAGGCTCCGGCGGCGCAGCTTGAGAATGCGGCCGACCCATCAGCAGGAGCCCACGATGAGGGTGAGGTGTCTATCCCGTTAATCTGGTGGACCGCCCTGGCTTGTGGGATTTTCGCGCTGTTCATGGCCCGCAAGTACTACGTCGAAGTGCTCGATTCGGACGAGGGCGACGCTGACATGATCAAGATCGCGGGCTATGTCCGTGATGGCGCGATGGCGTACCTACGGCGGCAGTATGTGGTCGTTTTCTGGGTCTTTGTGGCCCTGGTCGGCGTCTTGTCGTATATGTCCTACGGACTACATGTGCAGCATGGTCTTGTGCCGTTCGCCTTTTTGACCGGCGGCTTTTTTAGCGGGCTTTGCGGTTACATCGGTATGAAAACCGCGACGATGGCCGCCCATCGAACGACGGCTGGTGCGCGCAAAAGCTTGAATGAAGGCCTTCGCGTAGCGTTCCGAGCCGGTGCCGTGATGGGTATGGTGGTCGTTGGCTTTGCCGTGATCGACATCACCCTCTGGTTTGCCGGGCTCAAGTTCTTCACGGACATGCCACTGCATGAGATCACCGTAGTGATGTTGACCTTTGGTATGGGTGCCAGCACGCAGGCGCTGTTTGCTCGCGTGGGTGGTGGTATTTACACGAAGGCGGCCGATGTCGGTGCGGACCTCGTGGGTAAGGTTGAAGCGGGTATTCCGGAAGATGACCCCCGTAACCCGGCCTCCATCGCTGACAACGTCGGTGATAACGTCGGTGACGTGGCGGGTATGGGCGCTGACCTCTACGAATCTTATGCTGGATCCATTCTGGCGACGTCAGCGCTTGGCGTGGCCGCTGCCTATGCCATTGATGGTGGTGACGCCGCTGCGATGAATCTACTTTGTGTACCTATCGTGATTGCCGGGTTCGGTATTCTCGCGAGTGTATTCTTTGGTATCAACCTGGTCAAAACCGAAGAAGGCGCGTCCATGGGGCAGCTCATGTCGGCCATGAACAAGGGGCTCGTTGTTTCCAGTGCCGTGATTCTCGCTGCGACCTATCTCGTCTGCTATTGGTTGCTCAACGGTGTTGCCGATGTGGAATGGGCCGGCGTGGCGACGTCCGTTGTGGTTGGACTTGTTGCTGGTTGGGGTATCGGGCAGTTCACCGAGCGTTATACGAGTTACGATTTTGCGCCGACGAAGCGTATTGCCGAGCAGGGTCAGACCGGTCCGGCCACGGTCATCATCGCCGGTATTGCGGAAGGCATGAAGAGTACCTGGGCGTCGTTGTTTATCATCGTGGTTGCGATTATGGCGTCGTTCAAGTTCGCCGGTGGTGGTACCGAGTTCATGCTCGGGCTCTACGGCGTCGGTCTGGCTGCTGTGGGTATGCTCGCCACGCTTGGCTTTACCCTGGCTACGGACGCTTACGGTCCGGTGGCGGATAACGCTGGCGGTAATGCAGAAATGACCGGGCAGGCTCCAGAAGTTCGTGAGCGCACCGATGCGTTGGATTCATTGGGCAATACCACGGCCGCTACGGGCAAGGGCTTTGCCATTGGTTCTGCGGCGCTGACGGCGTTGGCGTTGCTCGCAGCGTATGTTGAGGAAGTCCGCATCGGTCAGGTTCGCGAAGCGGTCGCGTATGTACAGGTGGTCGAACCAGAGGCCAAGGACACGGCCGGTGCCGGCGTGGGCGATGTGTACTACATGGGCTATGGCAAGTTTGCGTCCAAGACTCGGTCTGGCACCGCCGAGTCCAGCTATGACGGCTATATGTTGATGAGCCGGCGAGCCAAGACGGCATTGGATGACCTTCTCGCGAAGGATCCGGAAAAATCCAGCGTTCGGCTTACGGGCCTGACAGCGCCGGAGCGAGCCACTGACTATGTTCAAACCACGACAGTGAACGATGTGGATGGCAAGGCGCACGAAGTCGCGGTGGTCAGCACGCGCAAAGCGTCGCTCCAACAGTTCATGGATTTTTACAACGTCACACTGATGAACCCGAAGGTGTTGTGCGGGATGTTCTGTGGCGTGTTGCTCGCGTTCTTGTTCTGCGCATTGACCATGCAGGCGGTCGGTCGTGCGGCGTATGCCATGATGCTTGAATGCCGAGACCAGTTTAAGAAAGTTGCGGGCTATCTAATGGCCGAGAAGGGTATGTCCGAGGAAGACGCGAAGAACTCCGACAACTGGCCTCGCGAGCAGGTGACGTTTAAGGGCGAGCATATTCCGGATTACGCCCGCTGCGTGGACATTTCTACGCTCGGCGCGCAGAAGGAAATGATCTTCCCGTCGCTCTTGGCGATTATCGTGCCGGTACTGGTTGGCCTGGTGTTCGGTGTGGCTGGTGTGATGGGCCTTCTCGTTGGCGGTTTGACCAGTGGGTTTGCCGTTGCGATCTTCATGGCCAACGCCGGTGGTGCGTGGGACAACGCGAAGAAGTACGTTGAAAAGGGTAACTTCGGTGGCAAAGGTAGCGAGGCCCACAAGGCGACCATCGTAGGTGATACCGTCGGTGACCCATTCAAGGATACATCAGGCCCGAGCCTCAACATCCTGATTAAGCTGATGAGTATGGTCAGCGTGGTGTTCGCTGGTTTGATCGTGAAGTTCGCACCGCAGATCAGCCAAGCGCTTGGTTTGGGTTAGCCTGCGATAGCCGTCCATATCGCGCCGCATGTGTTGCGGTAGCCACGGTGGCGAATGTTGAAGTTATTATGAAATCGGTCGGTGAGGAAACTCGCCGGCCGGTTTCTTTTTTGCGCGTTGGATCTTGGGGGTGCCGGTCGTGGCGTTACGGTTCAGATGAACCATTCGAGAGAGGTATCAATGCCTCTAAGGCGTAGGCTATCAGGCTCTGCGGTGACCCGAAGGCAGGCCCGCGTCCGTTGCGTTTGGGTTATTGGTGCCCTGATGGTTTGTTGTCTTACGGCTGGGTACAGCGTACGCAGATGTCGCGGCAGAATCCTTCGTAGCACACGCCGCCGTTGCAGGAGAGGTCGTTCTGGCAGGCGGTTGCGCCGCAGATAACACTGGATGGGCAGGTACACGGTCCCTCGTAGGGATACCCGTCACCCAGGAAAGCCCGAACCGAGTCTGAGATGTCTTTGAAGTCGATCGGCATCATGACGCGTGGCACGTTCGGACGGAGCTGGACGCGAGCTTTGCTCTCTGCGCCCGGATTTCGCAAAAAGTTGGCGATCTCGGCCGCGATATCCTGGAAGTCAGGTTGGACCGTGGCCTACGGCCCGGCGAACGTATCGACGATGTCGCCCCAGGTCGCCGTGGTGAGTGGCAGCGGTGTCGAATAGGTACTCTCGTCTGAAAGGTCGCCGGCGCAAGATTGGCGCAACGCCTGCACGGCGTAGCTGCTCTTGGGAGTGACTTCGGCGCCGACCACACACAACCTGCTGAAAGTGTTC
>JAJRSR010000148.1 GCA_024278695.1 Planctomycetota bacterium | reverse complement strand
CGGGCCGCAGAAGCAGCGGAACCGCCCTGCCGAGCCGTCACCATCAACCGTCCGCGCCTTGTCGCTGGCCACGCGAACGAACGACGCGAAAACCAAGCCATCCGGCGAAAATCACACCCAACCCTATCAGGGTGACGAACTGATCCCAGACCGCCTCCTTGTGCGGCAGTTCCACGCCCGAAATCACGGCCGTCGTACCGTCAACAAAACGAAGCGTGACCTCACCCAAGGTACGACGCGTCCCACCGGCCGCAAGTTGCAGCCGAAACGCTGCCGATCGACCGGATGCCAAGCCAGCCGACACGGAGGCTGCGCGCGCGACGCAAACCCCTGGCCGATCCTCAACGCCGACGCCAACCAAAAACGTGGACTCGCTGGTATCCCACCCATCCGGTGCCACAAAGGCACCGCCGCGATAGTGAGGAAACGCAATATAGTCCAGCGGCGCAGTATGCTGGTTCTTCACGACCCAGGTGTAGACCTGCCCCGTCACATCAGCGCCGCCGCGAATCATGGCGACAGGCTCAGCATCGCTGGCACCATGAGCGATGGCCATCGGCGCAACGCCCACCGCAAACAGCACAACGATTCGCAACGGGATGATTCCGTTCATCACCGGGGCTCCACCCAGCTAAACAGCAGCGCTATCGCGTCAGCGTGTCCGGATCCCGCAACGGAAGCTCCGTCACCTTGCCGAAGCCGTCCAGGCGCAGGTCAGGCGCCTTGTCGTGACCGCCGGCGCGCATCGCAGACGCATCACCCACCGCGAGGATCACCAGTTCATCCGGGTGCAGGTATTTCTTGGCCACGCGCAGCACGTCGTCCGGCGTAACCCGCTTCACATTATCGACATAGCTCTGCCAGAACTTCGGGTCTCGGCCTGTGTGCTCGTCGGCCAGGTAGGTCCGCAAGATCGCCATCTTGTTCGGGAACCGCTGCGGGAAACTTTCCACAACATAGGCCACCGCGTCATCAACATCCTGCTGCGAGACCTTCTCGTCACGCATGCGGTTGATCTCCTCCAACACAATCTGCGTCGCATAAGCACACGAGTTACTCTTGCTCTGGAACCAAGCCGTAAAGTCACCCGCGTAGTTCACGCCCTGCTCGTACCGGGCACCGGTGTTATACGCCAGCCCCTCGTTCGAACGAACACGTGCCACCAGCCGCGACCGAAAACCAGTCGCCCCGAGAATCCCCTGCATCACCTGCAGCGCAAACTCATCCGGACCGCCGCGCACGATACTCTTGTGCCCGATGGTCACGCGACCCTGATTCACATCATCCTTGTGCAACACATACACACCCGGCTTCGGCTTGTGCGTCGGCGCATCGAACCCCGTTGGGCCAGTCTCACCAATAGGCCAACCCGCAAAAACCTGTTCGAGCTTCTTGAGCATGACCGCTCGATCAAAATCTCCGGCAACAGCAATCACCATGTTCCCCGGATGAATAAACCGATGGTGAAACGCGGCTAGATCGTCGCGTGTGATTCCGGAAATCGACGCCGAACTCGGATAGCGGTTGCTGAAATGATCCTCACCGTTCATCAGAAAACCCCACTCGATACCCTGAATCGAGTTGGTGGAGTCGTTACGCCGCTTGATATTCTGTAACCGGCGCTCCTTGGCCAAGCGAAGACGATCCTCGTCAAAACGAGGGTACCGCATCATCTCAACCCACAGCGCCAACGCCGCATCAACATCCTTCGACAGGCACGACAACCCGGACCTGCCGCGTGTATCGCCAATGCTCGTCCGCGCAGAAGCCGCCAAGAAGTCCAACTTCTCGTCGAGTTCCTCCGGGGTGAGTGATTTCGTACCGCCGTCGCGAATTTGCTCACCCATGAGCGCAGCCAGACCGGCCTTGCCCTCAGGGTCTATCGCACCGCCAACGCGAAGCGACACGCTCATATCAAACGTCGGAAACAGCCGGTCCTCCGCGATGTACACCACGAGCCCGTTCGAAAGCACGGCCCTGAACTGAGAGGCTGGCGGCAGCTCATACGTGAACGCCGGATAGTTGATCTTCTCCGGATGGGCCGGTACCGGCGCTTTGGCCATTGCCACAGCACCAAACAACCCCAGCCAAGCCGGCAACGCAAGAATCATAGTTTTGAGTTTCATCGTTTAATCCGACTCCTTTTTGGAAGCCTCGAGGGCTTCCGCCCGCGTCTTCATAATCTTGACAAAGTACGCCAGCATCGCCTGACGATCCTCGGGAACCTGCCCGCTGGCCAACGCCTGCTCCATCATCCCGGACTGCTCACGCAACTGCTTGATGTCATCACTGGACTGCATCTGCTTGATCGCAGCCTTGATCTGACCGTGAGCCTCGGGCGGCACGTCCTCAAGAAGCTTCGCAAGCTCGGGGTCCACCGCCTCGACAGGCCCGCCACCTTCCTTCGTACGGTAGATCGCCACGGTACGCGTCTTCGGGTCGAAATACTTGGCCATCACCCGATGAATATCATCAGCGGTTACCGCGAGCATACGCTCCGGAGACTCGTTGATGTAGGTCCAGTCATGCCAAGTATCAAACAGGCCCAACTGGAACATCAGCCCGAAGTTACTCTGGAGCCGACGCACCGAAGACGACAACACCTGGTTCTTTACCTTCTCCAATTCGTAGTCGGTGATCTCACCGTGCTGGAGCTTGCCCAGCTCCGCGATCACAAACTGCTCGAGCTCCTCCGGCGTACGATCTTCTTTGACTGTCACGCTGATCTCGAAGTATCCGGCATATTTCCGACCTTGGTTTCCGGCCCGAGGTTGCCCCAAGGCGGCCTCCTCTTCCGTCACGAGACGCTTGTAGAGCCGCCCGGTCTTTCCGGATAGCAACTCACCGATCACGTCCAGCACGGCCTCATCCTTGTGACCGATCGCCACGGTATGAAACCGCATACGCACGCGGGGGTTCGTATCCGCCTCGGCGTAGAAGCGACGCTCCGCGATCGGAGGCGGCTCTTCGGTGATGACCGGACGCAGCGGCACTTCACCCTTGGGAATACGAGCAAAGTACTGCTCCGCAAGCGCCAGGACATTCTCCGTCTTGAAATCACCGACCAGCACAAGAATGCAGTTGTTCGGCGTATAATACTCTTGGTAGAACTTGCGAACGTCGTCACGCGTGATGGACTCCACCTCACTCGACCAACCCAACACCGGGGTACCGTAAGGGTGCGACTGCCAGAACAGCGCCTCGAACGCCTCGTCATATTTCCCCGTTGGCGTGCTCTCAGTGCGTAGGCGTCGCTCTTCGCGAACGTTGTCACGCTCGACATAGAACTCACGCATCACACCATTGACCATCCGGTCCGACTCAAGCCAGAAAAAGAGCTCCAGCTTGTTCGCCGGCAACTGAACGAAATACATCGTCAGATCATGCATCGTGCCGGCGTTGAGCCCGGCCCCGCCGTTGGTGGTATACAGGTTGAACAGCTCGTTGTTCTTGACAAACTCGCGATGCGATTCCACCATTTTGGTGTAACGGGCATTCATCTCTACATACTCCGGCGACCACTGCGCCGGATCGAGCACGTCGTCAATTTCACCAAGCCGCTTCTTGTCTCGCATGCGGTCCATCTCGGTGTTCATCTGATCGCGAAGCTCGTCCTGTTTGCGAATGTGGGACTGCTCCTGCTCATAGTTTGTCGTACCGATGATGTGCGTGCCCTTGAACAGCATATGCTCAAAGAGATGCGCAATCCCGCTTTGACCGGCCGGGTCATTCACCGCACCAACATCGTAGAACATACCGGCCGCCACCGTGGGGTCTTCGTGCCGTTCCACGAGGAGCAGCTTGAGCCCATTCTTCATCGTCACGACCTTCGGCTGGATACCGCTCGACCGCGTCGGAGCGTCCCCCCACGCCTGTACCCCGCTGGTCAGCACTAACGCGCTCGCAGCTACCCAGATGCCCGCATTTCGTTTCCGTCTTCGCCCGCTCATTGACAAGCTCCCGCAAGCCTTACCCTATATGAATCCAACATCAAAGGCGGAATGTAGGCCGAAGTCGTGCCGCACGCAAACCCTGTAGCTCATGCTGTACATAAAAAAACCCGCGACCCGGACACGAGACCGGATCACGGGCAAGTATTGTCGTAATGTGTCAGATTAATCGTGGGTGAACGCCGCTAGCCTTTCGGTCCCGAGTGCCGCACCATCCCCGATCCAAACGCGAATGTCACTGATTTCTACCGCCGGGGCCAGGGAAGACAGCGAAGAAGACCCCAATCCGCGCCAGCCGCCAACCATCACATAACGCGGCGAGCCAGGCATCAACGGACCGCGCCAATCGTTATCATCCAAGGCAATCGGGGTGGCCACCATTTCCGTCCATTCGCCGATCGGCACGCCGTCCTTATTGAGCGCCGCCACACGAACCGCCAACATCGACACAACCTCCGAGCCGCCATTCGTCACCGTGAGCACGGGACGGTAACGATCGCCTTTCGTATTGGCGACAAACGTCACCTCAACATCAAGCTCGGAAACGTAAGACGGTACGCGGCGATCGTGTAGAATATCACCCACAGCGGCCGGCAAGGCTTCAATCAACTCCGGTAAGCCTTTGACTGTGTTTTCCGCGAAACCGAGCAACGCCGTGGTGTTCCCACCTGCAACATGCAGCGTGTAGGCTACCACAGCGGAACCGGACGCAATCCCGACCGCCAAGACGCCAGCCACGCCCAACACCAGTGCCGTTAAAGCCGACATACGTTTCTGGGCAACCATCACGATGACTCCTGTTTTCAAGCATCCGATTCGCCAAGCTTACTCACGCAAGCCCGAACTCATTGTTCCACACCATCGGATTCGTAGGAACGCACAGGATATTTCAGAGGGACAGAGAAATCGGACCGTCACTGGTTTCAGGTGTCAGCAGCTACCGCCACACACTACCGGGCAAGCAACGACAGCGCCTTGGTGAGCGGTTTCAACCCACGCCGACCGGCCTTGTTGACCACATTAAAAACGGCGTTCATCGCGTCGCAAAGGTCCAAAATGTCCGAGAACCGTTTCGTATAGGCTTTGGTCACCGCGTCCGCCTTTGATCTCGGCTCCTCGTGGGCCATCTCGACACACCGCTCCAGCGTTTCAACGATGGGCTGTAGCTCACGGCGACGCCGCTCCCGGATGATCGTCTCGAACATCAGCCAGGCATCCTTTTCGGCCTCGAAATACTCCTTCCGATCACCCCGGCGGTGTTCACGTTGAATCAGACCCCAGTTGAGAAGCTGCCGAAGGTTGGTGCTGGCGCTGCCGCGCGAGACTTCGAGTTGATCCATGACGTCGTCCGTACAAAGCGGGTCAGGCGACAAATAGAGCAATGCGTGGATTTCGGCCATCGTCCGGCTAATCCCCCACGTTGCAGCCATCTCCCCCCAACGTCTGACGAAGAGGTTTTTCGCCCCCTCGATTCCTGATTCAGCCATAGCCATGAGCCCTTTCGAACAATCCACAATTTCAGAACATTCTGAAAAATATAGAAAGTATAGGTCGCTCGAAGCGACAACTCAAGCGGGAATTGTTGAAAGGATTAGAAAGCTGCCAAGATCAAGACCTACCCGCAAGCCCCGCGCGCACGCCGCACGGGATGTGTTTGCATTGCAGGCATACCAACCGCGATCCAGACGCAAAGCCTAACGCTGCAACTTGCGACCACCCGGTCTACGACCACCACCGTCGTCCGGCGGCGGCACCGGAACTGGGTCGACCACTGGTGGTGAACCCGTGGCCGCATCCAAAATGCCGGACCGGTCAATCAAGGCATTCACGAATAGATCAATGGCAATGCTAAGCTGCGTCGCGAGCAGCAGCGAAGCCGTAGACCGAATCCCCTCCACAAGCGAGGGCGAGCCGGGGTTGGTGATCGACGAATAGGTACGGATGGGGGCAGACAGCACCTCTTCACGCCGCGCAATACCTGCTGTAACCATGTTGCCTGGCGAACGAGCACCGGCGGCCCCCGAATTTTCGATCGGCGTCAAACCGCCGGAAAAAACCTGAGCACTAACCTCCGACACGCAGATCGACACCAGCATCGCCGCAAGAACCGTTAGTTTCGGTGTACGTCTCATCATCCAAGCTTCCTCCGTGCCGGCCAACCCAATAGACGGCAAGCAGCCGCCCGTATGCCCCTACTATTCGGCTATTCCAACGATCCGCCCCGCGAGAAAATCCCCGATCCCGGCCAATGTTCGGTTTATCGGACGAAACGACCACCCACATCGCCCCCAACCGCTCACCCCCGAATCAGTACTTTCCAGATCAAAACCTTATACTACTAACCAGCTCTACCGATGCAGCGTCTCTCAATCCGTTCCGGGATCGTCCGGCCCAGCGTTCGAGGTACCAGGAGCCTTGGACTCTTGAGACGCCCCCGGCCCAGCGGTCTCATCCGCGGTACCGTTCGCATCGGGTGCAATTTTGGCGACAGCCACGACGGTATCGTCACCGTCGGATCGCATCAGACGGACGCCCTGCGTCGCGCGACCGATGGCGCGAACGGCTGAAAGATCTGTCCGAAGCATGATGCCCTCGCGGGTAATCATCATGATCTCGTCGTCGTCCGTCACAGCCAAAATACCCACGACCTTACCGTTGCGTTCTGTCGTCTTGATGTTGATGACACCCTTCGCCCCGCGTTTCGTTTTACGGTACTCGTCGATACCCGTGCGTTTGCCGTAGCCGTTTTCGCAAACAGTCAGGAGTGATTCTTCTGGATTGATGGCCACCAATGAGACAACGGAATCGTCGCCGGTTAGCGTCATGCCGCGTACGCCGCGCGCCGTACGCCCCATCGCCCGGACATCACCCTCATTGAAACGAATGGCCATGCCGTTCCTCGAACCAAGCACGATTTCCTGGTCTCCGGTGGTGCGCACGATGTTGATGAGCTCGTCGTCATCGTCAAGCAAAATCGCAATGATCCCGCTTGGGCGCGGACGGCTGTAGGCCACCATCGGCGTCTTCTTGACCGTACCCTTGGCCGTCCCGAAGAAGATGAAGGACTCCTCGAACTCCTTCACAGGCAACACCGCCCGATGAGATTCATTCTCCTGCATCTGTAACAAATTCGCGATAGAGCGACCGCGCGCGGTACGAGCCATCACCGGCAGATCGAACACGCGTGCCCAATACACACGCCCGCGATCAGTAAAAACCAGCAGATAGTCGTGCGTGGATACCACGAAGAGGTGCTCGAGGAAGTCGCCGTCCTTGGTGGAGCCGCCGCGAACCCCCTTGCCGCCGCGTCCCTGTTTGCGGTACGAATCCATATCGGTACGTTTGATGTAACCCTCTCGCGAGATGGTCACCACAACCTGCTCATCCGGGATCAACTCTTCCATGCTGAATTCACCGACAGCATCAACGATTTCCGTACGCCGCTTCTGCGGGAACTTCTGATTAATCTCGTGAAGATCTTCGCGGAGCACGTCCAGTAGCAAATTCTCGTCGCGCAAGAGCGATTCGTGTCCTTCAATCTCCTCAACCAACTTGCTGTATTCGCCGGCGAGTTTTTCAATCTCCAACCCCGTCAACCGCTGAAGCTGCATCGCCAAGATCGCATTGGCCTGCACCGCCGTCAGGTGGTGCCCCGAGGCACCAAAACGATCTACAAAAGCGGCAGGCAAAAGCCGCAAGAGCGTCTCTTGGGTGACCAACTGGAGCTCTCGCGCCATCAGCGTCGCCCGCGCGGCCGGTGGGTCCGACGATTTCTTGATGAGCTCGATAATCTCGTCGATGTCGCCAATCGCAAGAATCAACCCTTCAAGAATATGAGCCTTCTGCTTGGCCCGGCGCAGCAAGAACTGCGTCCGCCGCCGCACCACGTCTTTTCGGTGCTTGATATAAAGACTAAGCAGGTCAGTGAGCATCAGCGTACGCGGCTGCTTACCCACCAACGCGATATTGATCACATGAAACCCGTTCTGCAACTGCGTGTGCTTGTAAATCTGGTTGATGATGACGTCTTCATTGGCACCGGACCGCAGCTCGACCTCGATCCGTACGTCGTGCTTTCGGTCCGAAGCGTCATTGACGGCCGTCACGTCCTTGATCGTACCGGACTTTACACAATCAGCTATCTTTTCAACGATAGAACACCGCATCACACCATACGGAAGCTCCGTAATGACGATCACCCGCCGCTTGCCGCGCATGTCTTCCACGTGGCAACGGCCACGCATCGTCACGCTGCCGCGACCGGTGGAATAGGCATCCAAGATGCCGCGCCGTCCGCAGATCTCCCCGCCAGTGGGGAAATCCGGACCGGGTAGCACCTGCATGATCTCCTTAAGCGTCGCGTCCGGATTATCCAATACGAGCAGCAGCGCGTCACATACCTCACCCACGTTATGCGGCGCGAGGTTGGTGGCCATGCCCACTGCGATCCCCGTACCGCCATTGACCAGCAGATTCGGAAACTTGCCCGGCAGGACCGTCGGTTCTTCACGCGTGCTATCGTAGTTGGGAATGAAATCGACCGTCTCGTATTCGAGGTCGTCCAGCAGCGCGGTGGCCGCGCCGGTCATGCGCGCTTCGGTGTATCGCATCGCGGCCGGCGGATCACCATCGACCGACCCAAAGTTACCCTGCCCATCAATGAGTCGCTGGCTCATGTTCCACGGTTGCGCCAAGCGGACGAGTGTGGGATAGATCACGGCATCACCGTGGGGGTGGTAGTTACCGCTGGTGTCACCGCTGATCTTGGAGCACTTCTTCGTTGGAGCGCGCGGGCCGAGGTTCAGGTCGTTCATGGCAACCAGAATACGCCGCTGCGACGGCTTAAGCCCGTCGCGCACATCCGGCAACGCACGGGACATGATGACGCTCATGGAATACGTCAGGTACGAATCCTGCATCTCATCGATCAACGAATGATCGACTATTTTTTCACCGGTTGGCGGTACGACGTCCGTCATTGACTAATCCCTCAAGTCGTGTCTCTAGCGCATGCCCATAGCCCGACCTGCCTCGTCGGCGGTACGGGGTCTCGGCCTTCCATATCCGCTGATTGTATACGATGCGCCGCGAACAACAATCTCCCCGATTCCCGTGACTACGCCAATCGACCGCCAACTCACAGGGAAAACGCAACAAAAAACAAAGGGGATTTGCTATACCGAACCATGGATGCCAAAGAGGCCACACCCGGATATGATGCCGGACCTTCGGCCGGAGCCCTGACGGCGGAAGGTTTGCCACATAGAAAACCGCAACCGCCGGAATCGACACGGCTCGTAGTAGATGGATAGTGAAAATCGATATGACAAAACCCCGCAAGGCCCACAAACCCCTCGAAATCACCCTGGTAGAACGACAAGAGCAAATCGACGAGATCTGCGCCGAATGCCGAGCCGAAGGGAAATTTGCTTTCGACACCGAGTTCGTCATGGAGGATCGGTACGAATCGGACGTGTGCCTGATTCAGATCGCCACTGAGAAGTCGCTCGTACTCATCGACCCGCTGCTCGGCTTCGATATCACCGGCGTCTGGTCGCTGGTCTACGACGACCAGGTCGAGACGCTGGTGCATGCGGGTCAAGAGGATCTGGCGTTGTGCGTGCTACACACCGGCGAGGTCCCCCGCCGCATCTTTGACCTACAGATCGCGGCCGGTCTCATCACGAACGACTACCCGGTAAGCCTGCAAAAACTCGTGCAGACTTTCTTGCACATTCGCCTCCACAAGTCCAAGACGCTCACGGACTGGCGCAGGCGACCGCTCACCCCCGAACAACAACGCTACGCGGCCGAGGACGTCGCCCACCTACTACCAATCCATCGCATCATCATGAACTACCTGAAACGCACGGATCGTCTGGACTGGGCCAACGCGGAGTTCGCCAAGTTTGAGGAGCTCACCCTCTACCGTCGGGCCGAAGAAGACAAGCTGCAACGCGTGAAAGGGGCCGGCTCGCTCAAGGGACGGGAGTTGGCGGTGCTGCGTGAACTCCTGGCTTGGCGAGAAAAGGCGGCCGAAGGCCTGAACCGCCCCGCCCGGACCGTGCTGCGCGACCACCTGCTGATCGAAATCGCTCGGACGGGAATGTCATCGACGGCGGACCTTGCTGACCTGCGTGGACTTAACCTGAGCAGTAAGAACATCCGTGGTGCCAGCGAAGTGATCGTGGAGGCATTGAAGCTGCCGGAAGATCGCTGGCCAAAGACGATTCATCGCGAGGTGGAAACGGCCCAGGAGCAGGTTCTGATTACACTTGTGACCGCACTGCTCCGCGCGTACTGCCTCGAAAATGACATCGCATACGGTCTGGTAGGCACGAAGAAGTCTATCCGCGATCTGATCCGGTTTCATTGCAAGAATCGAGCGGACGGCGGTGAACTCACACGCGGCTGGCGCGGCGAAGCGGTAGGCCAGCTACTCCGAGAGGTGCTGACCGGCAAACGAACCATGCACGTCACCATCAAAAAGGGGCAACCACACTTGAAGTCGTCACGAATAGAGCCCCGTACCAAATAGCCACCCCCTTGTGACTGAGATGGTCAACCGGCATCCACGAAAAACAACATGCCATCGTTCAAGCGAATGGGGGGGTAATGAAAGCGGTGACTCGCCTTGGGGGCGTGCTCGCGCCGCATCGGGTGCGGCCGGCCCGCCCTTACGGACGCGCGCCGAGAGCCGAGGGTGCCTTGTAAGTTACGATACCGATGGATTCAACCTTGGTGGCACCGTCGTACGTCATCATGGACGACTTGGAGCTATAGAAATCAAGCTGGCGCAGCACCGGAGCCAGCTTAGTCCCGAAGGCCAGTAACTTCGAGACAAGCTCCTGCGTTCCCTCTGGAGCTTGACCGTCCATCTGAGCCGCGACGATCCCCCCAACCATGCCGGCCATCGCAACGCTCTGAGCCAGTTTCTCGCCCATGTTGGCGACATCGCTAAAAGAGGCGGAAAGCACTGTGCCTGTCGGCCGAACGCCCTCTCGTTGGAAACGCTCGTTTTCTCGAACGGAAGGTGCTTTGCCCTCAGCCACGGCTACACAGCGTGAGATGGCCGCCTGCGAAGTGCCGAACACCACCCACTCGTCATAAACGCCAACGACGGGTTTCATGAACATGGCCATCATCGGATGGATGACCTGCCGAAAACCTTCGGGGCATCGCTGGGCCGGCGTCACAGATAGCATCTGCCCGCGTGATTGTAGCATCTGCGCCGCGAAGTCGATCAGCCCGTTGATCTTCTTTCGGGCGAGCTCGGGATTCTTGGCACGGATCATCCAAACGTGGTCGCTACCGCCCATCGGCGAAACCACCGCAGCCGGCAACTCAACACCAATGACCTCACCGCCAAGCCAATCGAACACATCCTCCTGCAAGTCCAACCCGATCTTCGCGGGCAAACCCTCGATCAGCGCCCGGTACTTTGCGCCGTCAGGAAGTTCTTTAGCTACAAAATCCAATACAAGATGATAGATTCGCTCGACGTTGACAGTCGTGTGAACGTTGAATGACACGGCATCCGCGGGGACGAACCGATCGAACCGATCAAACCGTTTCCGGTCGAGAAAGGCCTTCGCCAGCGCCGTATCTTGTTTGCCGGGCTGAAGCCGAACGACGGTCTGCGTCGTCTCACGGCTGCCCTCGGTGCATTGCGAGGACACGATATAATCAACCACGTCCGCAGTAGCCATCAAGCGACGAAGCACGTCCGACCTTTTCGCACGGGCGACATGTCCCTTCTTGCGTGACTTGGCCAGAGAGTCACACATGGAGCACATGTCACCCATGAAGCTCTCCATGTCGAAGAAAGTCAACCCATCGGTGGGTGTCTTCACCTCCGCAAGAGCGCTCTTGAAGCGGACGTTCTGCGCGAGCGATTCTGCCGAGCTATCCCCCATGAATAACGCACGTACTTTGACGTACGAGGCAGCGCCCACGATGCCTCCGATCACGTCACCATGCCGAAAGACGCGAAACCCGAAGTAGCTCTTTTGGTGTTCCGATTTCTTGAAACCCAAAGCGATCGTATCAAGCTGTTTGGTGGTCTGACGCTTGAGCACGACATTGACACCAATCGCGCCCCGCAACATAGGCCGGGCTCCCTCAATCAGCCGAACAAGCCCCTCAAAGTTGGCCGCCCCGGAGCCCTCGGCCCCGCGTGCCAGGAAGATATAGTCATAACCAACACCAGATTTCGCTCGACGCTCGGCGAAGACGGTCTCCT
>JAJRSR010000147.1 GCA_024278695.1 Planctomycetota bacterium | reverse complement strand
CCGCCGAGGATCGTACGATCAAGCGTCTCGGTGATGACATCGAAATCGACCTCACCATCGTGAATCTGTGCCACGGTGAGGCACACACCGCTCACTGCGACACTGGCACCGAGCACACTCTCTTCCGCGATAGGCCCAACCGCCACCCGCAGCCGACGACAACCGGCCACGTCGGTAGCGCTGACGATCGTACCCGTTCGTTCGATAATACCGGTAAACAACGTTACAACCTCGACCAACACAAGAAATCTTCGCCGCACGAGCCACGCCCGCACCAGCCGCAAAATGCTAGCGCGGGCACCGATCATGTCAAGCAAACGCTGCTTCAACCGAACCCGGTGGCAACGGGATATGGTACGCGGTTTGCAGGGATGCGTACAAGGTGGTAAGAGAAGTGTCGCTGGTTGATGCCTGCACGGCATCGCAGCGGCGTTAGTGCATTCAATTTGCCCAAAACACAGACCCGCAGGGTTTTATTGGCGATGACGGCCAAGATCTAAGTCGTCAGAAGAATCGGAGGGATCGCCGGATATGTCCCAGACTTGCGACCAAGCGACAACGCGTTCCGCAGCGTTATTCGACACGGCCAAGCGTCTGCTTCCCGGCGGCGTTAACAGCCCGGTTCGCGCGTGTCACGCCGTCGGCGGCAGTCCACGGTTCTTGGCGCGGGCGCAGGGTGCCCGCGTGTTCGATGTGGACGGTAACGAGTACGTTGATCTCGTCGGAAGCTGGGGACCGGCCATCGTCGGCCACGCCCATCCCCACGTTGTGGAGGCCATCAGCCGCACCGCCGCAGATGGCATCAGTTTCGGCGCGTGCTGTGAGCTGGAGCAGCAACTCGCCGAGATCGTCGTCGGCGCGATTCCTTCCCTGGAGATGCTACGTTTCGTCAATAGCGGCACCGAGGCCACGATGAGCGCGATGCGCCTCGCCCGAGGTGCTACTGGCCGCACGAAGATTCTCAAGTTTCTCGGCGGCTACCACGGTCACGTAGACTCCCTGCTCGTGTCGGCCGGCTCCGGTGCTGCCACATTCGGATCGCCCGATTCCGCTGGCGTGCCCACTGCTTTCGCAGAGTCTACGCTGCTCGCGCCGTACAACGACCTCGAAGCCACCGCGCAACTGTTGGAAGAGCACGCCAAGGATGTGGCCGCCGTCATCGTCGAACCCGTCGCGGGCAACATGGGCTATGTCGAACCGGTGGACGGTTTCCTGTCGGGGTTGCGATCTCTTTGCGATCGTCACGGTGCGCTGCTCGTGTTTGATGAGGTGATGACGGGCTTTCGCGTGGGTTGGGGCGGGTATCAAAACATCTGCGGCGTGCGGCCGGACCTGACCTGTCTCGGCAAGGTGATCGGCGGCGGCATGCCGGTGGCGGCCTACGGCGGACCGCGTGAACTCATGTCGAAGATCAGCCCGCTCGGTCCCGTCTATCAGGCCGGCACGCTCAGCGGCAACCCCGTCGGCATGGCCGCCGGAATCGCCACGCTCACGCTGTGCAAGGAAAACGGTTTCTACGCATCACTATCGCAGACGGCAAAGCGTTTGGCGGACGGACTAGCCAACGCCGCAACGCGCGCCGGCGCTCAACTACAGACGGCAAGTACCGGCGGCATGCTCGGCATGACGCTATCTCCCAAACCCGTCCGCAACTTCGACGACGCCAACGCCTGTAACCAGGACGCGTTCGGCAAGTTCTACCGGGCCATGCTCTCACGAGGCGTGTGGCTACCCCCCTCCGGCTACGAGGCCATGTTCGTATCCGCCGCCCATGATGACGAAGCCATCGACACGGTAGTACAATCGGCCGCGGAGAGCTTTGAATCCATATCACCCATTGTTACGAACCACAACGCACCCTAGTCGAACGAACGACATCGCCCAGAAAGAACCACTTCAGATTCTCCTGGTGAACTCATTCAGGACACTTTGGTCGCGTACTGGTATCGGGTGTGGCACCCGCACGGGGAATCGAACCGGCCAAAATCCGCCAACCTAAGAAACTTTTAACTTCGTTTCTCGCTCGGACTTGATAGAATGAGTGCCGGGTCCGCCTGCGTCGAATAGGGAATTATGGTCGGGCCGCAATCAACCTGCCGGGTCACGTTCGCCGCGCGGCGAACGTGGGGGAACCTGTGTCTCTTGGAAACTCTATCGTGAGGGCGTAAATCATGGTGCGATGCAAAATCCAACTGCTGTTCGTTTTACTCACTGCCACTATCAGCTATGGGCAACCGTCGTTTATCAACTGGGAAAACGCCCACGTCCACCCGATGGCTATCACGCCGAATGGTCAGACGCTTCTCGTCACGAACACGGCCGACAACCGCTTGGAGGTGTTTGACATTACATCCGGGCGTCCGGTTGCGGTTGGTGTCGTGCCGGTTGGGCTTGATCCCGTCTCCGTACGCGCTCGGACGGACTTCGAGGTGTGGGTCGTCAACCATATCTCCGACACGATCAGCGTGGTGGACCTCTTATCGCTGAATGTGGTCGCTACGATTCAAACAGATGACGAGCCGGCCGACGTTGTGTTTGCGGGCAGTCCGCTGCGGGCGTTCGTCTCGTGCTCGTCCACCAACACCATCCTGGTCATAGACCCGAATGACCCCAACGCGCCGATCGTGGATCAAGCCAGCTTGCCCGACGGTATCGGCAACGGCGTGACCATTCGCATGCAGGTGGCCGGAGAAGAACCGCGGGCGATGGCAGTCAGCGCCGACGGGCTCACCGTCTACGTGGCGATGTTTGAATCAGGCAACGAATCCACGATCCTCGGCGGCGGCGACCTGAGCGGCGGCACGGTGTTCCTACCCAACGTCGTGAATGATCCGCTCGGCCCCTACTTCGACGCGTCCCTGCCTCCGGCGCTGGGCACCAACCCGCCGAACCCACCGCCAAACGACGGCACGAACTTTCTGCCGCCGATCGAACCGACCTTGCCCGCGCCCCCGCGTGTCGGGCTTATCGTAAAGCGAAATGCTGCCGGACAGTGGATGGATGACAACGCGCACGACTGGACGGATGTCGTCAGCGGCCCCAACGCGCTGGCATCCGGTCGGCCGGTCGGCTGGACGCTGGACGATCACGACGTCGGCGTGCTGGATACGACAACGCTCGGGCTTCGGTATGTCGGCGGTATGACGAACATCTGCATGGCGCTCGCGGTTCATCCGACGAGTGGACGGGTCGCCGTCGTCGGCACGGACGCCACCAATGATATTCGCTTCGAGCCGGTGCTCAACGGTCGGTTTCTGCGCGTCAACTGGTCGAGCTTCGACCCGGTCGGTCCGGCCAACAAATCGGTCATGGACCTGAACGCGCACCTGACCTATCCCACGACGGTACCGTTCGTGCCGCTCCCGCCGGACCAACGGGTCCGCGCGATCGGTGACCCGCGCGGCATCGTGTACAACACCGACGGCACACGCGGTTACGTCACCGGCATGGGTTCCAATAACGTGATTGCGATCAACGCGGACGGCACGCGTGCGTTTGATCGCCCGATCCCCGTCGGCGAAGGACCGACCGGTCTGGCCATCGACGAATCCGGCACGAGGTTGTTCGTGCTCAACAAGTTTGCCGGCACAATCAGCACAATAGATACGCTGACAGATACAGAACTGCTGCCGCGCGTCTCCTTTTACGACCCCACACCCACCAGCATCACCACCGGCAGAAAGCACCTGTACAACACACACGAGACCTCCGGTTTGGGGCACACCTCTTGCGGCTCTTGCCATGTGGACGCCCGGTTGGACCGCTTGGCCTGGGATTTGGGGAACCCGACGGGCAGCATGAAAACGTTTAACCAAAACTGCAACGGCCTCCCCGGGGCCGTGTGCAATGACTGGCACCCGATGAAGGGACCGATGACAACGCAAACCTTGCAGGACATCATCGGGCACGAGCCGCACCACTGGCGCGGCGACAAGGACGGGCTTGAAGAGTTCAACGGGGCGTTCACTGATTTGCTCGGTGATGACGAGATGCTCACCCCAGCGGAGATGCAGGAGTTCGAGGACTTCCTCGCCACGATTCACTTTCCACCGAACCCGTTTCGCAACAAGAATAACACGTTACCGACGAATCTCCCGCTGCCCGGGCATTACTCCTCCGGACGCTTTTTCCCCGATGGCGGCTTGGCTCCCGGTGACCCGCTACCGCCAGGTGATGCGGTCTCCGGGCTTGCGCTGCACCGCCGACCGGGGATGGACGGTGCGCTGGCCTGCGTCACCTGCCACACACTACCGACAGGCATGGGTATGGATGGCGTGTTTGTCGGGACGACCTTCGTGCCGCTTCCGCTGGGACCACTGGGTGAACATCACCTGATGATCGTATCGAGCGACGGCTCGACCAACCGGGCCATTAAGGTGCCTCATCTACGCAACATGTACGACAAGGTCGGCTTCGAGACGACTCAGCTACGCAGCCTCACCGGGTTCGGCTTCCTGCACGACGGCAGCGTGGACTCCATCTCGCGGTTCGTCTCGCTACCCGCGTTCTCTTTGGACAACGACCAAGACGTGGCCGACCTGGTCGCGTTCATGTTGGCGTTTAGCGGTTCCGACTTGCCTCAGGGCAATAGCCCCATCGAGCCACCCGGACCGCCGAGCCTCGATACACACGCGGCCGTCGGTTG
>JAJRSR010000146.1 GCA_024278695.1 Planctomycetota bacterium | reverse complement strand
GCAGCAAGAGACCATGTCAGTCGTTAGTAGATTGTCGGAGATAAACTGCCAGTCTCGATTGTCCACGAAGGCATCGCCGTTGAAATCTGCATTGACACCGCTTGTGCCGCACGGCGTGTCCGAGTCTTGCGCCGTGAGGTGGTAGTCCACGAAGATTCCGAAGTCGATTACGTCGATAGCATTGTTACCGTCGAGGTTGCCACTGACGAGCCAGTTTCCACCGAATATCGGGTCACCGCTGAACGACGCATAGTAGCGTCCATCGACCACGGAAAGCGAGGCCACCGATTTTACGGTGTGCAACGGGTCGCGCGCGGAGATGCACTGGTAATCGCCTGGGGGGACATCGAGTAAGACACCGACGGCCTGGCCTTGGAGGTTGAACGGGGGCCCGAACTCAATCGTTTACGAGATCACCACCGGTGCTGTCGAGCAATTGGAATAGAGCTCAAATTCGATACATCGATCCAGCGTCGTGCCGTCTTGCCCTGAACTCATTTGCGGCGACACTTCCAGATCGACTTCCACAAGCGTGGACTCCTCGACTTGGATAGACCAGGCGCAACTGTTTGAAGATCCGCAGGTATCCACCGAAGTGCACGAGAAACTCGAGGTGCCCACAGGGAAGAGCCCGCCGGTATCGATCAGTTGTCCGATCTCCACGCCGTCGGAATGGGCCGCCGTACACGTCACGTCGATCGTTTCCTGGCAATCGCTGGACGCCGATACGGCATTCCATCGCAGCGTCTGCCCAGCAGAACCTGGCTCGGCTGTTAGCACAGCGTTGTCCGGGCAGGTGATGGTTGATTCTGAGCTGTTAATGAAAAACTCGCCGGAACAGCACGGCTCAAATGGCACGACCAGCCCCATCATGTCGGCAAGTGTGGTTCGCTTTGGGTTGCCGTCCAGCCAGCAGAGTTCGTCAGATTGGCACGCCATAAGCGTCGTGAACTGGACGCGCGCGAGTGTCGTTGGGCCTTGGCTTCCGAACCCACCAAGATTGATACCCACTGCGTAAAAAACCGTACCCTCGGTTTCATCGATTTCGCTAAACAACTCCAACTCGTACGGGGACGTTTCATCCACATAGCTTCCGGGGATAATCGACTGAAACTCAAGCACCATTGGGTCATACTGGAAGAACAGGTCTGCACCGGAGATGAAATTGGTGCTATACCCGAGTTCGATATCGACGGTGAGCGTCTCGCCTGCCGCGTGGCACGCTTGTCCTCGTGGGTCAAGTATGTTGAGGCAAAGTTCGGGCGTGGACATGCAGACGCAAACCCCTGTCGTTAAATCGCAGGATGAACCGAAGCAATCATTGTCCGACGCACAACTAATCTGGTTAATGTCGGTACCCGCGCAGCCGCCAGCACCGTCGCAGACGTCGTTGGCCGTGCAGAAAAAACCGTCGTCACACGTCACACTACCGTCGGACGGCAGGTGGGATACCATTCCCGTTTCGACATCGCACACGTCGTCAGTACAAACTTCGCCATCATCAATCGGCACAATGTCACCCAAGAGCGGGTCGCAGCAGGAGGTTGTGGTGTCATAATTCGGGGTTCCAGTGCAGCTACCGCCGACACAGCTATCGCCGTCCGTACAAACACTGCCATCGTCGCAGCTTGGGTCCAGCGTACAAGTTGAAAGCACGATCTCCGTGATCGCGGAGGCCATATCGGTCGCGGCGTCATTGGTTTGGATGGCAATACCGCCAGTTGCGGTGGCTAGCGATTCTGCGAGCGTTACCACGCACGCGTCCGAACCCGTACCTGTGACGGGCGATACGATCACGCCGTTGGCTACGGCCACGGTTCCGGCGTTGGTGATACTATCGCGGTCATCGCCTGGATCATTACAGCCGTCGGGCCGGGTGCCGTTGCAGGGGCCTTCATCGGACATTGGGATAATCACCCGTGTCGAGCCCGGTGTCCATGCAAAATTGGCGGCCACGATTGCCGTCGCAGGCCCCCATGATTCGAATGAAGAATCGGCACCGGGAAAGGCGCAGGTATCAGGCGAACCGGGCACGGTAGGGCCAAGAAGCGACACCACGTCATCCTCCAAACAGGCAAACGAAATGTTGCCGGTGTTGGTGATGCCGAGCACCGTTGGTGTGATCGTCGCGCCGAGCGTTTCGAGCTGTGTGACGACATCGCTGATTTGACCGCACAGGGCCGCAGCCTCGTCGCGCATCGAACCGGACGTATCCATGATGAAGACAAGCTCTACCGGTGCGCAATCGTAGCCTGGTTCACAGGGCACGCAGCCCGGAATCTGCGAAACGGAGCAAATGCTATTGCTACAGGTGTTTAGCGTACAGGCCAATCCATCTTCGCAGTCACCGTCAACCAAGCAGCCGCCGACAGCGACGCTAGCGGGTGAGCTCGGTACAACCGCGCGAAGCGTCCGAATCGGATCGAAAACCCTCATGCGGTCGCCCGTGTACTTAGTCTGTGTCTGCGCTTGTGCCGCAAGCGGAACCAGCAACACACCAACCACTAACGCGGCAACACGCCCGGCGCGGAGCGGAGTATCTATTCTATTACGCATAATCATCAGGCCTCTCAAGCCATATCTCAGAGCGCCAGACATGCGCCCTCTTTTCCCCAAACACGGAGTTGACGTAGGCAGCGCGTTGCCAACAGCGCATCGCAGCACTGGACTGCGCTATTGCCTCGACTGCCCGTTACCTCAGAACCCCCGCCATATTAGCAAAAACCCGCAACCCAGTATACCCAAATCCTTCCAGAAAGTCGCTAGGGTCCGGAAAAAGCGTCATAAAACAGGTACCGCTCCCCAGCGATATCCTGGAAGTAGTCGTCCACATCCACGTCGCCGTCCTCGTCGAAGTCGAACCACCGCAGGCAGTCGGCCCCAGGCGCTACGAAACCCGCTTCAGCGATATCCCCGCTGAAACAAGTCCCAAACTTCGCTACGTCAGTCAGATCGACGTCGCCGTCGTCGTTCGTGTCACCCAGCAGGCACCCGTCGCGGCACTTGGGCACCTGACAGTCCGGGAAACATCCTGCGTTGGCCAAGCACTGCTCAGGCGTCAGACCGGGAAAACAGATGGTTCCACCGCTGCAGCAGCATTGCGGTACGCAATCACACACCCCCAGGGGGGTGGAGTACGGACAGAGGTCGTCGCAGTCGTCCACGCTGTCCGCGTCTGTATCCGTAACCGTTTCGCACGCGGTTGGGATTCCGTCTCCGTCGCAATCCGGGTCGCACACATCCGGAACCAGGTTTCCGTCGCAGTCGTCGGCCGTGCCCGTAGCACCCTGGCACCCGACGCACACCGCGCCCGTCTCCCAGTCCAAGTCGCACGCATCCGGAATGTTATTTCCGTTGCAGTCCGGCTCACATTCATCCGGAATGCCGTTGCCGTTGCAGTCGTCGCTGGTTTCGCAGTCCGGCGCGCTGCACCCCAAGCGGGCGCAGTCCACGTCACACAAGTCGGAAATGCCGTTGCCGTTGCAGTCCACCAGTCCGGTCGCAGGCCCCAGGGTCACGATACCCACCGATTCCGGCGTGCCCGGCTTGAATAGACCGAGCGTGGCCGTGGTTTCAAAGGGCGCGACGCTGGCGTCGAAGCGGAAGTTGTACAGCGTGCTCCAGCGCAGGGCGTTGGCGTTCACGTCCGTCGCGTAGGGCGTGGTAGCCCAACTGATCGACCCGGGGGCTATCGTCACCGGCCAATCCGTACCATCGTAGGGCTCGCCGCTATGGTAGAACACATCATGGAAGCCGGCGTTGAGTACCGAGGCGCCATCGGGCAGCGGTACACTGAATGAACCGCCCGACCGGTCAGAGGTCATGTTGAAGATTGCGTATTCGTAGCGGAAAAAACCATCGTTCAGGTCTGTGACCTTTGTGCCGACTACAAACAAACCCTCGTCGGGTACCGTGACCTCGGTGATAATCACTGTCGGATCGGCCGCGGCCCAGGCGTAGATCGCAGGCAGTTGTTGCACCGTGGGTCCTACCGCAGTGCTCATCACGAAATCCTCACCACCCAGGTGAATGACATTGATCGGCTTGTAAGAGGCGTTGTTGGTCCCGTTGCCGGCTGTCGCATCGTCCGGGGTCACGTACTGGATCTCATTGAAGTAGTTCGCCCCGACATTTGTTGAGGGATAAAGATCGTCGTTGTTTACCTGGACGCGTCGACCGATCACGTCGCCAATCGGGCGTGTATCGACCGGCGGTGGGCCCGGGAAAAATCCGGTATAGGCGTTGACTACGGATCGTGGACCCATGTAACGCCAGTTGCCGTTGAGGCTTGCGCTGTAGAGATCCGAGCACCCGGGTGCTAGGCCGAGCGTTCCCGGGACGGAGTTGTCCGTGTCGGTGCAAACGCCGCACGAGTTTCCGTCGGTGGCGAAAAAGCCGTGTTTGATCCACGACATGCCAATCTGCTCAAAGCGGTTGTCCTTCAAACGGTACATGTTTTGAACGATGACGGGGTGTTGGTTCGTGGCGAAGATCCAACTCAAAATCTCATCGCTGATGTTGCATGAGGTCGAGCCGATCGAGAACGCCGATACCCACTGCTCCGAATCCGGGGCAGGGTCCACATCTTCAAAGCCGTAGCTGACCGAGCCAGACACCGCGCTAACAATCACGTCGGGACCCGTGCCGTCTCCGGCCACGCCGCCAAAGCCACCGGTGTTGCTCAAGGTTTGGGCCGGGGCCGAAAACGCTGGAATCGTAGGGTCAAGTGATTCGACGGATAGCTCAATCATCAGCTCCGCAAGCCGCACGTTCGGATCATCGCCGAGTGCCTTGGCCCATGCCGAAGATAGCGTCACCGATTCGGACGATAGAATAACCTTTTGGCGTTGCGGGATGACTCGCACATCGACATTATGAGCCACAAGCCCGGATTGTCCCTGGGCGGTAGCTCCTGAAATCACAAGCTGCGTTGGACCGGATCCTGTCAGCAGGTCGATCTGCATATTGCCGGTTCTCAGCGTTTGTCGGTCACCGTTAACGATGAGTCCGGCGTTGAAATCGAGGCGTAGCTCTGCGAGCGCGGCATTCCCACCGGTGACATCCATCGTGAGCGTCGAGCCGGGTGTTACCGGATGCTCGATGCCCCACAACGCGGGAAATTCTTCGTCGGAATACAGTGCGACCCCGCTGCCTGCAATGGCTGTTGAGCTTAGCTGGAGCGTTGCCGTTCCACCTGTCACACGCCATTCTCGAAGATCCGCTGCCCGTGTCGCAGGACATGCCAGCAACACCGCGACAAAAGCGCAGAGCACCGGCCAGCCGCCGTTCCGATAGACGTACTTCGCTGCGATTTGCTTCAGCCTCTTTCCCATCTTGCTTCTCCCCCCGGCGAATCCAGCTTGCCGAAGCCTGCCTGTATGCACGACAATCGGAGTAACCCTCCTATGCTACGGCGTTTTCACCGGCATCAAGAAGGGTCTCTCTTCTATCCCGCGCGCACAAGACTGTGCTCAAAAGTCCCCAAACCACTTTAGCACCACGAACCGGCCGCTTCAACGAGTAATTGGTCGATCTGTGGTGCGGATTAGAACTTCTTATTTCTCGGACGCCTTGGCCGGGGTTGGCTGATCGGTATTTCCAAATCCGAGAAAACTATAGAGCAGGAAACGTCCGATAAATAAAATAAGAGCCATTGGGTTGTTGGGCAGGGGGTTCTGGCGGGTGTTGCGTAGTTAAGAATGTGGCGATGGCGTGAGACGAGCGCCCTGGCGTTACTGTGATGGGTTATGATCGTAAGTCTTTTTTTTGTAGTTGTTTAAGCTTGTGGTCGTTGTCGGTCGACGCAGGGCACGCGACCATGCTGGTTTCACGTTGTGGCCTGTGGATTTATATTTTCTATCCACGGCGATTTTACGATTCAGTGAAAATATACGAATTAATTTGGATTTTATTAGGATTGAGCGTAAGAATCCGCTATATTGGCGGGCGAGTCGTGCGCCATCTGCCGCTCTTTGGCAGGGTGGGGGTGTGCGTATGGCCGCTGCGGTATTGTATCGCATGGTTTTTGAGGTTGATCTACGAGTGTGGATCGGTGGTGTCGTTTCGGGTTTGCGTCCGACGGTGCCGAACGGTGGAGATGGGAAAGGTAGGCACGCCGCACAGGGTTTTTTCTCTGCGCAGCGTCCGCTTCAGTTTCTCAGCGTGCCTTGGAGTTTGTGTCACGCTGTGGCAGTGGTGTGTTTCTTGCGCCACATTCCCATTTCGCCAATCGCGACGTGTTGTGGCGTTGCGGTGTTGAAGTACTAATTGGACGTTGGTGTGGGTGGCGTACGTCGTCCCGATACAGGCGGCCTTGGGAGGAAAGCGGGTTATGAACTTGACACCGGGAAAGTTGTCGTTGGCGAAGTGGGGTCGGGCGGCGGTTGTTGCCTTTGCGGTTGTGTG
>JAJRSR010000145.1 GCA_024278695.1 Planctomycetota bacterium | reverse complement strand
GTTACCGACTCGAATGGGCAAGCCACCTGGCCGTTCACCGTTTCGATGCAGCCGGGGAACAACTACCGGGCGGCCGCCAGCGTGATTCCCGAGGCCATCCAAATCCAGGTCGACCAAGCCGACGCCGACGCGCTGAGCGCCACCCAAGCGACCAACACGGACGGCACACAATACTGGGTTGCGAATGGTGGTGTCTCAGGCTACCAAGTCCCGGCCGTCTGGAGCCCCATGCTCACCGTCTGGCGCAAGCTGCATGTGGAAGTCGATTCGTGGTGGCTCCGGTGTCTGTTTGGTGTCATCGAATTCGCAAGATCAGCGTAGCGTTACCGTGACGCGTTCGAGCATCGCCTATTGCCGTAACTCAAACACAAGGCTACACCCGTCTACGGATAGCACTGCCCCATCATTCTCGGGTAGGGGATCGTTTCGCGTATGTGTTTTAGGCCGCAGAGCCAGGAGACGGTGCGTTCTACACCGAGGCCGAAGCCGCCGTGCGGGACGGAGCCGTAGCGGCGCAGGTCCACATACCACTCGTAGTCTTCTAGCGGGAGTTTTTCTTCTTTGATGCGTGCGACGAGCCGGTCGTAGTCCTCTTCCCGCGAAGAGCCGCCGATGATCTCACCAAACCCCTGCGACGCCAGCAGATCGAAGCCTTGCACCACGCGCGGGTCGTCGCGATCAACGCGCATGTAAAAAGCCTTGACCTGCTTCGGATAGTGTGTCACGAAGATCGGCCTGTCGTGCAGACGCGAGATGATCGTCTCATCGGAGCCGCCAAGATCACTGCCCCACTCAAAGCCTGCGGCCAGTTCCATGTGCCTGGGGATGTTCGTGATCTGCTCACGAAGCTCCGTCCGCTCCTCTCGACATCCGATCGCCTCTGCGGCGGCCTTGTCCTTTTGCCACTGCTTGCCGCCGCCCTTGGCGACCGCCTCAAGTTCTTCGATCTTCGCGTCGAGTTCCGTGACGCGGGCCGTTTTCTCCACAAGATCATTATCGAGCAGCGCCTTTGCCTTATCGCTATGCAGCAGGTCCGCAGCCTCGGAGTAGGTGATCCGGTGGAACGGCGCTTTGACGGCCTCAAGCTCTTCGATGTTACGGCCGAGCTCGATCAGCTCCGCACGATGGTCTTTCAACACCCGCTGTGTGATCGAGCAAACAAACTCTTCGGCCACCGAGATCAATTCATCCAGATCGGAGAACGCAATCTCCGGCTCGACCATCCAAAACTCCGTCAGGTGCCGGCGCGTCTTGCTTTTCTCTGCGCGGAAGGTCGGCCCGAAACAGTAAACCTTGCGATGGGCCATGCACGCAGCCTCGAGATAGAGCTGCCCGGTCTGTGCGAGGTAGATCGGATCACCAAAGTAATCCACCTTGAACAAGGTTTGCGAACCCTCACCGGCCGCCGGTGCGAACAGCGGCGTATCGATCAAGACATACCCGCGATCGTTATAGAACCGACGAATCTCGTCGATGATGGTCGCGCGGATGCGTAGGATGTGCCATTGCCGCTGCGATCGGAACCAGAGGTGGCGTTTTTTCATCAGAAAATCAACACCGTGCGGTTTCGGCGTGATCGGATAATCCTGTGCCTTTTGCAGCAGCGTGGCGTGCTCGACTTTGAGTTCAAAGCCGCCGGTCGCCCGCGCCTCTTTCGAGACAACCCCGGTCAGTTCGACCGAGGACTCTTGAGGCAGCTTTTTCATTTCTGCGAAGTAGGACTCGGCCTGTTCGTTTTTCTCGAGAATGCACTGACAATTTCCGGTGCCGTCGCGCAGAATAATAAACGCGATCTTCCCGCTGGCCCGGGAGTTGTACACCCAGCCCGAGAGCGTCACCGTCTGCCCGACATAATCACCCAGCCGCTCGATCGTAGTTCGTGTCGTTTCCATGTGCGTTTTATAGGCATCCGAGACGAGGATGACAACGTACGGGGTGGTGACGAGATGCGGACAGGTGGGATCGAATGGTTTGATCGTCCTTTCGTCATTCCGGTACCATCCCCGCGCTCGTCTGGATCGAGTGGGCTGTCCGCGTAGTGCTGAGCTGGCGACGGTATAGCCAGTGCCACGGGGGGGGGAGTGTAGGCATGATTTTGAGAGGCATTGAATTATCAACTACGTTCCCAAGTTTTGCGAACAAAGCCCTAATATCAGGGAAGGACGGTGTAGATTGGTGCGTTGATTAAGACTTGTAACTCCAGGCTGCCAGGCTGCCAGGCTGTTAGTCCGGGCTTATTCTCTGGACAGATTCCGACACGCGGACTATAATGGCGGACGGGGGGATGTTTGTATGGTATCGTGCCCGTCGCATGCTCGGGGTTTTCAGTGTAGCTGGGCGTCTTGGGTGTGCATAAGGCGGCGGGTATTGGGCGTTCTCTGGCTGTGTTTTCTTGTGGCTGGGGCGTTTCAGTTGCGGATTTGGGGTGTTCGGCGTTGGTTTAGGGCATATGGGTCGATCCGACGGGGCGGGCTCATTACCCTTGAGGATGCGTGAGGGGGGCGAAAAAGCGTCGAAACCGGGGTTGCTATCGGACTTGGGTAACGTTGGTTGTTTGTGCAATGGAGCGCTTGAGATAGGCTCTGGGTTTGGCTAGACTAGGGTATCTGCGCCGCGTGGCGTTTGCGCTGTTGGTTTGCGGTGCAAGGATAAATGGAACATACGATGACAAGAGTTACGAAAACAACACTTTCGAGGACAAGGGGACAAGCGATGAAACGAGTGTCGCGACGCATTGGGCTGGTTGCCGTGGGCGTCAGTTTGCTATCAATGTCGGCGGTTCAGGCTATTACTGTTCGGGTTGCGGCGGTTGGCGTGAACGGCGTTAAGCTTGCCGCGCCGGTTTCCTCCATCAACTTGGTGGGTGGAGACCTCGTCGAGGCCGAGATCTTGGTCAGCGGCTGGAGTGACGAGCTGTCGAGCGTGTCTACGTGGCAGGTTGGCTTGAACAATGAGTCGATCATTAACGATGAGCCCCCGATTAACTGCGACACAATTAAGCCGCTCCATTTTGACAACCCGCCGTTTCGGCCGGCTGGAGCCTATATGGACCGGCGCTCAAACCAAGCCGCCCCGGGACGTGGCATTTGTGACGCAGCTTCGTCCAACGCCGGTGTCAGTTGTATCAACGCTCCAAGCGCGTGCGCGGGCGAGTGCATCGACGGGTTGTGCGCTGAGGACGCGGGTATCATGTGTGCGACGGCGACCAACCAGTGTGTTGGTGGCGATTGCATTCCCCGCCCGGATTTCATGATGGCTTCCGGAGCGGCCATTTGTGCTGTCCAGACTTTTGCCAACAACTATGTATACGGGTGTACCGCGTTCGGCGGTGCAGGTGCTATTGATGATGGTAGCGAGTTCTATGCCGGAACGGTTCTGCTGGAAGTTAGCCCCGGGGCTCTCGGGACGTTTAACCTTCAGGCGGTGGTGAACCCCACAGTCACGTTCTTTCTCTCTCCGTCGAGCGTAGAGGCTACCCTTGACTTGGTGCCGCTTGAGATGATCTTTGACGATTGTGGTGATACGGGTGCGTGTTGCACCGGGATCGGGGCTTGCGAAGTGATGTTTCCCTCGCAATGTAATGATCTTGGCGGTGTCTACCTGGGCAACTTCACGTCATGTGGGGTTGATTCCTGTGCCTGCCCGCAGGTGGTCAGCAGTGTGCCTCCGAACTGTGCCATTGACGCCCGCTACCCGCATGTGCAGAATGAGAATGCTTTTCCGCGAACGGGTCTGGACTCTGTAGAGATCACCTTTGATAGCGACGTGGCCGGTGCGATGGCGTTGGCCGATATCGAACGTCAGATTACTGGCGGATTCGGACAACCGCAGCCTATAAGCGTGACAGATCTCGGTGGCGGCACGATCAGGGTTGACCTCGCCAACTTGGGCACTGGACAGCCTACCGCAATCAATAACCAGCATTATTATTGTCTGCGGTTCTGCGGCGACGATGAAAGGAAGGTTTGTTGGGGGCGTCTGCCAGCCGACGTGAATGGCGATGGCACGGCTTCCCCCGCGGATATTTTGGAACTCATCGATGGGCTCAACGGCGTGACTGCGCCGCAGGGTCTCTGGCAGTGCGATAGCGATCTGAGCGGTGCCTGCAATCCGGCAGACATCCTTGGCGTGATCGACATGCTCAACGGTGCCGGCTTCGCAGTACCCTGGAATGGTGAGACCTTACCCTTTAACTGTCCGACGGCTCCGTAAGCGGTCGATGGCGAGCTAGCTAGTGCTAGTAGAAATGTAGAAGCGGCGCGGTGGTTCACAGAATCATCGCGCCGCTTTTTTGCGCGTGTCATGATCCGACGCCGCTACTCGGTTAGGGCGTGAAAGTGGCGGTCACGGCCTTATCGCCGTCCATCGTGACTGTGATGGTCGTTGTCGTGCCTGTGGCGTCGCCACTCCAGCCTGAGAAGGTGGTGCCGGATGCGGTGGCCGTGAGCTGTACGATCTCGCCATGCCGGTAGGTTGATTTGCTCGGCGAGAGCGTGACTGTGCCGCCCGTGGTGGGCGTTACCGTCACGGTGATCGTACGAGGCGGGTAGAAAACCGCCGTCACGGCGCGGTCTACGTCCATCGTCACCGTTGTTGTGAAATCACTACCCGTAGCACCGCCGGTCCATTTTTCGAACACGTAGTCGCCAAGTGCGGCGGCGCTCACGGTCACCACGTCACCAATCGCATAAGCCAACTGGTTGGGGGTGATTGTCACAACACCTGCGGTGATCGGTTCTGCTATTGCGGTAAGGGTTACCGGGGCCAGCCTGGCGCTGCCTTCAAACACCACGCTCTTAGGCTGCGGTAACGATTCATAAATCGAATCATCATGGGTCACCTGTAGCTGTTCGACGGAGCCGGGTACGCTGGCCGACCCGAGAATCCCGAAGGCACCAAACTCGATTGACGTAGCGCCAGCGAGGTCGTAGGTGCCGCCGGAAGGAATCACCGACCATCCGAGGTCTGGGCTGATCAAACCCCCGCTTTCCGGTAGCGTGAAGGTGGCACCCGGCTGCGCCAAGAAGAGCCGCCACCGGTTGATGTTGCGTGGAACATACGCCGCGTTGAGTACGAAGCTGGTCCGGTCGGTGGTCGCGTCATACGAACGATCCGCGACCTCGATGACTGATGCGTGGATGTCACCACCGAGAGCCGCCAAATTGATTTCGGTGTCGAATGATGTGGTGTTGCCGTCCCAAGTGAACTCTGTTTGGACGGCTATCGTGCCGGTGTTGAACTGAGTCACGTAGCCGAATGTCCATTGCCCCCGAAGGTCGTCGCTGATTTCCGAGAAGACAGAAGATAGGGCGTCGGCGTTTTCGGCCGCGAAATAACGACCGCCGGTGGCATCTGCCAGCGATCGAAGCAGATCCTCTGACGCGACATCATCACCGAATCCGACGGGGTATAGCGTCGTGTCGGCCGCCATGGCGGAGGCTTGTACCTCCTCCGGCGTGACATCGCTGGTCGTGTCGAGTCCGTCGGTAAGAAAGACGACTGCCCGACGTTCACCCGGCTGGAGTTCCGTCGCGGCGAGAAGCGAGATCGCGAGTGACACGGCGTCCCACGCTCGACTCAAGCCCGCTTCCAGTTCGCCTTCGAGGGGGATCGCGTTGGCCACGTTGGTCTTGCCATCTTCATCGGCCCTGGTCAACGGGGCCACAACGCTGAAGCCCGCATCAAGTCCTGTTCGATCATGAAACTCAACCACGCCGATGCTGTTTGTGCTCGTAAAGTGATCGGCCAGTATGAACTCACGCGCGCTTGCCGTCATTGACTCGATGGCACCGGCTTGCTTCATGGATAACGTGTAGTCGAGCACGAGAACGACGCGCATGGGGAGGTTAGGTGCCGGCGTTACCGAGTAGCCCGTCTCCGCAAAGTTGACTTCCGTGTCGTTCTCGATCACGCGGAAGTTGTCGCGCGATACTGCGTTGGCGATGGGCTGCCCGTCTTTGTCTTCGAGACGCAGATCGAACACCATCAGAAACGGTGAACGCGAGCGGTTCGCCAACAACGTCATAACGGGGCCGGTCCGCCGTTGGCACACGTTATCAACGCATTGCTCGTTATCCGCGCAATCGGTGTTCGTATTGCATGCCGGAGGCGGCACCGTGGCCACGCCCTGTTGGCTGAACGTGCCGGAGCCGTCCGGACAGGTTACGGCTACCGAGATGGTCATTGTTCCGGCAACGTCTGGCGTCATATCTGTGGCACAGGCGTCGATCGTTGAAAACAAAACGCTGTCCAAGGGCGTTACGGACCAGAGGCAAGAACAGGCCTCATCTGCCGGTTTGCCAGAAAGCGCCGCGCGAATCCGGGTGGCCACGACGTCTTCGTTCGTCCCTGTTTCTGTCGTTGTGTCGGTTTCCGTTGGTAAGCGTGGGGCTGGGGCAATCAGCGCGTAGGACTGACCCACGCCAAGCAAGCCGAAAAGCACATCGGGGTTTTCGGCAGAGAGTTCGCTCGTGCCGACGTCTGTCGAAACGCAGGCGGTGTCGATGCAGACGGCCTCGGTGCCGCAATCACCATCGGCGGTGCAGCCAGTGGCGTCATCGGACACGCACACACCGTCGAGGCATGATTTCCCCGAGTCGCAGGATATGCCGGCACACGCACCCACTGTGCTGTCCAGCGTACACAACCCATCGCGGCAAAGTGCATTGCCGACGCAGTCGGTATCCTGCTCGCACGGCGTCGCTTCTGAGTCGGGGACGCAGACACCATTGCTACATTTCTCGCCAGTTTCACAGGGGTTCGCGGCGCACAGGCTATCGGCCCCGATGGAACCGCCGGTACAACCACCCAAGAACAAGGCAGTACAAACCATCAATGCGCCCGCAAAGGTGGAGGGCCGACAGACGCTCGCCCAACGGGCCAAACGCCGTGACCGGGCGCATGGTGTGCGCACAGCGGTATCACATGGACTCAAAGACCGTCTCATAGTGGGTATGTCGGCAGCCGAAATCACGGCGGTCAGAAAAATATCGGGCGCTGGCTGGTTTGGATTATTGGTTCCGATAATCTCGGAACTCCTATTGTCCGCAGGTACGGTGTCGGCCGGTGGCGTTGTATCGTGCCACGATTCGCCCGAGGCCAAACCCTCACGCTTCATCGTAGCCTCTATCAATCCCCGACGATCAGCCCGTTGCCTGCGGGTATGAATATGCTGTCTATCCGTGCAAGGTTTCGGCGCGCCAAGAAAAGGTGCCTCATGTGAGCCGCATCGCACAGGAAGGCCGTTAAAGCCTCAGCCCGCGCCAGCCAAGACGTAGAGGAGAATCCCGCGGCCGCGGTCAGGCGGACGACAGTCCGGCAGGCTGCCATTAACACGATGAGAAACTAGCGGGGGCAGGACTCGAACCTGCGACCTCCGGGTTATGAGCCCGACGAGCTGCCAACTGCTCTACCCCGCAATCAGTTGCGGGTGTATGTACGCCATTCGTCCGGGCGCGTCAACCCGGATCGTTCAATTTTGCAGCAACAACCTCTATGCCAGCAAGAATTGTTTGCGTTCTGGAGGTGCCGAGGGCGTCAGGCGGGCACCTTTTCATCGCGATCCGACCGTCTTCGGGAGCGTGGTCGTATGACAGCGGCGTGGCGTTGTCCCGTGAAGTGCCTACAATCCGGGTTCTTAGGGCCACGCCGAGATGTTCATGGCGACACGCGCTGGATCGGTTGGCCCGGTAGCAGCACGACCCGAGTTAGGTGTGACGAATGAAGCGAGTTCTAGTAGTGGGTAGCGGTGGACGCGAGCATGCGATCGTGGCCGGCTTGGCCAAGTCGCCGCAGAAGCCGGAAGTCATCTGCGCTCCCGGGAACGCCGGTACCGGTACGATTGCCGAAAACGTGCTCATCAAAGCAGACGACATCAACGGGCTCCTTTCGTTCGCCATCGAGCGGAAGGTGGATCTTACCATCGTCGGCCCGGAGGCACCGCTCTGCGACGGGATCGTGGATCGGTTTCGCGCGAAGAAGCAGCGGGTGTTTGGCCCGACGGCTGCGGCCGCCTGCATCGAAGGCGACAAGGCCTACGCCAAGAAGCTCATGGGCATTGCGAACATTCCGACGGCCGAGGCGCGCGTGTTTGATCACTACGAGTCCGCACGCGACTACATCTCGACGCGCGAAACCGGTGTCGTGGTGAAAGCCGCCGGGTTGGCCGCGGGGAAGGGCGTCTTCGTATGCAAGGATCCCGCAGAAGCGCTCTTGGTGGTCGAGCAGCTTATGGTCCAGCGGAGTCTGGGTGAAGCTGGCGTAAAGGTGGTTGTCGAAGAACTCATTAAAGGACCGGAGCTGTCGATCTTTGCGGTCGTGCAGGGGCAGACCATTCTCGTGTTGGACAGCGCCCAAGATCATAAGGCGCTGGGTGAGGGCGATACGGGTCCGAACACCGGCGGGATGGGGGCCTACAGCCCCGCGCCGATCGCGACGCCCGAAGTCTTGGCGTTCGTGGAGCGCGAGGTGCTCGTGCCTATCGTTGATGCGATGCGTAACGATGGGGCGGAGTTCAGCGGGCTGCTCTACTGCGGGCTGATGCTGACGCCGGGCGGCCCCAAAGTGTTGGAGTTTAACTGCCGGTTCGGTGATCCGGAAACGCAGGCCGTGCTCGCGCGGCTCGACTCCGACCTGCTGGAACTGTTTGAGGCTGCCGTTGACGGCAAGCTCGAAGAAATCGAGACGCGGTGGAGCCCCAAACCGTCCGTTTGCGTGGTGATGGCGTCTGCGGGGTATCCGGGAAAGTACGAAATCGGGTGTGCCATATCCGGGCTGGGTGGGGCCGCAGAACTCGAAGGCGTGAGCGTGTATCATGCCGGCACGAAGTCCGGGCCTGGCTATGTCGTCACGGCTGGCGGCCGGGTGTTGGGGGTGACGGCGCTCGGAGATACGGTGGCCGATGCGCAGCAACGAGCCTACGCCGCAGTGGATCGGATTAGCTTCAAGGGGGCCTACTACCGGAGGGATATTGGCTATCGTGCCATCACGACCACCGGTGGGGCTTCGTCATGATCGCCGCGCGGGTGACGTTCATCGTTGGTGGATGGTGGTAGCGGGGCAATGTTGCTCGAATGCTGTCGTGTACCTGACAACGACTGAAGGCTTACGAAGCAAGGACGGCGTTGCCCCGCCTTTGCTTCCTGCTGAGTCGCGGTGTCTTGCGGCAGCGTTAGAGTAGCAGTGGGCCGACAGCGAAGAATACGTCTGCCAAAACAGCCGAGACGCAGCCTCCAAATTGCAGGATCATCCCGCCGGTCGCTAGTATGCCAATGGTGCGGATTGCGTTTCTCATTTCAGGTCTCTGTTGAGTTATCGGTTAGTGTTTCGGCGCTTCCTTCGCGCCGAAGAAGTTCGTTCGCGGGCGACGCGTTCCATGGCTGCAAGTCGCAACACGCGCCCACGCTTCACGGTTACTGGTTCAGCAAAAACGGCGTTACGATGTTCAGGAGGTAAACCTCCACGCAGCCGGGCAGGATTCCGAAGACCAGCCCGGTGCAGATTAGCGCCGCCGATTTGTAGATTCGAGTTTTCATGCAGTCACTCCGTTTGGTACATGCCCGCCATCGCAGGGCGAGCGTAAGTTGTTTGAACTCGTGTGGATGTCCGTCTCCAGCACGCGACCTAGAAACTAATGACGGTGTTAAACTGGATTCGGTAATCCTGAAGGTTTTGTGAGGCGCTCTCAAGCGGGAACTCATAGGTCATACCGACGGAGACGTTATCATAGGCTTGCCACCGGAAGCCGACGCCAGCCGAGAAGAAGTCCGTGCCAGCCGCTTTTGAGGCGCCGAGTGATCCGACGTCGAGATAGTCCGGGCTGAACGGAAGCCGGTCGGCGTTGGTGAGCCAGTGAATGCCATGGACTTCAATGACCGGGCGGAAGGTCTCGGTGAGTTCATAGTCAAGGTGTAGGTTCCATATCACGCTCGCGTTGGCGTTGGTGCGGTTCGTCGGGATGCGTCCGTTCAACGTGCCAAGGAAATGCCACTTGTCCCAGCCCTTGGCCATACTGATGAACGGACTGATCTCGTGGCTGCCGCCACCCTGCCAGGCATCTGTAGAGCCGTTGTTCCATTCCCATCGAACGCCGGTACTGAGGAAGTACTGTTCTTCCGTGTCGGCGACCAGATTGTACTTCAGGCCGATCCCGATATCGTTCCAGCCATCTCCTGCGGCAGTGATACGCGAATCCACCCAGCTATACCCATCCTTGATGGCGATGAGTGCGAGTTTATCAGTCAGTGCTACGCGAATCTGCGCGGCCACAGCTTGCACCTGTCCGCCGCGGAGTACGGAATTGTCAGGAATGCGGTGGTAGGCGTAAATGAGCCGAACGTCCGTCGTGATAAACGGATCTTCGAAGTAAATGAACATGCCGATGGGCATGACGAAGTCTTCATGGCCGGACATCCCAGTCAGAAATCCGGGCCACATCTCTGCTTCGGCATCGAGCACCCACTGCGGATGCCGTGACGATCCCGTGCTCCCATCGTTTTGGCCGGCTGGCTTGATCATACTCGCTGAGAGCCCGAGGGAGATGTCCCCTGAGGGCTCGGCCGCAGCTTTCGGCGCTGTGACAGATGTCGTAGCGAAGAGAGCGGCAGCAAGTAGCAAGCGCCATTTGTCCGTGTGGAACGCAAACATGTGTAACTCCTTAATCGTTTCTCAACCGACGCATTCGGGCAATGGATAGACCCCGCCTCGCAAAAACATGGGGCCGGTTCCGGCCGGCAAGGGAACCTCCCGAGTCCTAGCGGTATCGGACGGTGTGGGGAGGTGGCTTGAGGCGTGATTCTCGGACCTGGCAAACGCAGAATGCCCTGCAGGGTCTGTGATATTTCAGTTGGAATAGCCCGTACGGCACTGAAAACGCAGATTCTTTGTCCGAGAGCGCTACCGAATCATGCTGTGCGGAATCGAAACAAATCTTGGGTTTACTGCCGACGTTCACTGGTCGCGTCTTTGGCCCCGGACGCGGTATCGTCTGCAGGCACGGAGCCCAGAGCGATACCCGTACCGAGGATCGCTCCGTCGGAGATAATGACACTACCTCCGGGTAGGTTGATGACCGTAGTGCAGGTCGTGATGAGCACGGTTCCTAGGCAAAGCCAGCGGGCCGATCGCCATAGCTTGCGGCCATTTTTTCGGGTGGTCATGTCGTTGTCTTTGCCCCAGTTAGGTAGGTCTTGCTCTCGCCACGCGCCCGTGTTGCTACTACGGATCGTGTTCGTTCCGTTGGATCATCGTGGGAAGTAACTGTCCGGCACAGCTCATGGTATCGGAGGGTTGGGCAGACCGTACGCCGGGCGACGATAAAACACACTTTTTCCCGTACGGGGCTGACGCAAACCGTTGGTCTCTGCCGCACGGTAGGCTACGATGCGGGCGTCCGATGTTCGCGGCTAAGGCCTCGGCCGGGCGCTGACGGGCTACTTCTTGGGGAAAGAGGTTTCCAAACACGTTAGCTTAATCGCGCATGGGCACAGTCCGATAGTAAGCGCATAGCCACGGCTCGGTTGCCGTTTGTGAGATAGGTCTAGGGGAAGTGAAAAGGAACGATTGATGAGCGATCACTACCGAGTACGAATTACGGCGTTGATGCTGGTTCTTTTCTGCGGCGCGGCCGTGGTCGTGGCGGATGAGGATGAGTCGAAGGACAAGCCGATGTCGGCCAGCACGTTTGCCGGGTTGAAACTGCGAGAGCTTGGACCGGCGCTCATGTCGGGACGCATCTGCGATTTTGCTGTGAACCCCGACAACACGAGTCAGCGTTATGCGGCCGTGTGCTCCGGCGGTGTCTGGAAAACTGAAAACAGTGGAACCACTTGGAAGTCGATTTTCGACAAGCAGGGATCCTATTCGATCGGATGTGTCACGCTCGACCCGAACAACGCCAATGTCGTATGGGTTGGTTCGGGTGAGAACAACAGCCAACGTAGCGTATCCTTCGGCGATGGCGTCTACCGTTCACGCGATGGTGGCAAAAACTGGGAGCACATGGGGCTCAAGCAGTCCGAGCACATCGGTATGATCCTCGTCGATCCGCGCGACTCGAACACGGTGTATGTTGCGGCGCAAGGACCACTCTGGCGCGCCGGTGGCGACCGGGGGCTTTATAAAACGATCGACGGTGGGGCGACGTGGGACCGCGTGTTGCATATCAGCGATGATACCGGTGTCAACGAGGTTCACATGGACCCGCGCGATCCGAATGTGCTGTATGCCTCGTCGTATCAGCGTCGGCGTCATGTGTGGACGTTGATTAACGGTGGGCCGGAATCCGCGATCTACAAGTCTGAAGATGCCGGAGCGACTTGGCGCAAGCTGAAACGAGGGATTCCGTCGGGTGATAAGGGTCGCATCGGCATGTGCGTGTCGCCGGCTGATCCGGATGTCGTGTACGCCATTGTCGAGGCGCAGGGCGACAAGAGCGGTTTCTTCCGCTCCACCGACCGCGGTGAAACGTGGACCAAACGCAACAAATACCTGGCTTCCAGCCCGCAGTACTACAACGAAATCGTGTGCGATCCGGCTGATGTGGACCGTGTGTATACACTCGATACGTTTATGCATGTCACGGAAGACGGCGGCAAGACATTCAAACGCGTGCCGCGAAAGTACCGGCATGTCGATGACCACGCACTATGGATTGATCCTTCTGACACAAAGCACCTCTTGGTCGGCTGCGACGGTGGCGTCTATGAGAGCTACGACAGGGCTGCGAATTGGGAGTACAAGCCAAACCTGCCGATCACGCAGTTCTATCGGGTGGCCGTCGATAACGCGGTGCCGTTCTATAATGTCTACGGCGGCACGCAAGACAACAACACGATTGGTGGCCCATCACGGACGATCAACCCCGGCGGCATTTTCAACGAGGACTGGTTCATCACGGTTGGCGGTGATGGCTTCGAGACGCAGGTTGATCCGACCGACCCGATGATCGTGTACAGTCAGTGGCAATACGGCGGGCTTGTTCGGCATGACCGGCGTAGTGGGCAGGTGGTGGATATCAAACCGTACGAGGCACCGGGTGAGGCACCGTATGTTTGGAACTCGGATTCACCGCTGCTTATCAGCGCCCACGACCACAAGCGTTTGTATTTTGGAGCCAATGTGTTGTTCCGCTCGGATGATCGTGGAAACACTTGGCAAAAGATCAGCGGTGATCTGTCACGCGGGCTCGACCGGGATGCGCTGGAGATTATGGGCAAGGTTCAGCGCATCGATGCCGTTTCAAAGAATCGATCGACGTCGATTTATGGAAATACGGTCGCGCTGGCCGAGTCGCCGCTGGCTGATGGCGTGCTCTACGTCGGTACGGATGATGGGTTGATCCATGTGACCGAGGACGGTGGTCAGAACTGGCGCGTGGAGTCGCTCTTCCCCGGTGTGCCGGACCGGGCGTATGTGAGCTTCCTGGTCGCGTCGCAGCACGAAGCCGGCACCGTGTACGCCACGTTTGATAACCACAAGGACGGCGACTTCAAGCCGTATGTGCTCAGGAGTACCGACCACGGACACACTTGGAAGTCGATCGCCGGTGACCTGCCGGATCGCGAAATTGTCTACACGCTTGGTGAAGATCACGCCAAGTCCGACCTGCTCTTTGTGGGTACGGAGTTCGGTGTGTACTTCACGATAGACGGCGGTGAGAAGTGGATCAGGCTCAAGGGCGGCATACCGACGATCGCGGTTAAGGATTTGGCGATCCAAAAGCGCGAGAGTGATCTCGTGCTGGCGACGTTTGGGCGTGGGTTCTTCGTGCTCGATGACTATTCCCCGTTACGCGACGCGAACGAGGAGTTTTTCAAGCAGGATGCGGCTATTTTCCCGGTTAAGCCGGCGCTACGGTATATCGAGACCAGCCGTCTTGGGGGGCGGACCGGTCGTGGCTCGCAGGGGGCGATGGTTTTCGTCGCCTCGAACCCATCCTACGGCGCGACGTTCACCTACTACCTTAAAGACAAGCTGCTCACGACCAAGGAAAAGCGCAAGAAGGCCGAGAAGAAGGGGTCGAAGGATTATCCCTCGATTGACCAGCTTCGCGTCGAGGACCGGGAGCTTACGCCTTCGGTGATGTTGACCGTGCGTGATGATACGGGTGCGGTCGTGCAGCGCGTTCCGGGTTCTCGTGAGAAGGGGATTCATCGGGTGGCTTGGGCTTTGCGGTATCCGTCGTCGCGGCCGACACGCCTGAAAAAGCCTGAGCACGTTTCCCCCTGGGCGTGGGTGCCGCGTGGCCCGTTGGCGCTGCCTGGGACGTATACGGTGACGATGGAGAAGCAGATCGATGGCGTCGTCACGGCGATGACGGAGCCCGTGTCGTTTGAGGTGGTGCCGTTGGGTCTGGCCACCTTCCCGGCCGAGGACCGCGAGGTCGTGATGGCGTTCCAGAAGAAGGCGGCTAGCCTGAGTCGGGCGGTAAGCGGTGCCGGTCGCGCGATTGGCGAAGCTGAAAACCGTGTGAAGCATTTGCGAAAAGCCCTGATAGAAACGCCCGGCGCTGATCCTGCTATTCTTGGCGAGTTGCACGTCATCGGCACCAAACTCATCGAACTCAAGACGACGCTGCAAGGTGACCGGACGTTATCGAGGCACATGCGTCCCGTACCGACGTCGATCAGCCGTCGCGTGAACGCCATCGTGTCGGACCAGTGGGATGTAACGTCTGCGCCGACTCAAACGCAACGCGATGGGTATCGTTATGCGGCCGACGAGTTCGCAGCAGTGCTCACAGCGCTGCGCGGGTTGATCGAGACAGACCTCGCCGCCGCCGAGGCCAAGCTGGAGGCGGCCGGCGCGCCCTGGACGCCGGGGCGGCTTCCGGTGTGGCAGCGCGAATAGGCCGCCGCATAGCGGTAGCCGGAGTCGTTCCAAGAAAACCGCGCGGCTAATCGACGGTCGGCGTGCCTTCGAGCGCCGATTGCACGACGGCTTGGTGGAATCGTTCGAGTGTGCGCATGTCAACGCCACTCTTACGCCGAAGCTCGGAGACGTGCTCGGTGACGAGTCTGTTGTACCTGTTGCGGCCGTAGGCTTCTTGCAGTTGCGGTTGCATCGTCTCGAAATCCGGTTCAAAACCATTGTCGGCTTCGTCGCACCGAACAATGAAAAATCCGTTTGCGGTCTCGATGGGGCCAGCGACGGCACCAGCTTCGAGCCGGTAGAGCGCATCCACAGCCGGTTCAAACCGTTCGCGTACCGTGCCGGGCAAGACCCAGCCCCATGCGCCGCCTTCATCGGCATGCAACCCGTGCGAGTGCTCTCGGGCGAGGTCGGCGAATGTTTTTCCCTGATCCAGCGATGCGAGGATTTCAAGGGCGATCGAACGTGCCTGGGACTTCGCGGCTTCGGACTGGTCGCGCGATGGCGCTGTGACGTCTTTCGGCAGGTAGTTGATGAGGCGCAGATCAATCAGGGACATTTTCCGCTGCGGCGGTCTGCGCCAGGCCTCTCGGTTTTGCTCAAAGGTTTCCACGAGTTCACGCCGCGTGGGTTCGCCGACTTTGCGCCGCAGCTCTTGTTCGAGATAGGATTGGATCACGATCTGCCGGCGCAGCGCGTCGCGCGTTTGTTTGAGCGTGCGTCCCTCAGCGGCCAGCGCCTTTTCGTAGCGGCGCTGAATCCCGCCGTGCTCCGTCGTGACGATCTTGCGGATTTCCGCGTCCACGAAACCCTCGATGCGTGGGGTAGCCTCGTCCGGCATACGCAACGACGCCTGCTGATGCAAGAGTGCCTCGGCAAGCCGGTCGTTGATAAGCATCGCGGACTCACGCTCGACATAACGCTGGAAATCTTCCGGGGAGAGCTTCACGCGCTGCGCGGCGAGTGTTTTCTGCTGGTCTGCCCAGACTTCATCCGCTTTGATCGGCGATCCCTTAACGATCAGTTCCTGCAGCGGCCCCGTGCCCTCCAGTTGATAGGCGGTCGGTGTGGTTTGGGCTTGGGTTTGGTTGTCGACCGCTCCGTGATGATGGTTTGGTGCCGCGTGGTTTTCCGCTGCCTTTCGCTGCACAGCGATACGGGAGGGGGGCGTCCGCACGGCACCCATGCAGCCGGGTAGCAGTAGCACGCCGAATATGATGAGCCATTCTTGGGTGTGTTTCATGTGTTCAGTATCGCCCGCTTGGGGTCTCGTTGCAACATTTTCCGAAGCACGGCCAGCAGCGTTTCCGGCTCGAGGTAGGCTGGGGGCAGCCGCAGGTAGATCGTCTTATCGTCCGGCATACGTACGGAGCCGGGTGCATCAACGAAGGCGGGCTCCGCCTCTGCGACACTGTTGATTGCGAATACGATGTCCGGACCATGCCGGCTGATCGATCCGATCTTGAACCGCCGGGCGAGCACGCGAATCTCTGACAATTCCAGCAGCCGCTCCACGCGTTTCGGGAACGCCCCGAACGCATCCTCAAGGTCTTTCCGCAGGATCGACAAGTCGTTGAGCGTTCGGCACGCTACGACCCGCCGGTAGATTTCGATCCGTGATCGCTCTGCGGCGATGTAGTGTGACGGGATATGCCCGGCGACGTCAAGGTCGAGCTGGACCTTGGGCGGGGTCGGATCGGGTTCGTTTCGCAGCCGACGCACGGTCTGCTCCAACAATTGACAGTATAGCTCGTAGCCGACGGAGGCGATGTGCCCGCTCTGCTCCTTGCCCAGCAAGCTGCCGGCACCACGGATCTCGAGATCACGCATGGCGATACGGAACCCCGCCCCAAGCTCACTGAATTCCTCGATCGTTTTGATTCGTTTTTGGGCCTTGGGCGTCATGTGGCGGTCTGGCGAAAGGAGCAGGTAGCAGTATGCCCGGTGTTGTGATCTTCCGACGCGACCGCGTAGCTGGTGCATGTCGGCGAGCCCGAAGCGGTCTGCGCGGTTGATGAAGATCGTGTTGGCCGACGGGATGTCAATGCCACTTTCGATGATGGTGGTGGCGACCAGGACGTCGGCCTCACGGCGGACGAACTGTTGCATGACTTTTTCGAGCTCGCCGTCCTTCATCTGCCCGTGTCCGAAGATGACGCGGGCCTCTGGTACGATCTGCTTGATGGCGTCGGCCGTGGCGGCGATGGACTGCACGAAATTGTGGACGAAGTAGACCTGTCCGTCGCGGTTCATCTCGCGAAGGATCGCCTGCCGAATCAGTTTTTCGTCAAAGGGACGTACCTGCGTCGCGATGGATCGGCGATCGACCGGCGGCGTCTGCAACGAACTGATGTCGCGCACGCCAACGAGCGACATGTGCAGCGTGCGCGGGATCGGGGTCGCGCTGAGCGTGAGCACGTCTACGGAGTGGCGCATCGTCTTGAGTCGCTCCTTGTGCTCGACGCCGAACCGCTGCTCCTCGTCGATCACCAGCAGGCCCAAGTTTTTGAAGGCGACGTCCTTGCTGAGGATGCGGTGGGTTCCGATGACGATGTCGATCTGCCCCTTCTTGGCTTGGTCGATGATGGCTTTTTGCTCCTTGCCGGAGCGGAACCGTGACAGGCAGCCGATGGAAAACGGGTAGTCGGCCATACGCTCGCGAAACGTGGCGTAGTGCTGCTCTGCGAGTACGGTGGTTGGGACGAGCACGGCCACCTGCCGTCCGAACTCGACGACTTTGAAAGCCGCACGCATGGCGAGTTCGGTCTTGCCATATCCGACATCGCCGCAGATCAGGCGGTCCATCGGCTTGGAGCCTGTAAGATCGTCGCGGATTTCCGACGCTACCTGGAGTTGATCTTCCGTCTCCTCGTACAAGAATGACGCTTCAAACTCGCGTTGCCAGAGTGTGTCATCCGGATAGCTGGGACGTGTGGCGTTGGCGCGCCGCGCCTGGACGCGCAGCATTGTCTCGGCCATGTCCGATACGGCGTCGGACACCTGCTCCTTCATCTTCGCCCAGCGTTTGCCGCCCAGTGTGGAGAGCCGCGGTTTGTGACCGGCCGCGCCGATGTACTTCTGGACAAGGTCGATCTGCGAGCTGGGAACGTGAACCCTTGCGCCGTCGGAAAACTCGAGCGTGAGGAACTCCTCTTTGGCTCCGGACTTCCCCTTGTCGATTTTTTCGAGCCCACGAAACGCCGCGATGCCGTGGATGACATGAACGACCAAGTCACCGGGCTTCAGATCTGTCCAGGTTTCGAGCGGTCTGGCTGCGTGGACCCGCCGCAGGCGTCGCCGCTGCCGCGTTCGGTGAAAAATCTCATGGTGGGCGACCACGATCGTGCCGGCGGATGACCATTCGAACCCGCGATGAATGACTCCGATGGGCGTGTGGATGAGATCGGCCGCTTCAGGGGCGTTCTCTCGGATCATCTCACGGAGACGCTGGCATTCACCGTCGTTGTCGCAGACGACATAGACCGTGTGGTGCTTGGCCGCACGGCACAACTCGGCCACCGCTTCTGCGGCGTCACCCTCAAACCGTGAGACGGAAGTGACGTCGAAGTGGAACGCGCGGTCGGTGGGTGCCTGGGGCGTTGCCAGTGGCGAAATATAAACCTGGGTGAACCGCTCGCACCGAGCGAGCACATCTTGGACGCGAAATAGCCGATCGGTGTTACCGAGCCGCGAGCGGATCGTGGTGCCCATCTCCTGGATTTCCGTGGGACCATCGAGCACGATGATCGTGTCGGCCGGGAGGTACTCAAACAAGTCCGAAGCTTGGTTCGCCGGCGGCACGGACCCTGCCTTGAGGACCGTGATGTCCAGTGTGGTCGCGTCTTCGAGCGAGCGCTGGGTGCTGACGTCGAATCGTCGGATGGATTCGATGGCGTCATCGAAGAACTGGATGCGGTGCGGCTGCGGCTCACCGGGGATAAACAGATCGACAATATCACCGCGCTGCGCGATGTCGCCCGGTGATTCGACAAGGGGGAGGCGCTCAAACCCGCGTTCGACGGCCCAACTCACCAGTGCCTGCGGCGTGATGGTGGATGCGATGTTGGTTCCCGTAGCCAGGTGCAGTGTGTTGGCTGCCAGCGTCTCGCCGGTCGGGACCGGCTGCATGAGCGCCTGGATCGGAGTTACGATAACGGGATGGGGTGTGCTGGAACCGGTTTCGAGCTGACGCAAGCGGGTGCAAAGCCGCAGCCGCTCGACATCGATTTCGCCGCGAGCCGTCCCCTCTCCGGGCAACGCCTCCCACGCTGGGAAAACGTCGCCGTCTCGGCCTAGGAAGAATTCCAGGTCGTCACGGGCGTCGTCGGCCTCCTCCAGATGAGCCGTGACGAAGAGCATGGGGCGTTGTGATTTGTGGGCGATGCGGGCTGTCGCCAGTGCAGCAGATGACCCCCATAGCCCCGTCGCGTGCGTCACGCTTCCGGGGTCGCCTATGGTATTCACCAGTCCGGCGAGGCGGTCATCGTTGAGGATCGTCGGAAGATCAAACATCGCGGCGTCACTATATATCGGGCGTAGGGGCAAGCCAAAGGCAGTGCGATTGGACTACGCGGCCATTTTTTGATGCTCGCCTGTTTTATCGAGTTGCGGTGTAGTCATCCATCTGACACGTTCGCACAACTTGCGACAGTACGGTGCTGGTAACTGGTCGAAAGTCCAACTATCCTGATATCAGGCGGGTCTCGGCTTGTGTTGTCGGCCAGAGGGTGCCGACGCGTTGGTCGAATTGTTTGCGGAATATCGGGTTCGGTGGGTTGGGTAATACCCGCCAGGGACGGAGAAACCCTATCGTGCGTTTGTGTCGATTTAAATTGGGCGTGTTGGCTGCGTTTTCTGGTGCTGCGGCGGTTGCGCCGGCGCAAGAACTACCGGATTCCTTTTCGCTCGCCCGGTTCGTTCCCGGCGACGTGTGGATGGTGGTTCACAACGTACACAACCCGGAGCGGGATTTTATTCAGCAGCAGTGGGCCGAGGTTTGGCAGGCGGCTAAGGACGCCAAGCTCGACCAGGGTATTTTGCTCGCACTCCAATCTGACGAGGACGCAAACAAGAAAGACGCAGACAAGAAGTCCGTCCAAACCCCTCTGGATAAGATGATCGGGCTTGTTGGCGGTGTCGCTTGGGACGACATCGTGGCTGAGGAGACTGTCTTCGCCGAGCGTCGAGCGAAATCTGGTGTTGGTTATGACTATATCTTCCTGGCACGCGGGGCCGAGGGCTCCGGGGCGGCCAACTTTGAGGGGCTTGTTCGGCTGATTGAGGGAGCCCGGCCTATGTTGC
>JAJRSR010000144.1 GCA_024278695.1 Planctomycetota bacterium | reverse complement strand
GGGATTTCTCAGTCGGCTTGGGAACGACGCGACGCTGCGCCTTGCGGGAAGCCTTGTTGACCAGACGAATGTAGTGCGGCGGCGTTTCACATAGGGCTTCAACCATGCCCTGGATGAGCGCGCTCTTGCCCTACCGGCGTACACCGCTAATAAATACGACGTTCAACCCCATATCACGCTTCGCCTATCTCCATACTCCGTCGCGCCCACCAATCATAGTCCGATCTTGAACCATTGACTACGGGAACCGCGCCGTTATCGAGGAACCACACGCGTGCAGAAAATTAACCGCCCGGCAACATACCGACGATGACGACATTTTCGGACATGACCAACGAAAACCCTAAAAACCAGCGAAAAATCAGCCGGTCGCCTCGGCCGGGCTCGACGCAGCGGGCGAGTGGCTTGGGGCACCCTGCGCCTTGCGCAGCGTGAGAATCAGCTCGATTTCACCGGTGGTCTTACCCGTTTCTTCCGCGATCTGGATGTCCGTCATGCCCGCGTCGGCCAGCCGGTACACTTCGGCGTGCGGGCTGTCTTCCATCCTGGGCGGCGGCGTAGCAGCGTCCGGCTGCTCCTCGCCAAGCGTCACGTCCAAGCGCGGCGCGGGATCGACGGCATCGGTCGCCCCGGTTGCGCGGGTCAAACGCTCGTACTTCGCGATGCGTTCGTCGGCGTCGCGAATGATGGCCTCCAGCTTGGCGAAGCGGATGTCCAACCGCCCGTTGACCTCGCGAGCCAGCTTGTCGAGCTCCAGCATGACTTCCTCCACCTCACGCAGGGACGTCCGTTGGCTGGTCGCGGCGGCGTAGCGCTCGCGGGCCGTGTGGCGCGGCGTCTGCATACTTCGTTGTGTGCGGTTCCGCGTGGAAATCATCACCATCGTAAGGATAGCCACGAATATGGAGAACATCGCAACCTGCACACCGGTGAAGGCGAGCAGGAACGGGTGAAGCTGGTTGGACCATGGCATCATGTCATGAACCCCGCTGGGACCAGACGTCACGAGCCGCCGCCATCACATCCCGAAGCGGCGCGCCAGTCGCCTCGGCTGCGGCACGGCAATCTTCATATTCCGGGGCGGCCGTCACGACGCCGGCCCGCTCACCGATCTTGATCCGAATCGATCCGAACCGAGTCTCCACTGTTTCGTGCCGCCGGCGCAGCTTGGATCGGCGCATCGCGACACGCCGCACCCCAAACGTGGGCGTCTCCGCGAACATAACCTGCTCGATCGCTGCGGCGCGGTGCGGCTCACACAGCACCGTCAGGAGCCAACCGCTACGTCCCTTTTTCATCTGTATCGGCTGGGTGTAGACGTCGAGTGCACCGGCCGCCATCAGCCGATCCATCGCAAAACTCACGATTTCCGGCGTTACGTCATCCAGGTTGGTCTCCAACGCGACAATCTCGTCGGCCTCCCCCACGTCTGCGGGCTCCCCGAGCATCACCCGGAGCACGTTGGGTCGCGTCTTCCCTTCCCGCGTGCCGGCACCAAGACCGATCGCACGAATCGTCATCGCGGGCATCGGTCCGAATGCCTCGGCCAGCGCGGTCAAGATGGCAACCCCGGTCGGTGTGGTGAGTTCGCCGCGTTCTTCACAGGCAGCAAGCGGAACGCCGCGAAGCAGTTCGGCCGTCGCAGGCGCGGGGACGGGCATGACGCCGTGATCGCATTGGACCGTACCCGACCCCACCGGAACCTCCGAGCAGAGTACGCGATCCACGCCGAGCAGCTCGAGCGCGAGCACGGCGGCCGTCACGTCCACGATGGCATCCACCGCACCAACCTCGTGAAAATGCACTTTCTCGATAGACGTGCCGTGAACCTTCGCCTCGGCCTCGGCCAGCCGCGTGAAGATCGCCTTCGCTTTTTTCTTCACGCCCTCGGGCAGACCGGATTCGTCAAGAATGGAAACGATGTTCTTAAGATGACGGTGCGGCTGCTTTTCGGTCTTGTCGAGATCGACAACAAAGCGCGTGGCCGCGAACCCTTGCTTGGTGATCTTCTCGAACGAGAGCTGATAGCCGCTCACCGGTAGCGCCGCGAGCCGCTCCTGCAACGCCGTAGCGTCGGCCCCAGCGTCAACAAGCGCGCCAACGATCATATCGCCCGCCGCCCCGGAAAAACAATCAAAATACGCAGTGGTCATGGTGCCACGATACCGAGGATGGTGTTTTCCTGCCAGTTTGGACCTGGGTGTTCAATACCGAATCTGCGGCCTGAAAACTCGGCCAGTCTTGGCCCACGCCCGCCAGGCAACCTCTACTTCAAGCAGATCATAAGCCTTCCCACATTCTGGACAGGAGTGTGGAGAAGGAAGCCCTTGGAGCGAATACCCGCAATTGAGGCAGCACTGCCATGCCCCAGATTCGAGACGAAGTATCCACTTGCGAAAGGCGCGTCGTGAGGTGAACTCCCACATGATGGACGCAAGTAAATAAGGGCCTACAAGGAACGTCACATTAAACCGAATCCCGATAATGAATCCGACCGAAAAACAAGCGGCCACAGCGATAATGAAGAAAGTCAGATGGGCAAGACGTCTCCCGCGAACGTGGCGCTGGAAGGCTCGCGGCACCCCCTTGGGGCGGCGGCCGTAAAGCTGCCCCCCTGGATTTTGCATCCAAAGTTGTTTTTCCCACCACGCAGCCATGAGCGCAAGCCTACCCCATACGGCCCGGAAGTTCCTCAGCCATACCGGGTGGCGCTATCGCCTGGCATCTTGCTTGGCCGAAAGCTTTAGTCGCTGCCCAGCAACATGTACCGGTTGATGTCGGCCACCAGGATATGGATCCACTTGTTATAG
>JAJRSR010000143.1 GCA_024278695.1 Planctomycetota bacterium | reverse complement strand
CAGATCACCAGCGCCGCGCCGCTCCAACAACAACATGGCCAACTCCACGAGGCACTGTGGCTGCGCCGGAACGATCGCGAGACTTTTCTGATACCGTTCAACGGCCGCATCGACATTGTTCAACAATACCAACGTCACCGCAAACTCATAATGCCAAGCTGCCCGGTCTAAAAACGCTTCGTCGCGACTGCGCTGGCGATCCAATGCCTCGTCCAGCCGGCCCACGTTACGCAACGCCGCGACAAACGCCAACGCGGCCTGCAAGTCACTTGGTTCGCGATCAGCCGCCGCGCGGAGGCGGTCGAGTTCATTGCCACGAGCGGCTGCGAGCCGCGACGATGCTTCGCGCAACGCTGCTACCGTCGGCGGATGGCCCGGTGCCTGCATGTCGGCCGACTGCAAATACCGCACGGCCTGCGCATCATCCCCCATCGCCATGTACGCACGCCCCAAGTCTCGATAGGCGTCCGTAAACCCGAGATCAATCTCGATCGCCTGATGCAGGAGCGGCAACGCCGCCTCAAACCGCCCGGACCGCGCCAGCAACGAGCCATAGAGCTGAAGCGGACCCGCCGAATCCGGAGCGTCGCGATACGCCGCAGCAAAGAGCGTTTCGTTGTTGCGCCATTCCACATTTCGCGCGTAACACCGCACCATCATCCCCAAGGCAAGCACCACGAACAACACGTTGATAACCGGAGCCTTCATTCTCGGTGCGACCCACAAGGCCAACCAGAGACAAACCCACACGGACGGGATGTACCAGATGCGCTCGGCCAAGAAAACCTGCATCAGCACAAACGCGTTGGATGTCGGCAGGTAACAAACCACGATCGCGACAGCGAGAAAAGCCGCGCGACGATCGCCGCGCCGCCACGCCAGGATCGAAACCGCAGAAAGTGTGAACGCAACCGCCACGCCGATCAACACATGCCCATCCGCCACAGACGTGGCCAGGCGTACCCCGTTGATGGAATACTTGATGGTGAGCACCGCAGGCCAGAACGTCTTGGCCCAGTACATGCCCCACAACTGCACCACACCAAGCGCGTGCTGCCATGGCGCGGCGCCAGCCAACACGTTGATCGTCTTCGAATCTGGTGGCTCCTGAGCCAATCGACCGCCAAGCACATGCCAACGAACCGCCAGGTACAACGCCACCGGTACCGCCACATAGGCAACCCGAGCGAGTGTTCGCCGGCTCCACCAGGATTCGGACGTCTGCCGTTCACCGTAACGATCCGCCAGCGCATCGAACAACACGATCATGGGGGCAACCGCAAGCCCGTTCTCCTTGCCGCCCACCGCGACAAGACAGACCGCAGCCGCTGCGAAACGCCAACCCCACACGTTCGCGAACCCGACCGCGTGCCGTGAACGAACATGTAAGAGCACCGCGCCAAGCACGCCGAGCGCGGCAAGCAAATCCGCACGACCCACCACACTAGCCACGGCCTCAACGTGAATCGGCAGCACCGCGAACGCCACACCCGAAACGATCGCCGCGCGCGCTGATCCGGCAAGAAGCAACCCGAGCATCGCCACCAGCGCACACACCGCACCGTGAAGCAGGATATTGACAAGATGCTGCCACAGCGCATCTGCACCGAAGAGCGTTCGCACGATCCGGTACGACGCGAGGGTCACGGGTCGGTAGAGAAGATCGCGTTGTTCCCAGCCCGCCGCTTTCTCGGCCCAATGGTCCTTCGTCACGACGGCCAACCACTGCCCGGGATCATTCACGCGCGGGTTGTCGCGAACGATGGCCATATCATCGTAGCAGTAATCGTTTGAAATCGTATTAGCGAAACAGACCACGCCAGCCAAACACGAGAGCACAATCGCAAGGCGACCGTGCGCGATCGACCCGCCGCCACGAGCACCGGACATCAATCCTGGCCATTCTGAAGAAGTAGCGATCATTGCGAAGGGCAGCGTATACGCCCACCACCCGAAACGCGAGCGGAGCCGGCGTCGCTAACCCTACCCACCCAACTGGCTGTCGTCCGTGGTGACAAATCCGCGGTGAGCGATGCTCGCCTGCACCGACCAGAGCGCGCTGATCGCAGTGGCCGTCCCCACGGCAATGAACTGGATCGGCAGCACACGCATAAAGGGGCTTTCGGGAATGCTGGGCGGTGCCGTGCCGCTCTGTGATCGCAACGCCGACCACCCGTACCCGGCAACAGCCATCAAAAACACCGCCAACACAGACCAAAACGCGCTACGCACCGGCGCGATCCGATGGGCGAAGTAACACGCCAGCCACACGGCCGCCATCACAAAAAAGCACGATTGACCATGCTGAATCGCACGCGTCGATGCCGGAGCCGTCAACACGAAAAACGCCAGCAACCCCACACCCGTCGCCACGCCGAAGTGAAGCAGACCATCCGAAAGCGGCGTGGCCGGTGCTCGAACCGTACCGGCCGTCAGATTGGTCGTGGGGATATCTGCGGCAGCAAGGACGAAACCAAAGCCACGATCCGAAGACGCATCTTGATCCGTCCCGCCCGCCGCGCCGCCAAAGCACCACCGGCTCACCAACATGGACACGCCGGCCGCCAACATCATGACAACAAACCAACCCACGCTGGCCGCCGCAAAACGCACGGCCACCACATCAACCGGGAGCGCACCGCTGACGGAACCATCACCATAGAGCAGAAGGTACTCGGCCGTCCCGCCGCGAAGCGACACCGCCGCCAAACCAACCGCAGCGGCAAACGTACCCGCGTCTACCACACTGCGCCCGGCGATCAGTGTACATACCCACGCACACACCGCCGCGAGTACCCCGGCCTGTAGCAACATGGTGACCCCGGCTCGACTGGTAAGCACGCAAACGGGACCGAGCGGATCCACCGGTGCCATCGCCATCCACCCCACGGTGAGAAACAGCGCACCCGCCACGCCCCACGTCAACCACACCGCAGCGCGCTCCAAGAAGCTCAAACGCCAGGGTTCAAAGTGAAGACTTCCGGCCGCGTCCATCGTGTTAGCTTCCTATTGATTCCGCGCCGAGCAACTCGTGCCGACGCAACACATTCTCGATCGCCGACCGCGCGTCCGCGTCTAACGGGCAAAGCGGCAACCGAAACGCCTCCGGGATCAGCCCCCGGATCGCCAGTGCCGTCTTGATCGGGAGCGGGTTCGGACCATACTCACCGATGCCCGACGCAAGGTCAAACATTTTCCGGTGCCACACCAAACCTGCTTCCCATCGCCCGGACAAGCCGGCATCCACCACGGACTTCGCCAGCGCCGGGCACAGGTTCGAGATCACGCTGATCGCACCCTTCGCTCCCAGGCTCAGCATCGGCCACGTCAGGTTGTCGTCACCACTGAGAACCGTGATGTCGCATTTCGTCAGCACATCAGTCACACCGTCGAGCTGACCGGTGGCGTCCTTGACCGCGACGATGTGGTCGAATCCCTCGCGAAGCCGCACGATGGTCTCGGTACTGATGGTCACGCCGCATCGCGTGGGGACGTTGTAGAGCACGATTGGAACCTCGACCGTCTCGGCCACGCTCGCAAAATGACGGTACAGCCCCTCTTGCGTCGGGCGGTTGTAGTATGGCGCAACCAGCATCACGGCGTCGGTACCGGCGCTAGCGGCAGCGCGGCACCGTTCGATCGTGTCGGCCGTGCTGTTCGATCCGGCACCCGCCATCACACCGCAACGCCCGCCCGCCTGCTTCAACACAACAGCCAATACCTGCTCGCGCTCAGCCCGCGTCAGCGTCGGCGACTCACCGGTCGTCCCGCAGGGCACCAGCCAATCCGTCCCGCCTTTGATTTGATCTTCGACAAGCCGTTCCAGCGCGGAAGCGTCAATTGCGCCGCCGCGAAACGGGGTCACTAACGCCGTCATGGATCCCTGAAGCACACGTTCAGTGTTCCGCTCTTGCATCATCGCACGCCCTTCCTCCCTGATGGACCAAGGCACCGCCGCACCTGCCGCAGACAATCGCAACCGACAACCAGCAACGCCGGCTACTTCGGCGCGTGCCGCAGCAGAAGCGCCTTCATCTCACGAACGGCCGAAGCCAGCCCGGAAAACACCGACCGCGCCACGATAGAATGACCAATGTTGAACTCAACAAAACCCGGCAGCGCGGCCACCGGGGCGACGTTGCGGTAGGTAAGCCCGTGCCCTGCATGGACCGCGAGCCCCTGTTCGGCCCCAACGGCAATCGCACGCCGCAAGACTTCGAGCGCCGCACCGCGATCCTGATCGGACGTCGCATGAGCGTAGCCGCCGGTCCATAACTCAATCCCCTCGAAACCCACCTCGGCAGACGCCACGATTTGATCCTCGATCGGCTCGATGAACGCGCTCATCACAATCCCGACCTCTCGCAGACGCGACACGACCCGCGTCATGCGCTCGCGATGACCCACGACGTCGAGCCCCCCTTCCGTCGTCAGCTCCTCGCGACGTTCCGGCACCAGCGTACATTGATCCGGACGAAGCTCGGCCGCAATCGCCACGATCTCATCCGCAGCGGCCATCTCCATGTTCAGCTTGGTGGCAACGGTTTCCTTGAGAAGCCGCGCGTCGCGGTCGTTGATGTGCCGCCGGTCCTCGCGAAGGTGAAACGTAATGCCGTCCGCCCCGCCAAGCTCAGCCTGCACCGCCGCCCAGACCGGGTCCGGCTCATCCGTACGACGCGCCTGCCGCACGGTGGCCACATGATCGATATTGACTCCCAGCAACGGCATGCAAAAACCCTCCCGCGCGGCAAAATGCCGACGGGCTTATTATAAACGCTGCTCAACTGCTGTAAATCAGGGTTTGCGCTATTACGATTTCGCGGCTGCAAGACAGATGAGGCGGTAGATACGCGGAGTGGCATGGACAAGCGTCGCGGCGATGGCATTGCGAATACAGAAAAGGCTCCCGGGGCGACGCTTGCCCGTGTTTCCCCCTGTCGGGTCATCACGGGCAAACGCCGCAAGCCGCATTCATGATATCTTCGCAAGCCCGATCCTGCGGCGTTTGTCCATGCCACCCATCCGCCAATTCTATCTTGCAGCCGGATTGTGCCCGCCATCGAATTTGCTATTCACCCATCGTTTCGGATACAATAGCCTGCCAAGGGAGGGGCGGTATTCATTTGCCTAGTACAATGACGTTATTCGCGGTCGTTCTGTTGGTAGGCTGCGCGCGCCGGCATGGTTTCACTAGAAGGTGACTCCTTTCCAGACGACGTCGGATGGATTAGGTCGGACCGGCTCTATTTGGCCGGTCGTACCTTGGACAATGGGGCGTTCCTTCAATCGCCGCGCATTATTCAGGCCAACGGCTCCACTGTTGGACAGGACGATTTCTACCAGTACTCGCTGAACGGCTTTTCGGGTTCCGAGGCTTTCTTCGCGGAATGGCGTGTGGAGACGACGGGCTCCCGCGACGAAATGGTCGGGGTTGGACCGGCGTCTTTCGTGTTTTCTGGTGACTTCGGAATACTCTACCACTTCACGATCGCATCCAACCGGGTGCTGTTCCTTCGCGACTCCTTCGTGCCAGCCGTATGGGTCGATATTGACCCCGGTGTTCCGCACGAGTACAGGCTCAACTTGTTTGGCGAAGATCTCTACGAGTTCTTCATTGACGGTGATCTGATTGACTTCGGTGTTCCGGAGGGTGTGTATTCAACTGAAGATTCGCGGATCGTGTTCGGTGCTCGATCGGTACTCGTCGACAGCACCACAAGCTGGGACTACATCCGCTTCGGAATGATTCCGGAAGACGGTAGCGAGGATTATGACAGCGATGGCGTAGTCACGCATGACGACTTCTATTTCGCGCAAGAATGCCTGTCCGATCGTCGTACCGGGATCAGCGGCGGCCCGGAAAACAACGCCGGCCCGGGATGCCGTTTTACCGACTTCGACGGGGATCACGACGCCGACATTCTCGACTTCGCAGAGTTTCAGAATCTGTTTCGTGGCCCATAGCCCCGCAGGGCAAGATCGTACTTTCCCCGAAAGCGAAAGGTTGACCTGCCCTTACCATCGGCACGCGCGCCCGAAAAACAACAACTTAGATGTTGTCGCCGAAGAAAAACGCAGCGGCCATTCGGTTGGCCATGGGTTGATTGGAAAAGACCAGCGGCAGCAGGAACCGCACGTCGGTATGTGGTGAGCGCAGGTGCTCGGCCATCTTCATGCGCCATGCGGAGTTGAACGCGATGAGCGCGTCTTGAGAATGCTGGCTCGACAGCGCATCTTCCAATACCTCGGCCGCGATCGTCGCACTCCATATGGCAGGATAAATACCCTCATTACTCACCGCGCTGACAAAACCACCGGCTTCACCAATGAGCAGCGTGTGCTTGCAAACGTGCGTGTCCATGTCGATGGCGGCCGCGGCGGTGCTCCGCATGGGCTCGGCCTTGACCGCGCTATCCAACAGGTCAACCGGAATCAGCTTCCGCCCGGTCAGCGCTTTACAGAGCCCGATCAGCGCGCGCGTCGCGTCAGCCTTATCCCCATCCCAAGCGACATCGACAGAAACGTGATCCTTGTAAAGACGAACAAACCCGAAGCTCGACGCCCCATCCAAACCCAACACAATCGCCACGCGCGGCACCTTCGGACCTTTCACCTGCTTGCCCTCGGCCGATGCCGTCGCCACCCACCTGGAACCGCCGGACAACGAAGGGAACCCGATCGACTCCGCAAGCGGTGACATGCGCCCCGACGCAAGTGCCAGCAACCGACTCTCGAACGCGCGTCCCTCGCGGCTGGTCAACGTGGCCGACGACTCCCCGAGGTGAATGCGCGCGATCTCCGTCTCAGGCTGAAACGCCGCGCCGGACGCGACGGCACATTTGACCAACGCACCATCAAACGCCGCGCGATCCACGAGGTAACCCGGAGGCGATTCAAACGTGGGCTTCGCCGCTTTGGAAAAATCGGCACTGTGAATCACGACGTCGGAAAACGGCTGATCGAACATCTTCGCGGATTCAATTCCCACGTCCTTCAACATCGCCGGGACGTGCGCGCTCACCCAGCCGCTGCACGCCGTTGAGCGCGGAAACACCGCGCGATCCAACAGCAACACACGGTGTCCGTTCTTGGCCAAGCAATGCGCCGCCACCGCGCCGGCCGGTCCTGCGCCGATGATCGCCACGTCGTAAGTTTCATCACTCATGGTAAAACGCGCACTTGCAAGAACCCAATACCCAACCAGCCGAAACGCCCAACCGGTCACGCCGCGTACCCTACCCGCTAGCACCATTTCCACGCAAGCCGAACGCCGTCGCGTCCTGGCTTGCGGCCTGTTGAAAAAAACGCAAGGCCGCGTTACAAGGGGGTCCACGTGACGATGGTGCTCGAAACAATAGCTCAACCGGCAGGGCTGAATACGCAGCGTTGGGCTGAGAAGCCTGCCGCTTTGAGATGGGTGGCCCATGGCTTTAGCCGTGGGGGACACGAACCCGGATCCGATTCGAGCCCCCCGCCTCTAAAGAGACGGGCCACCCGCGAGGGGTCATCCTCCGCCCGTTCGATTAGACGTACCGTGCGTATCTTGCGGATATGCAGAGGTGCCAATGGAAAGGAATGATTCTTGGCTAGCGTTTCTCTTCGCGGTGTCGCCAAGACCTTTCACACGCGCGGCGGCGATGTCCACGCGGTCGCTGCGGTCAACCTGGATATCCACAACGGCGAACTCCTGATCCTTGTCGGACCGTCCGGCTGCGGCAAGACGACCACGCTTCGTCTGATCGCCGGATTGGAAACGCTCGATGCCGGCACCATCAGCATCGGGGACCAATCCGTCAACGACGTCGCCCCGAAAGACCGCGACGTGGCCATGGTCTTTCAGCACTACGCCCTCTATCCGCACATGACCGTATTCAAGAACATGGCTTTCGGACTGAAGATGCGCGGGCACCCCAAAAACGACATCGACCAACGCGTGCGTCACGTCGCCGAAACGTTGGACATCGCCGAACTGCTCGACCGCAAACCGGCGGCGCTCTCGGCTGGGCAACGTCAACGCGTGGCACTCGGCCGCGCGATCGTTCGCAAACCTCAGGTGTTTCTTTTCGATGAGCCGCTCGCCAATCTGGACGTGCGTCTGCGGTTGGCCACGCGGTCGCACCTGCGCACGCTGCACCAGCAACTCGGCACGACCACCATTCATGTCACGCACGACCAGGAAGAGGCCATGACCCTCGGCGACCGCATCGCCGTCATGAACGACGGAAAAATCCTCCAGATCGGCAGCCCGCTGGAAGTCTACCGCCACCCCGTTGACCGCTTCGTGGCCGGCTTTTTCGGTACGCCGCCGATGAATTTTATTGAGGGCGTCATACGCGAAGCCACGGACAACCGCCTGGAGATCGAATGCCCGTTCGGCGTGATCGCACT
>JAJRSR010000142.1 GCA_024278695.1 Planctomycetota bacterium | reverse complement strand
CGTGGAGTCGACGAACGCCGTGTTGCACCCGTTCGTGCAGGCGTTGAACTGCGCCAAACAGATCAGCCCGGCCGAATTGGGAGCTTCTCCGCCCATTGCCATAGCGTCCTCCTCATACGCGACGCCCTCACTGACGGATTCGCTCGCGGGGGATTCCGGAAGTTGTGGCAAAGGCGCTTCACGGGCGGCCAAAGCGTCCGGGCAATCCTCGAACACCGTATCAAACCCTGTGTAGTCATCTGTGGACTTTCTACTACACATCGAACCACCACTTCGTATCGGTCGTTCAGGAAGGAGCCACCCCGCAGCCAGTTCGCTCGCTTCCGCGTCGGTATCTGGAAAAGCCACTGCCCACGCTGTCCTTAGGGTCACGTCTTCCGTCGGCGGCTCGGGCAGATCAGCACCCACGATTTCCGTCATTAGAAAAACCACATGGAAGACTGAAGTGCCATTATCAAAGTCACCCCACGACACGAAGTGACGAAGCTTCATTTCATCCAATTCCGACAGCTTGTCGGTCATGTCGTCCTGGACCGCATCGACAAAGGTCTCCACCGGGACAAACTGCCCACTCGGTAGCCCCTGAACGCTGTTGACCCGTGCAACATAGTTTGGCCACACCTCACCCTCTAACGGCTCCGGCCATAGGGCTTGATCGTCCGAGAGCACATAGACATCATACCCCCCCCGCAGAAGTGACGGCGTATAACCCAGCGCCCTCCGGGATCGGCACGTCGAACAGAGCACCTTGATCGGTCTCCGCCAGCGACGGCGCGGACAACAAAGCCAAGATCATTTTGTACGTCGGCATTTCCATTCCTCCTCAAAAAAGACATGACACAGGAACCGCCCGTCAACAACAACCACCCGTCAACAACGAGAACTCTCTTCTTTTGTGTACGGCCATATCAATAGGTTGCGCCCCGATTCCCTACCCATGCAGGCATTTCTTTGCCACTCCTCCCTTCACCAACACAAGGCGAACCTCGATTGTCACACACGCATACGACCTGAAGCGGCTATTCTCCGATAACAACCGTTAGCGCGTCAAGGAAAAAATCGGAAACTCACAATAATCTGCGGGGAAATGACACCGGGCATCACAGAGGCTTCAGGCCGCATCAGACCCTATCGCGATCCGATGGCCACCGGCACCTCGCACCCGTCGGCACGTTCAATATCAACGCCAGAAGTTTCGATCCGGGTCGGTGAACTCGCGCCAGTCTGCCTCCAGCTTACGCGCCGTGAACGGCGTCCCGCACTCCGGACAGATGCCTAGCGACTCGTGCCCTTCCAGGTTGTACAGGCAGTGCGTGCAGAGAAGGTAGTGGGCTGCCTTCACGGCTTTCTTGAGCCTACGCTCTCTGACTCGGTGGAAAAACGCGAACACGTGCACCGCCGCCATAACACCAAATAAAGGGTAGGAAGTCAACAGCCACGACCATCTTCGATGAAGCCCAAAGAACATCAAGAGGCACATTGCGGACATGCTTCCGACTGTGATACCGAGGAATAACCAGCCAACCCGGTACCGCCGTTTTTCTATGACCGAGGGCACATCGTGGGTATCTGCTGCAACTGATCGCAACAAACGTATTCTAAAACTGGCTCCATAGCCACTGGTTGGTGACCTCGTGGTGGAACATGATCTCTTCGCGTTTCACGAGTGTGCCGAGTTCTTTCGGGCAGCGGTCGGCCGCGGCTTGTTTTAGCTCGATGTATTTTCCGTGGGCGTCGCTGCCGAGAATCTCCGAGCTGAGCCGGCTCGCTTTGAACAGACGGATCGCGTCGTGGATGTTGTCCGGCAGGAATCGCGTTCGCGCGCGTTTGCCTTCTGACTCTGCGGGGTCCGGCAGTGGACCTTCCATGCCGGCTCTGGCCAGCGAATAGAACAGCATGTACGGGTTGGCGTCCGGCGCGACGGAACGAAACTCGATCCGGGCGGAGCGCTCATTGCCAAGCGGCACGCGAACCATCGCGGCGCGGTTGCTGGCCGACGCTTTGATCTGGTTGGGCGCTTCAAAGTTCGGATCGAGCCGCCGGTAGCCGTTGACGCTGGAGTTTAGCACGAGGCAGATGTCCACGGCGTTGTTGAGCACACGATCAACAAACGTCCACGCACCCTCCGAAAGCCCGTCACGACCCGCCTTGTCGAAGAACAAGTTCTTGCCGTTTTTCGAGAGGGACATGTTGCAGTGCATGCCATTGCCGTTAACACCCGCCACCGGCTTCGGAAGAAACGACGCAGAAAACCCGAACATGCGTGCCACCTGGCGGCACGTGAGCTTATAGAGTTGAATCTGGTCGGCCGCGATAACGGCGTCGGCATAACAAAAGTTCATCTCAAACTGAGACGGCGCGACCTCCGGATGGTCCTTTTCATTGGACAGCCCCATCGCCCGCTGCGCCTCGGCCGCCCGGTCCATAAACTGGCGCAGCGGATCCTGCGGCAGCGAGTGGTAGTAACCCCCGGTAGACACAAACTCGAATTGCCCTTCTTCGTGATAATGGCGTTCGGCGTCAGTCCCTTTGAACAGAAACCCTTCGATCTCCGGTGCGACGTTGAGCGTCATACCGTCGTTCTTGTAGAGCGCCGTGGTGTAGTGACGGAGGCGTGAGCGGAAATCGTTAGCGTAGGGTGAGCCATCCTGCTCCTGCACCTCACCAAAGACGAGCACTTTCCCCGGCCCGAAGATGTCGGCCGGCAGCCAATAGAACGCCGGCCAATCAATCGCGAGTTTCAAGTCCGACTCGGCGATGTTGGAAAACCCCTGGATCGAAGAACCGTCGAACGTGAGGTTGTCGGCCGAGTCGAGCAAGAACTTCTTATCGTAATCCAGCATGTGGAAGCGCCCCTCCAAATCGGAGAAGCAGACCGTCACAGCTTTGATCCGTTTTTCCTCGGCGAGGTACTTCCGGCGGGCCTCCTCGACCACACCGCGATCAACACGGTCGAGCCGCTGCTGTTTGGCTTCGAGATTCTTGTCCTCCAACTCGTCGTACGGGATTTTCAGAAATTTACGAAGTTCAGCCGTTTCCATACGCCCAGCCTCCAAAACCACATTGCAAGAAATTTACCATAACAATTCATTATATTACTATAAATACAAAAGAAATACAAGCAATTTTGATGATATTTAATCTAATCGATGATTGTCTTGTGATGGGTGCAAGACCGATAAGGCGGTTGTACGTGGGGCGGCATGGACAAGCGTCGCGGCCATGGCATAACGCATACGGAAAAGGCTTCCGGGGCGACGCTTGCCTGTGTTTTCCCCGGCTGGGTCATCACGGGCCAACGCCGCAAGTCCGATCCTGCGGCGTTTGCCCACCTATTTGGTCGCCACCCATCAGCCAATTCCCCCTGGCACGCCCTGTGATATTCCAGGCTAGGTCTCGTTGACATGGGTCTAGGCGACCGATATTGTGCGCAAAAGTGGTGATTGATTCGAGGCCGCAGTTGTGTGGCCTTTTTTTGTGCCTTTTGTCACGCGGCGGCGGGCGTCACGGGCGAGCGACGCTCGTGCCGCGGTGACGGCTGGGCCGATGGACCTGACCTACGATGACGAAACCTACACGCAAGAACGCTTGCGTCTTTGGCCTCGGCTGGGGCGATGAAGGCAAAGGCAAGGTGGTTGACCTGCTTTGCCCGACGTTCGATATCGTGGTGCGGTTCAACGGCGGCGCGAACGCGGGGCACACCGTCTGGGTAGGCGACGAAAAATTTGCGTTGCACCTTCTTCCGATCGGCGTGTTGCACGAGACGATCACGAGCGTGATCGGTCCCGGCGTGGTGGTGGACCCGGTTCAGTTGATTTCCGAGATCGACGGGCTGGCCGCGCGTGGGATCGCAGTGGGCAGCCGACTGAAAATCAGCGATCGCGCACACCTGGTGCTGCCCTACCACAAACTGGAAGACCAACTTGGCGAAAAGAGTGCGGCTGGCGATAAGAAAATTGGCACGACGGCGCGCGGCATCGGCCCGTGCTATGCCGACAAGATGAAACGTTCGACGGCCGTGCGGTTTGCCGACCTGATTCACGACGACGATCTTGAGTCGCGCGTCCGATCGATCGTTGCCGATCGGCAGACCATGTTGCGGGCGCTGTTCGATGACGATGGGGGTCTCGATGCCGACGCCGTGATCGCCGATGTCATGATGGCCAAGACCCGCCTCGGCGGCAATATCTGCGACACGACAACGTTCCTGCATGACTCGATGGACGATCAGAAAACGGTGCTCTTCGAGGGCGCGAACGGGACGTTGCTCGATGTCGATCATGGGACCTACCCGTTTGTGACGTCGAGCAGTACCGGACCGCACGGCATCGGCAACGGTGCCGGTGTGCCGGCGGCCAGGGTCTCGACGGTTGTCGGCACGATGAAAGCATACGCCACGCGCGTCGGCTCCGGACCATTTGTCTCCGAGCTCACCGGTGATATGGGCGACAAAATTCGCCAGCAGGGCAACGAGTTCGGCACGACGACGGGACGTCCGCGGCGCTGCGGCTGGTTTGATGCGGTGAGCGGTCGACACGCGGTGCGTCTCACGGGCACGACAGACATCGCCCTGATGCACCTTGATACACTTGGCGGGTTCGACCAGGTCGGCATCTGCGTGGCCTACCGCTTGGACGGCAAGGACCTCGCATCACCACCGGCGCACGCCTCCCAACTTGAAGCAGCCGAGCCTGTCATCGAGTTCATGCCGGGCTGGCCCAGTGATCTTCGCTCGATCCGCAGCTTTGAAGACTTGCCGCAGGCGGCGCGCGGCTACGTCGAACGCCTTGAAGTGCTCCTGGGTGCTGGTGTATCGATCATCGGCGTGGGGCCGGAACGGTCGCAGGTGCTCCTTCGCGGTGACCTGCGCGACATCACCCCGTCCCCCGAAACCACGATCGCGTAGCCAGACGCCATGACCGAGCCACCTCTCGACGTGAACGAATGCCTGGGGCTTTCGCCCGAGCAGTTGCCGCGCCATATTGCGATCATCATGGACGGCAACGGTCGCTGGGCCAAGAACCAAGGCCTACCGCGTGTGGCCGGTCACGAGCGCGGTGCCACGACCGTTCGCAACATCGTCACGCACTGCGCCCGGCTCGGTATCGACACGCTCACACTCTTCAGCTTCAGCACGGAAAACTGGAAACGCCCGGAAGACGAGGTCGAGTTTTTGATGGGTTTATACGCCCGGTATTTGATCGCCGAACGCGAAACGATCATGAACAACAACGTGCGTTTTCTGCACGTCGGCCGACGAGAAGGGCTTCCGGACAACGTGCTTGATGAGATGGATGAGACCGTATCGGTCAGCGCGGATAACACAGGGCTGCGGCTCTGCTTGGCGCTGAACTACGGCTCTCGCGATGAGATTGTCGATGCCGTGCGAAGCATCGCCCGCGACGTGCGTACCGGCACGCTCGACCCGGATCAGATTGATGAGTCGATGGTCTCCGGTTCACTCTACACGGCCGGGCTGCCCGATCCGGACTTGCTCATTCGCACGGCCAACGAGCGACGCATCAGCAATTTTCTACTCTGGCAGCTCAGCTATGCAGAGATTTATGTCTGCTCGGTACTCTGGCCCGAATTTTCCGAGCAGGACCTCAACGGAGCGATCCAGGACTTCGCCCGGCGCGAGCGGCGCTTCGGCAATGTGGAGTCGCCCACCACTTAGCGCGTCTCTTGCCATCGTGCCGCATTTCCCGGAAAATCAGGGCTGAAAATGTACGATCACGGAAACCGGGAGCTAGATGATGGGACTGCTTGATGGCCGCAAGGGGCTGGTGTTTGGAATCGCCAACGATCGCAGCATTGCCTGCCACATCGCCAAAGTCGCGATGGCCGAGGGGGCGACGTGCGCGTTCCCGCATTTACCCGGCGAAAAGAACGAACGGCGCGTCGGCAAGGCGCTATCGGGCGTCGGCGTTTCCGATCCGTGGATGCTGCCGTGCGACGTCTCCAACGATGACGATCTCGACAAGACCTTCGCCGCGGTCAAGGAGAGATTCGACACGATCGACTTTGTCGTCCATTCGGTCGCCTATGCGGATCGGACCTATCTCAAGCCCGGGATGTTCGCCGAAACACCGCGAGACACCTTCACCCAGGCGTTAGACATCTCCGCGTATTCGCTCGTGTCGATGGCGCGCCGGGCCAAGGCGCTCATGCCGCGCGGCGGGTCGATCATCGCCATGACCTACTACGGCAGCGACAAGGCCGTTCCCGGCTACAATGTCATGGGCGTCGCCAAGGCCGCACTCGAGGCGTGTACGCGCTACCTCGCGCTCGAACTCGGCGAACACGGCATCCGCGTCAACACGATCAGCGCCGGACCGGTCAAGACGTTATCCGCAATGGCCGTCGGCGGGATCGATGAAATTTTTGCGTGGGTGGAGCAGAAGGCGCCGCTTCGCCGCAACATCAACGCGGAAGAGGTCGGCAAGACGGCCGCGTACCTTCTGAGCGATCTTTCCAGCGGCGTGTCGGGCGAGAACATCTTTGTGGACGCCGGGTACAACACGGTCGGGCTGTAGGCTAATCGTGGCCGGCGAACTAAACATTGTGCCCGCCAAGCCCTCGGACGCGGCGTTGCTGCTCAAACTTGTTCATGAACTCGCCGTCTACGAAAAACTAGCGGATGATGTCGTCGCCACGGAAGACGCCATGCGCGACGCGCTGTTTGGACCGCACCGAACCGCCGAAGCCGTGATTGCAAATTGGAACGGCGAACCGGCCGGCTTCGCGCTGTTCTTTCACAATTTTTCCACCTTCCTCGGACGAAACGGTTTATACCTTGAAGACCTGTTCGTGCGTCCGACGATGCGAGGGCGTGGCATCGGGCTCGGTTTGATGCGCTACCTGGCAAGACTCGCTGTGGACCGCAAATGCGGGCGGTTTGAGTGGTCCGTGCTGAACTGGAACCAGCCGGCCATTGATTTTTATGAATCGCTTGGTGCGAAAGCCATGACAACTTGGACGGTGTTCCGCATCGACGGAGACGCGCTGCGAAAACTCGGGCTTACCGAGCCATAAAGAAGAAAGACAGCGTTTCCGAATGCCGTTCGGTCAATCGGCCAGCGCTGTTCCGGCGGTAGCCACAAACGTCATCCCGCTCTGAGCACCTAAGTCTTGAGAGATTGACTTGGTGGTGGTGCTGACGTTCTCGCCAAGCGCGCTGACCAAAGCCACAACAGCCACAATCACCAGCCCAAGAAGAACTGCGTACTCTGTGGCCGACGAACCGCGATCATCGAACCGAAGTCGTCGTGCCCATCCACGCCATGATTGGTGTGTTTTTCTCATCTGTGCGTCCCCCACGCATGCGCCCGTTCCGTTGGCTTCCATATTGAGCCGTGAACCACTTGGGGCGTCTACATCATCATTCGCATAGGATACCGCTCGGTCAACCCGGCAGAGCCAAGAACCCCAAACGCTGATCGCCGCCGATAACCACGAAGCCCACCATCGCGTATGCCGCGCGTTATCTGACGTTGCAGATCTTTACAAACTTATCAAACAACGCCTAAGGCAGCAGGTGAATCTGCACGTTGACGAATTCAAAATCGTCGATGTCACTGTTGCTGGGCTTGGCGACGAGATCAATCGTATTAGTACCCATGCGAAGCAGGTCGAGATCAAAGCCCACGCGAAACTCACCGAAACTACCATCGCGCGGCGCACCATCCAGCTTCTGGTCCAACAAGTGGCCGTTGATAAAAAGCGAATGCCGTCGTTGGACACCCTTGACCATCAGCCGCACCTCTGCCCGACGGAACCGCCGCGTGACGTGCTCGGCCGTCAGAACGAACTCCGAGCCATACTCGACACCTTCGGTCTCTTTTTGGAACTGGCTGTTGATCCTTCCCTCGAACCGGTTGTCACCGAGGTGGTGGACCTCGGGCACAGCTTCGGTCATGAGCACTTCCCCGCGGTCCGACCAAAGATCAAAATCCACATCAAGCACACTCTCATGCAAATCCGAGGAGTAGACGTTTTCAGACTCGGGCACGTAACCATCATGAGCGGCGGTCAAGGCAAAGAACGGTGGAAGCTCAGGTGCCCAGACATAGTAAAACCCGTCACGGTCCGTCTGCGCCAAGATCGGCTCACCGCCAGGCACATCCAGACGCACCGTCGCGCCAACGAGCGGCTGACCGGTCTCGGCATCACGCACCACGCCGGCGATCGTGCCGACCGCATCCTCTGGTCGTTCAGGGATGCTCGGGTCATCGTTCGAGTACATCGGCAGGTAGCGGTAGTACACCTCCAGCATCAACGTACAGAGCGCCGTTTGATAGACGCGCCCGCCAAGCTCAGACCACTCATTGCCCTGCGGATCCCAACTACCCGCGGCCCGGCCATCCTTGCGCTGGTTCTCTACAAGCTCGCGTTTCAGCGTTTCGTTCCATGTGGTCCACGCCTGCCCTTGGTGTTGAAACAGCGCGAGCGACGCGTAATACCAGAAGTAGGTATTGGGATCACGATCCCAATTCGGAAGGTGCTCCACGATATACGCGGCCGACGCCTGCATGATCGGGTCAGCGGATGTCTTGCCGAGCAACTGCTGAATAAACATCGCCTCGGCCGTCATGCTTGGCGTGACGTCGCGCTCGGGTCGGTACTTGTACAGCCCCGGCCGGCTCGGGTCGCTCACGCGGTCCAGCCAATCAGCACCCGCCTCGAAAGCGTCTCTCGGCACGGGCAGGCCAGCGGTTGATGCGCTCTTCATGGCCATCATCATCCAGCCGAGCACAGAGGTGTCACCGTCTTGTCCGGGGTCATAGCGCCACCCGCCTTCGCTCCGGT
>JAJRSR010000141.1 GCA_024278695.1 Planctomycetota bacterium | reverse complement strand
GTTGACCGGGCTTCCCCATTCACTAGAAGGCAAAAAAGCAGCTTCCGCTCTGGTGTCCACGAGTAGGGAGACGTTACGCCCCGCACCAGATGGAACACCGGCGAAACGTTCGTTGCCCCCGGAACACTGCGCGACGATGGTAGCGTCCTGGGGGAGATTGGCCGAGAGTAGAACTTGAAGAAATCTTGCGCTATCGGCAACCACGACCGGCAGGAGGTCGCACTCGTCAGGTATGCCGTTGCCGTCAGCATCTTGGGACGTGCCGTCTGCAATATCGCACGCATCGACCACATTGTTTTCGTTACAGTCAGCGGTGCCCGGAAGGACGACGCAGCCCGAAGTGACTTCCACGTTCGCCGAGCCAAGCAAGTCAATAGGGATAATGACGTTGTTCTGGTCGATGAGAAAGGTCTGCGTGGCACCCACGAAGCCGATCGTGAATGTACCGGTCGCATCCGCTGGAATGTCCAGAACTAATGTTCCCGCATAGCGATCGACGCCCGTGTCTATGGCACCAACGCCAATATCCGTTGCAAGGGCACCTAAGATCAGATTGGGGCCAACCGTGTTAACGGCGGCAATTACGGATTCACCAATAAGCACAAAATCATCGCGCGATTCATCAACAATGAAAGCCCCATTGCTCGAACAAACATTGACCGTACAGGTGCTGTTGTAAAGGGGGCAATCCTCATCAACACCGCACGAAATCGGAATAAACGGAAACGTCAACACGCCACTAACGCCGCTTGAGAATCCGGCCGCATCGATCTCTACTTGATACCCCCCTAGTTTCGTCAGACCGGTCAGGTCAGGATCCCAACCGGCGACTCTGATATCAAACGTAACACGCTGAGCTTCGGGAAGAATCTGAATCGTGTCTCCCGTCACCAAATGCGCACCGGAAGACGAGACCGGCACAAGTGCAACCTCGTGAACCTCACACTCGTCGGGCAAGCCGTTCCCGTTAACATCTTGAGAAGCGCCCGTGGCAAGATCGCAGGTGTCGAGTTGGCCGTTCTCGTTGCAATCGACAAACTCACAATCATCAAGAATGCCATTAGCATTACAATCGGCACCTGATCCATCTGCAAGTTCGCACTCATCCGGAACATCATTCACATTACAATCCGTGCTGGTACCGTCGAGAATATCGCAATCGTCAGGAACGCCGTTGGTGTTGCAATCCGCTTCACATTCATCCGGAATGTTGTTAACGCCGCAATCCTGACTGAAACCGGATACGATATCGCAAGAATCTTGGATGCCGTTGCCGTTGCAATCAGCGCCCTCGCACTCGTCAGGAATTGAGTTCCCGTCGCAATCTTGGCTGGTGCCGTTAATCACATCGCAGGCGTCAATCACACCGTTACCGTTGCAGTCCGGACTTCCAGCCGGGTTGCCGCTGCACAACGAGGTTAAATCGACAACCGCCGGGGCGAGCAAGGTCACGGGAATACCAATGTTGTTCTGATCGGTTAGAAACGTCTGAAAGCCTCCGACAAAACCGATCGTGAAGATGCCGCTCGCGCCCGCGGGAATGTCCAACACCAGCGTACCAATATAACGATCGACTCCCATGTCTGTAGCACCGAAACCAATAGCCGTCGCAAACGAACCGAGTATCAGATTGGGGCCGACCGTGTTGACGGCGGCAATCACGGGTTGGCCACTGTGGACAAAATCAGGGCGAGACTCATCCAAGTAGAAAGCCCCATTCGTCGAACAGACGTTGGCCGTACAAGTGCTGCTGGTGTGGGGACAATCCTCATCGACACCACACGGAATCGGGATGAATGGAAACTCCAGCACGCCGCTATCGCCGCTTGAAAACCCAGCCGCGTCGATCTCGTATTGATACAACCGCAACCGGGTCGAACCGGTCAAGCCAGGATCCCAACCAGCCACTCGGATATCGAACGTGACGCGCTGAGCGCCGGGGAGCAACTGAATCGTGTCACCGGAAACCGAAAAAAGTCCGGACGACGAGACCGGCACGAGAGAAACCTCCCCCGCCTCAGCGGGCGGTTGACCTACCGTCCAGGCCAACGCGAACGCCGAAAAAACCAGAACACGGCGCACCCAAACGATACCCAGGACTTCGTTTTTCATCATCACCTCTGCTCCTCACGTTGCGGAATTGAGCCGCCGAGGCATAAAGCCCCAGGTACTTGCATTTCCCAGGATAACGCTCGGCCAATGCAATGTCTATAAAAAACAAGAAAATCGGACACAAGACGAAAACGCACCGCCGCCGTACAATGGTCCGCAGCCGCACCCCTTCAATAAGTACTAAGACTTGAACCGTGCGGGCTAGAATGGAACGCCAATGAAATACGCAGTCATTTTGCCGGACGGAGCGGCCGACGAGCCCGTCGGAACCCTCGACGGAAAAACCCCGCTCGACGCCGCAAACACACCTCACATGGACTGGGTCGCCATGAACGGCCGACAGGGGTGCGTACGGACCGTGCCGGACGGATTTCTTCCAGGCAGTGACGTGGCCACCTTGTCCCTACTCGGCTACGACGTGCGCACCGATTACCAAGGCCGCGCGCCGCTTGAAGCAGCCGCACAAAACCTCACCGCCAAGCCGGGCGAGATGATCTTCCGCTGCAACTTTGTCACGATCGTCGATGGTGCCATGGCAGACTTTACGGCCGGACACATCGGTACGAAAGAAAGCCAAGCCCTGATCGATGCACTCAACGAAGTACTCGGCAACGAGTCGTGCCGCTTTCATTCCGGCGTGTCCTACCGCAACCTGATGATCGCGACGCCGCCCAAGGGCATGAAGGCCGCCTGCACACCGCCGCATGACATCCCTGATCAATCGGTGGCGAAGTTCCTACCGAGAGGCGCTGGCGCGGCATGGTTGCTCAGCATCATGGAACGGGCGCGCGACATACTCGGTACGCACGACATCAACCTCGTGCGTAGCGATCTCGGCGACAACCCCGTCAGCGACATCTGGCTCTGGGGGTATGGAAAGCCGATGGCGCTACAGTCTTTCGCCGACCGGTTCGGCGTACGCGCGGCGTGCATCGCGGGGGTGGATTTGATTTTCGGCATCGCCAAAACTGTCGGTATGGATTTGATTACCGTTGAAGGCGCGACCGGCTACCTCGACACCGACTACGCAGCCAAAGGCGCGGCCGCCGTCCAAGCGCTTGACGATTACGACGTGGTCGTGGTCCATGTGGAAGCCCCGGATGAGGCCGGGCATCTCGGTGATGTTGAAGCCAAGGTGACGGCCATCGAGCAAGTCGATGAGCACGTCGTCGGGCCGGTGTTGGAAAAACTCCGCACGTTTGACGCGTGGAAACTGCTCATCGCACCCGACCACCCCACACCGGTCGAGAAACGAACGCATACTTCTGATCCGCCGCCGTTTTGCTTGGCCGGCAGCGCCGTGCCGTCGGTGCTCAAAAAACCCTTCCGCGAGGCAACCGCACGCACCAGTGACCTACAGATTGATCCCGGCTATGAGCTCATGGAGTTCTTTCTCAAAGCATAGCACGCTACGCAGGCCGATTCCCGCCGAACCTTCACCCTGCGCGGTTTCCCAGATAGCGATCGTCACACGAAACACGTATACACCGCGCGAAAACGCTGCGGTAGCTTGCGGAAGATGCCAGGCGATTAAGAACCGGCCCCGCCTTGGTAAGGAGGGGAGAAGAAGAGACGACCCCTTGGAATAGTGAAGAATAAGACGGGCACGGTCATGCTCCGTCCGACCAGATCAACCGACCTTCGGATATCGACGTTTGGTATCGCCGGAGGTGTAGCACAGAAGACGTCGCGCTCGATCAGGGGACTACGCGGGGTCTTGTCGCAAATTTCCTGGCCCTAGCTTGTCGAGACGCTGCCGAAAAAGTACCATGCAGGTGAATCGGTGATGGCGAGGAACCAAAACTCCTGCACCATCGAACGGCACCAACAAGAAGGACAAGGCGATGGACCCGGAAGTACGCATTCAGCAGTTTCGACAGATGGCCGACGCGGACCCGGAGAACGAACTCGGGCACTTCAGCCTGGGCAAGGCCTTCTTGGATGCCGAGCGATTCAAAGAGGCCATCAAACCGTTTCAGCGCGTGATCGAACTCAAACCAGGCTTCTCGAAGGCGTTCCACCTACTCGGCGTGACGCTGGACAAGTGCGGCATCCGAGCCGACGCCATCCGAACCCTCGCCAAGGGTGTCTCTGTTGCGGACGAACAAGGTGACCGCATCCCGCGCGACGCGATGGCCGACCTGCTCCGGGAATGGGGAGCGCCTGTCCCGGCGTTCAAGGAAACGAACGCGCCAGCCGCCGCATCGACCGAGGGCGTCCAGGTCGATGGGTTCACCTGCCTGCGTTGCAGCAAACCCAGCGGCAAGCTGCCCAAGCGGCCATTCAAAGGCCCGCTCGGCGAAAAAATCTTCGAGCACATCTGCGCAAGCTGCTGGGGAGAGTGGATTCCGATGGGCACGAAAGTCATCAACGAGTTGGGCCTCGTGCTCGCAAGCCAGCAAGGCCAAGACTCCTACGACCAATACATGATCGAGTTTCTACAGTTGGAAGAAGTCACATAGCGCAGCCAGCCATACCCCGTATTGCGACGATCCACCAACCCAACTCCACCCCCGCGCCAAATCCCATCCCAGATTACGACCGCCCCCCTGCTTTGGCAAACCAGCCCAACGTCCGATATTCCACAAAGTCCGTCTCGAAACGCGGGTTTCAGTGGAAGGACGGCATCGGGGTGCCTATAATTTCAAGCACGAGAGGGTGGAGACCGATGCGCTTAGGTGCTGGGTAGCTATCCCGGTGCTGACTGCATGACGCAGTCGGCGAACAGAGGAGTGTACAGGTGGCTTGTAGCCCTGCCACAACACAAACAACGCCGGCGGTCGCCAACGGTTCGCCAAAGCTTACCCTGGCTTTGACGTCCGGATCGCAGGCCGGTCTTCGCATCCCTTGCCATCGGGTTGTGACACTGGTTGGCAGGCGCGAGGGTTGCAAGATTCACCTGCCCGATCAGCGCATCTCGCCCGTCCATGTAGCGCTCATCAACGACGGCTCTAAGGTTTCCGTGATTGATCTTCTGACCAGCTCGGGCACCACACTCAACGACCTGAAACTTGAGTACGAGACGCTCAACCAAGGGGATGTGATCGAGATGGCCTCGTGGTCGTTTGAGGCGCGCCTCCAACGATCGCCAAACTACACGAACAACGACGAACACGCCTCGGGTCTGGACCTGACGCCGCATTCCGTAACGCTTGAGCACATGAAGTCCGGTCGCCTATTACAGCCCAACCGCGATGTCTGCATCGTGGGCCGACGCGCCGGATCGGACATTCATCTCGACGACAACCGCGTATCGCGGGCCCACGCTCTGCTGATGACCTATTTCGGGCATCCTGCGATTGTGGACCTGCTGACTGCCAACGGCACGTTCGTCAACGGTGAGCCGGTGAGCTTTCGCAAGCTCAAAGACGGTGACCTTCTGGCGATCGGCGATTCCGAGTTCCGTGTGCGGCTTGGCACCACGGCGATTGCCCCCGAGGCCCAGCCCAACGGGAACGGCGTGATCAAGAAACCCACGCTCGTGGCCAGAACTGAGGACCACCCCGGCGATCAGATCAACATCGCCGAAACCGAAGGTTCGCAGCGCTGGCGCATCGCCGAACAGACGAAAAAAGTCGCTCGCGGCTAACCACCAATCCCATCCGCCCGGTCTCGCTAGTCGCACCTCACTTTGCCGTTGTTGCCGATTCGTCCCTGGCACCGTTATACTCACATTCTCAATGTGACGGCCCGGTCCTATTGACGCCGCCGAGCCAAGTTTTCGATCCAAGGGAGGTCGCCATGACCATCGCTTCTACTGCCGCCGAAACCGCCCGAACCGTCCGCGCCCCACGCGGCACCGACCTATCCTGCAAAGGCTGGATCCAAGAGGCGGCCATGCGCATGCTCATGAACAACCTCGACCCCGAGGTCGCCGAAAACCCAGCCGAGCTGGTCGTCTACGGCGGTAGCGGGAAGGCCGCCCGCTCGTGGGCGGACTATGACCGGATCATCAAAGCACTGAAAGAGCTCGAAAACGACGAGACGCTACTCGTGCAATCGGGTCGGGCAGTCGGCATTGTCCGGACGCACGCCAACGCCCCGCGCGTGCTGATCGCGAACGCCAACCTCGTGCCTCACTGGGGAAACTGGGATGAGTTTCGCCGGCTCGAAGGGCTGGGGCTGACCATGTACGGGCAGATGACGGCCGGCAGTTGGATTTACATCGGCACGCAAGGCATCTTGCAGGGCACGTATGAAACCTTCGGTGCTGCAGCGCGTGAGCACTTCGGCGGCTCGCTCCGGGGCAAGCTCGTGCTCACCGGCGGGCTCGGGGGTATGGGTGGCGCGCAGCCGCTGGCCGCTACCATGAACGAGGGCGTTTGCCTCTGCGTCGAAGTGGACCAGGCGCGCATCGAACGACGCATCGAGAACAAATACCTGGACAAGTGGACCGCGAGCCTGGACGAGGCACTGCAATGGTGCGGCGATGCGCAAGCCAAAGGGGAGGCGCTCTCGGTGGGGTTGCTCGGAAATTGTGCCGACATACTCCCCGAGTTGGTGTCACGCTGTGTCACTCCGGATATCGTCACCGATCAAACCTCCGCGCACGACGCTCTGGATGGGTACGTCCCCAACGGCATGGACTATGCGGTAGCGGTGAAACTCCGAAAGACCGATCCTGACCGCTACATCACCGAGTCCATGCGTTCCATGGGCGAGCACGTCAGCGCCATGCTCGACCTGCAACAACGCGGGGCCATCACCTTTGACTACGGCAACAACATCCGTGGGCAGGCCAAGCTGGTGGGCGTCGATAACGCGTTCGACATCGTCGGCTTTGTGCCCCTCTTCATCAGACCGCTATTCTGCGAGGGGCAGGGGCCATTCCGCTGGGTCGCGCTCTCGGGAGATCCGAAGGACATCGCCCGCACCGACCGTGCCGTGCTCGAAACCTTCCCGGAAAACGAACACCTCTGCCGCTGGATCCGCATGGCCGGCGAGCAGATCGCGTACCAGGGGCTACCGTCGCGCATCTGCTGGCTGGGCTATGGTGAACGGAACAAGATGGGGCTCGTGTTTAATGAATTGGTCGCCAAGGGTGAGGTTTCCGCACCGATCGTCATCGGCCGCGACCACCTGGACTGCGGAAGTGTCGCGTCACCCAACCGTGAGACCGAGGGGATGAAGGACGGGTCCGACGCAATCGCCGATTGGCCTATCCTCAATGCGTTGCTCACCACCGCGTGCGGCGCTAGTTGGGTCTCTTACCACCACGGCGGCGGCGTCGGGATCGGCTATGCGTTACACGCCGGTCAGGTCACCGTTGCCGACGGCACACCAGAGGCGGCCGCCAGACTCGATCGCGTCCTCACGGCAGACCCGGCGATGGGGATCATCCGTCACGTCGATGCAGGCTATGAAAAAGCGGAACAGATCGGATATGAACGCGGCGTGAAGATACCGGGTCGGTAGACGCGGTTTCATCTTTCGTGTGGACGGCGTCGATGGACTTCGTGGTACCCCGCGCAAGCGAAAACCTACGAGGCGCTTCGCTTGTTCACGCAACCGCTACTGTTTCGGC
>JAJRSR010000140.1 GCA_024278695.1 Planctomycetota bacterium | reverse complement strand
GAAAAATCACGTACGGTACAGAAAGTGTCACTGCGTGTCACCATCGAGGGGCGAGCGATCACGGATGATTTTGTCGAGGCGGTGTGCGACAGGCTCCGCATCACCCTGGGGCTGGACCGTGACATCACGCCCTTTCATGACGTTTGCCGGAACGACCCGCTGCTGCATGTGATCCCGAAAATAGAAGCCGGACGCGGCATCCGATCGGCCTCCATGACGGAAAACATCATCAAAGCGATTTGCGGTACCAACGTCACCTGGAACCAAGCCGTAAAGATGATCAACCGGCTGGGTCAGCTTGGGCCCGTCGTGCCGCACTTCGTCAACCTCAACGCCTGGCCCACGCCGCGCGAGATACTCAAGGCCGGTAAGAAATACCTGGATGAAGTCTGCCGCGTCGGCTACCGGTCCGAGTCCATCCTCCTGTTTTGTGAGCAGGTGATTCGCGGCGATATCGACCCGGAAAGCTGGGACGCGTTGGCCGCTGACGAAAACGTATCAACGGGCGAGCTACTCAAGCTATTGAAATCGGTTCGCGGTATCGGCCCGTCCAGCGCCAACTACCTCGTCTCGTTTCTCGGACGGCACGCCCACCTCTCCATCGACACCGCGACAGTGGCTCACGTCGCGCGAACGCACACCAACGGCCGCAAACCGACCCACAAGAAAATCGAACAGATCTACGCGCAGTACGGTGAATGGAAGCAGTCGGCTTGGTGGTACGAGCATTGGCTGACCTGGGAGACCGGAAAGCAGATGGTAGCCGATGCCGGATTGAACAATAACGATACGCCTAAGAAAGCCAAACGTAAGCGGTCGGTTTGACGCGGGTTTACGGTCGAAGTAGCTTCGCCCTGCGATGATCCAAGCGCCGCTCGACACCGTTCACACCACTACCGCCCTGCACGAGCGGCGCGAACGCGTGTTCCTGGTGCTCGCGGGCGTGTTTCTCGGCTCCATGACAATGCTCAACGTCCTGGGCATCACGCGGTTTATCCACATCGGTCCGCTGGCGCTCGCTGTCGGCGTGCTACCCTACCCGCTGACGTTTCTCTGTACTGATTTCATCTCCGAGTTTTACGGGCGTCGCCGCGCGAACTTCGTCGTTTGGGTCGGGCTTGTGCTCAACGTCGTCGTGATCGGCTTTCTGTGGATGGGACATCTGTTTCCATCCGTCGATGCGAGCCTCCAGCCGCCCTGGCAGACGTTGCACCTCTCCAAGCCGATCGCGCTGCCTTTCGGCGGCACGGTGAGCGAGATCGAGCTGTTTGAAATCATTTTCCGCTGCACGCGCGGCGCGGTCTTGGCGTCGATGGTCGCTTAGTTGGCCGCCCAGTTTTGTGACGTGTACTTGTTTCATTTTTGGAAGCGCCTCACCCAAGGGAAACACCTGTCGCTGCGCAACAACGGCTCGACGATGATCTCGCAGCTTGTGGACGCGACGGCCGTCATCTTCGTCACGTTTTGGGGTGATTTTACGGCAGGCAAGAAAACGCTGGCCATCATGGTCGCGCTGATCGGCAGTAACTACGCCTTCAAGGTGATCGTCGCGGCGCTGGATACGATCCCGTTTTATATCGGCGTGCGTTGGCTCAAAGGCTACCTCCAGATCGACCCGACGCGCGAGCCACCCAACCCAAAATCACCCACAACCAAGACGCCAAGCGATGATTAGCACCACCGAAGGCGGCCGTCGCCTCAACCTTCTCCTGGGTTTGCTCCTGGCTGTCGCCGCCACGGGCTACGTGGCCGCGGGATACCGGCAGCAACGTACGATCAACCTGTCCGCGACGGCCGGCGGGCAGTACCCTTACCTACTCAACGCTCAAGAGATTGCACGAGTTGGCGTCACGAATGATTTCGGTGACCGCAACCGCATGCCGATGATCCCGGCGCTCGTCTCTACCGCCTACACGCAAGACTGGGTTATGTTCACCGATCGAGCCGGACAGGTCGCGATCGCGTCATCTCTGGCGTTACTGGTCGGCGTGGGAGCCGTCGCCTTCGCGTCGCTACCGGCGTTGCCGGCCACGTTCCTCACACTGCTGGCGGGGGTGTGCGTGTTCATGCCGAAAGCGTCCTTTGTGCAGGCGGAGCTTGCCTATTACGCGCTGCTCTTTGCGGCGTGGCGGGTGATGTGCCGGGTGATCTACCAACCCGACTGGCGGTGGGCGGCTGTCGCGGGTGTGCTGTGCGGGCTGGCATTTTGGGCGAAGGCGTCGGCTTGGCCGTTGATGCTTGCGTTTATTTTTGCGATGGTATTTCGTAGCACGTTGGTGCTCCGTACAGCGGGCAAAGTCAAACAACAAAACCCAACAGCACCACCGGATTTCTTAGCGGGGCCGGCCACCGTAGCCGCGGTGACGGTCGCGAGCTTTCTTCTTGTCGTGTCCCCCTACCTGCTCGATAACCATGCCAAGTTCGATCGCTATTTCTACAACGTAAACTCAACGTTTTTCATGTGGTGTGACAGTTGGGCAGAGGCAACCAGCTTCTCCCAGCGGCATGACCTCGCCGGGCGTTTTCCAGACGCCCCGTTCGACGAGCTTCCCAGCGCCGCACGTTACCTACAAACCCACACGCTCACGCAGATCGGTCAGCGCTTCGCGTATGGCGTTGGCACGCTCTTTCGGCTCGCGTTTCATGCGGCGTACTTCAAATACTTTGCCATCCTTTCTGTGTTCTGCCTGTTCGTGGGCTGGAAGCGGCGCAGCCTGCTGCGACTCATGGATGCGCGCGATTGGATCGTCGTCTCATTCTGCGCGACGGTGCTGCTCGGGTACAGTGCGTCCTACGCGTGGTATGCGTTGGTGGCCTACGGCGATCGGTTTGTCCTGTCGCTGGTGCTGCCGACGATACTCTCGCTGAGTTGGTTTGCGTGGCGGTTTGGTCAGCGATGTGCCTTCATCACGATCGGCTCGCGCTGCGTGGGTCTGGTCCGCGTGATGTTCTGGCTGTTTGTCGGCGCACTCACGCTGGAGGGCGTCAGCCATGGTCTGCACAGTGAGGGCGCCGCCGATAAGGCATTCGTACAGTTCTATTTCAATGAATCACGCGAAGCCCAGCGATCCGGAGCGGCCGACGTGGCGGTACGCGGGTACCTCGGCGTCATTCAACTCGACCCGACCTTTGCCCACGCGCACCACGAACTCGGCATGATCGCCCTTCGCGCGGGTCACACCGATGAAGCCGTGGACGCGCTCTCACGGGCCGCGTTCAACCGACCCAACGACGCCAACATGTTCAACAGCCTCGGCTCAGCGTTTATTCAAGCAAACAGAATCGAACAAGCCATCGAAGCCTTGTCGCGTGCAGTCACACTCGACCCGCAATTCGCCAGCGCGTGGTACAACCTTGGGGGCGCGTACCACACGATCGGAGATCAGGCACGGGCCGAGGAAGCACGACGCGTGTTGGACACCATCGATAAACGTATGGCGCGCCAATTGGGCGCATTGCTTCAACGGTAGGGGCATATGGCAGCCCGCGCAGACAGTCTACCCGCAGGAACGATGCAGCAGGGTCATCACTTCGCTTCGGGTTCGGGCATCACTACGGCATAAGCCGCGGACAGCCGACGTCACCATGATGCTACCGGCTTTCTTGATGCCACGGCATGTCATGCAGGCGTGGGTTGCGGTCATCACGACGGCGACGCCTTTGGCGTCGAGCTTTTCCTTCAGAATATCTGCGATTTGTGAGGTCAAGCGTTCTTGCACCTGCGGACGGTGCGCAAAGTCGTCCACCACGCGAGCCAGCTTCGAAATGCCCACGACCTGTCCATCCGGAAGGTACGCGACATGCGCAAACCCTTGGAACGGCATCAGGTGGTGCTCGCACATTGAGGTGAACGGAATATCTCGAAGCACCACGAGTTCGTCGTACGTTTCGGTAAACGTGGTCTCCAGATGGTCGGCCGGCTCCCTCTCTAACCCGGCAAACAATTCCCGATACATCCGTGCCACCCGTGAGGGCGTCTTGCGCAGCCCCTCGCGATCGGGATCCTCGCCGACGGCAATCAATATCTCGTACACAGCCTTTTCGATGCGCGCCAAATCCATAATGCACCCTACCAACCCATAGCGTCGCTCACATGACAACTTCCGACGGCATGATGGTAAAAGGCGAAACCCAACCAAGCAAGGCGTAGGCCGCACAACGTGCCATGCAAGGTGCAAGACTGAATTGGCAGATGGGTGGCATGGACAAACGCCTCAGGATCGGGCTTGCGCCCTGCCATGTTGATCCACGGCACGAGAAAACACTCCGAGTGTCACGCCGATGTGACGTTTGGCCGCTTGTGCTACGAAACAGCGCGGGCTACCATAGTGACGGGCGCAACGAATAAGACACAAGCCGATGAACCCGAAGGAGAAGTATCCATGAGACGTCATTTTGTCGTTTTCGTATCGAAAGCGTTAGCTGGCTCGCTTCTTCTCTCGGCGTTCGCTGCGCCGGCGCTTGCCCAGTGGCCACAATGGGGCGGCAAGAATATGGACTTCAAAGCAGACGCCACGGGGCTTGCCGATCGCTGGCCCGAAAGCGGTCCCAAGGAACTATGGCGGAGGAATCTGGGTGACGGCTATTCATCCATCCTCGTCGACCACGGTCGGCTTTATACGATGTACCGCAGCGCCGATGACGCCAAGGAAATCGTCGTCGCGATCGACGCAGCTACGGGCAAGTCCATCTGGGAGCACGGGTACGTCGCCGCACCGTCTGAAAAACATCGCAACGAGTTTGGTCGCGGGCCACGCGCGACGCCGCTGATTGTCGGAGACCGTATCTTTTCGATCGGCGTGTCCGGCAAGCTACATTGCCTGAACAAAGAGGACGGCAAGCCCTATTGGTCGCAGGACCTCTGGAAACAGTTCGGCGGCACCGTACTAAGCCACGGCTACTCATCGAGTCCGATTGCCTACAAGAACACCGTGATCGTGCTCAGCGGCGGCCAAGGTGCCAGTTTGATCGCTTTTAACCAGAGCGACGGCCATGTGATCTGGAAGAAGCAAGATTTCGACAACGGCTACTCCACACCCATCCTGATCGAACTCAGCGGCAAGCCCCAGTTGGTCACCTTCATGGATGAGCGCGTCGTCGGGATCAATCCTGACACCGGATCTTTGGAATGGGACTATGAATTCAAGGGCACCAACATGGCTCAACCGGTTTGGGATGACGAAGCCGGCATGTTGTTTATTTCAGCGATGGGTGTCGGCGCACGCGGCCTGAAACTCACCAGAAATGGCAACAAGACCAACGTGGAAGAATCCTGGAAGACACGCAAGATACAGTTTTTTCACGTCAACCCGATCGCAGTGGGTGATTACGTGTACGGCTCCTCGGGCAGCTCGCCTTGTTTCTTTTCGTGCATCAACCGCAAAACCGGAAAGATCGCATGGCGCAAGCGCGGCTTCGCAAGAGCGACGGCCGTCTTTGCCGACGGCAAGTTCATCCTTCTCGATGAGAACGGAAAGCTCGCGCTGACCCGAGCCACGCCGGACGAATTCGAAGTGCTGTCGCAGGTGCCCTTGATCGAAAAAGTCGCGTGGACCGTTCCGACAGTGGTGGGCAACAAAATGTACATTCGCGACTTGAAAACCATTCGAGCGATCGAGTTGAATTAGTGATTTAACTCGTGCCGTTTCCAAAATGGTCGGCTCTCTTTCTTTCCACTTTATCAAAGGGGAATTGAGGGGGTTCTTCGGGGAAAGCCCTCAGCTTCTCCTTGTCAAAGCGGGGAGCAAGAAACCGAAGGACTATAGCGGGAACAGCACTGGGTAAGTTGCCTGGCACGCGATGGAACTGAGCGTTCATCCTCTAGCAACGGTATGGCGTAAGGAAAGCACGGACAATCAACGAAGAAAGAATGTGGTGACACATCATGCTGACGAACCCTTCTGGGGGTAGCACTTTTTATGCTCGGACCTTTGACGACCCTGGCAACCTTTGTCTTTCTCCTATCACAAAAACAGAGGCCCACGCGGCGTACCGCGCCTACATGGCCTTGATGATCGTGGTAGCAACCGCCTCACTAAGTTGCACACCGCGCGTCGGCGACGTGAAGAACGAGTCCGCCTTTATCGACGTCACCCGTTCCTCGTTCTCACCCGAGCCGGCGATCAACGGCTGGTCCGGGCTCGCGATGTTTGATTACGATAACGACGGCGATATCGACATCTTCGTGACGACGGCGGCAGGTGCCCCGCATCGCCTGTATCAAAATGACGGCACCGGTCAGTTTGTCGATGTGGCCGAAGCTGCGGGTGTGGCGTTAGACGCTGATCTTGGCGTCACGGTCGGAGTCGGAGACTTCGACAACGATGGCTGGCTCGATCTGTTGATCGGAAGGCAGATTCCACCCGGCGGCGGAGAAGACACCGCCACGATTCGCTACCTCAAAAACCTCGGCCTTGGTGGTTCCGATGCGGTCATTTTTGAAGATCGCACGGAGGACGCGGGGCTTTCCGGCGTCGCCTTCGCTTCGAGCTTTGGCGTGGGTGATTTTGACAACGACGGGCTGCTCGATGTGTACGTCGGACGGTATGACTTTCGCGGGCTGACGTTTGCACTGGGCAGCTACCACCCCGACACGCCGAACGCGCTCCTCCGCAGCACCGGCATAGTCGATGGCGTACCCCTGTTCGAAGACGTGACCGACGCCGCCAACGCAGCCGGCATCCCCGTCCCCGGCGTCGCGCCATCTTCGGTTGATATCGTCAACCGAATCCCGACATGGTCTGTGTATGTTTCCGACGTTAACGGCGACGGCTTCCAAGACATCTTCATCGCTCACGAAATACAAGGCGGCGTCGATCTGCTGCTTAACGACGGTGACTTCACCTTCACCCCAACACAAACCGAAGCCATGAGCAAACACGGCGGCTGGATGGGCATCACGGGTGGTGATTTCGACCGCGATGGCCATGTTGACTACTTCGTCACCAACGTCGGCGCTGACGCGCAAGGCCCGGAGCTGTCCGCAAACCGGTTGGCCGGTTCGTGGCGACCGCCGGACGGCTCACCGTTTCACCTATTGCTGGCCAGTGATGGCGCGGGTGGGCTTTTAGACGTGACCGGCACAACAGCCGTCACGCCCGGCGCACTCGTGCCCACCAACAACGAAGGCGGAGAAGGATTGGCCGCGTATGAGTTCGGATTCGGCTGCGCCCTGATCGATGCCAACCTCGACGGCTGGCTCGACCTGACTTGGACCGGCGACCTCAACCTCAGCCCGGACATCCCCGACGGTCCGCTACGCATAGACTTTCACGGTGTCGCACGGTTCTTAGAGGGTAACGGCGACGGCAGCTTCATTGACCGCACGGGTCAACGCGGCCTGTTCAACATGAGCAACAGCGTGCCGCTCGGCTATGGCTACAGCCGACCCGGTCGAGCACTCGGCGCGATCGACCTCACCGGCGACGGCTTCCCCGACATCATCCGAACCGACCGGGTCGATAACGACGGGTTCCGGTGCCTGATCAATCCGGGAGCAGAAGACGGTCGCTGGCTGATGGTTCGCGCGGAGGGCACGGCCAGCAACCGGTTCGGCATCGGTGCCAGGGTCGAAATCAGCGCGGGTCGAGACACCTTCGTCAGTGAGATCATCACAACGACCAGCGCCTTCACGGCCGTCCACCCCCAAGCTCACTTCGGACTCGGCACCCACGACACGATCGACGTGCTCACGGTCCGCTGGCCATCGGGCGCGGAAACGACCATGACGAACGTACCCACCAACACGATCGTGCTGGTCCAAGAGTAGCACGCAACGCCGAAACTCGGCCATTCCGAGGGATTAGGGAAGGGAAACCGGAATCGAGTCGATGGCGACCGGATCACCCGCCACCACGCCGTAGGCCAAGGCCCACGTCGCATCGACAACGACTTCCAGGCTTTGATCAGAAACGACCGACTGCAAAGCGCCGACCAACGCTCGAACGCTAGTCCACTGGGCAGCCGACATCGGCTCTTCGGGGGTGTTCTGAGCGATTTCGACCCGGATGGCACCGGTTCCCGCAGAAGAATCTCGTTGAAGCAACCATAAATCAGACCGCGAGCAGCGACCGAAATCGTCAAGTGTGAAGTGGGCGGGCTGCGAACCCGTCGCGGCTAACAACAACCGGTCACCACCGGCGTTCGACCGACCCGCGACCAATTCTATCGTGTTCCAGTGATCGGCGCGAACGCCAACACCTCCGGTAGCGGCATCTCCAGCCGCCGCACCCTGGGCCATTTGGATCAGATCAGCAGGTGGGATCACCGCCGACGGGAGGGTCGCGCCGGGGTCTGCCCAGCCGAGAAGGGAGGCCGTACCGGTCATGGAAAGCACCAGCACACCCAAGGTTCGCAACATCCGTGTAGATTGGTCCATCAGTTCGCTGTACCTGCCGAACGGACCCGCGCGACGCGCCTTCGCCGCGCGCGATTCACCAAGCGGAAACTAATCCGACGCCAGCGGGAAACGGCTCCAAGCCGATTCTGCGCCACCGCCCTCGTTATAGCATCCATCGGCGGCTAGCGGAAGATTCCTCCCGCGAAAATTGCGCGGCCAACTTTCGCGCGACGCAACCTGATCACAAAAAGTCACAGAACAACCAACAACCGCGCATCATACGGTAGTCTCGCGCCGCAGGCACGCTAGATGTTCAACGCACGCCAAGCGATCGTTGCATGAAGAAAAAATCCAGGGCTGTCATGGGAGATGAACACCCGCGCGAGACCCTGGCCCTACTTACCGCAAAAATCGATGATCCGTGCGATCTCGGTTCGAAGGTCGGATCGAGGAACGATCCGATCGACGAAGCCGTGTTCCATCATGAACTCGGCCGTCTGAAACCCTTCGGGTAGCTCGACGTTCATCGTGTTTTGAATGACGCGCGGACCCGCGAAGCCCATCATCGCCTTCGGCTCGGCCAGGACGATATCTCCTAGACTGGCAAAGCTGGCCGACACGCCGCCTGTCGTGGGATCGGTCGCGACCACGATGTACAACCCGCCGGCGTCATCAAGCTGCGCCAGGGCGGACGCGGTCTTGGCCATCTGAGTCAGCGCAACGACGCCCTCTTGCATCCGCGCGCCGCCAGAGGCCGTCACGACGACCAACGGCAGGTTATCCTCAACCGCACGCTCCGCCGCCCGAACCATCTTTTCACCAACGACGGCACCCATTGACGCCATGATGAACATCGGATTCATCACACCAAGAATCACGGGGCGACCCCGGATGAAGGCCTTGCCAATAATCATGGCCTCAACCTCGCCGGTCTTGGCCTGCTCACGTTTGAGGCGTTCCTTGTACGGAATGCGGTCCTTAAACTTCAACGGATCTGTCGATTTGAGATCGACCGAGAATTCCTCGAACGTATCCGGATCGGCCAGGTGCCGAATCCGGGTCCGAGCATCCACCCGCCTATGATGACTGCACTCCGGGCAGACGCCGAGCAACTTCTCCACGTCCTTTTCATAGACCATGTGTCCGCAGGCTGCACACCGGGCCCAGAGACCGGCAGGGACTCCCTTTTCATCAACCATCAGACGAACCTCTCCAGACCTAGATCATGCCCGCGACCACGCGCTGTCGAGCACCGGTATAATAGCACTATTGGGCGTCTTGAGTAAACCGGCAAGGCAGGGCCTCAAAATCAGGCAGAATCGATCCGTTAAGACGCCGCAGCGGCTAGCTGGCTCAGATGTCGGATCGCGGCGACCGGGTCTTCCTGCCGGAAGACGGCCGTGCCAGCCACAAATGTATCGGCCCCGGCTTCCGCGGCCGCTGCGATCGTCTTTGGGCTGATGCCGCCGTCAATCTCCAAACGCTGATGGGCACCCAAACGCTTCTTGAGCTCTCGAATCTTCGGAAGCACATCCGGAATGAACGACTGACCACCAAAACCGGGCCACACGCTCATCACAAGCACCATATCCACCCGATCAAGGACCCCCTCGATCGTGTCGATGCCCGTGGTCGGGTTCAGGCAGACCCCCACGGAAACGCCCAACCCACGAATATGCTTAATGACAGCCAGTGCATCCTTCACGGCTTCGATATGAAACGTGATGTGGTCGCACCCGGCTTTGACGAAATCCTCAGCGTAGCGCTGCGGCTCCTCGATCATCAGGTGGGCATCGAAAAACATATCCGTGTGCGGCCGAAGGGATTCGATAACCGGCGCACCGTAGCTGATGTTCGGGACAAAGTGCCCATCCATCACATCGAGATGGAGCACTTTTTCACCAGCGGCCGCGATGCCATCTAGGGACTCACGCAGCTTGGCGAAGTCCGCCGCCAGCAGCGACGGCGCGATTCTGATGCCGGGCGTCGCCAGCGCGAAGTCGGGTGTGGTCGAAGTTGGTTGATTACTTGCGATGGCTGAGGTTTCCACTACACGTCGTCCAAAATATCAATGGCAGCAAAACGCTTGCCCTCCAACAGCTCCAGCGACGCACCGCCGCCGGTGGAGATGTGCGTCATCCTGTTTGAAAGCCCGGCTTGTTCAACGGCTGCTGCACTGTCGCCACCGCCGATGATCGTGGTCGCACCGCGTTTCGTCGCGGTCGCCAGCGCCCCGGCCATAGCCACGGTGCCCGTGTCAAACGGCTTGGTTTCGAACACGCCCATCGGCCCGTTCCAGACAACTGTGCGCGCTCTTTCGATCACTTCCGAATAGGCCGCAACCGTCTCGGGACCAATATCGAGCCCCATCATGGTTTTGGGGATCGCCCCACCACAAACCTTGGATTTGGTGCCTTCGGCAATCTTCGACGCGACGACCGAATCCACGGGGAGCATCAGCTTGTCACCAGCCTCCTTGCGGATATCGCGTGCGGTGCCGAGCAGATCCCTTTCGACCAAGCTCTTACCCACATTGAGTCCGTCGGCCGCAAGAAACGTGTAGGCCATCGCACCGCCGACGAGAATCTTGTCACACTTGCCGAGTAGTTCGCGTATGACGCCGAGCTTGTCGGAAACCTTCGCCCCGCCAAGCAAACATACAAAGGGACGCCTCGGATCACTCACGGCTTTGCCGAGAAGCGAGAACTCGCGCTGCACCAGGAGCCCCATGACACGGGGCTTGCCCTTCATCAAACCGGGGACCGTCAACATGCTCGCATTGTCGCGATGGCACGCCCCGAACGCATCATTCACGAAAATATCACCCAGCTCGGCAATCCGCTTCGCAAACGTGTCCTTCGTGGCGCGAAGCTCAGGGTCCTTGGCCGCTTCCTTGTCCTTAATCGTCTCGGCAGCATGAAACCGCAAGTTTTCGAGCATGCACAAGTGTCGTTTTTCCACGCCATCCACGAGTAACCGAGCGGACCGTCCGATGCAATCCGCGGCCAGCGGAACAGGCTTACGCAGCATCTTACTCAACCGATTGGCCACCGAGCCGAGCGAGTATCGAATACGATCCTCAGACGAGCCCTTGGGACGACCCATGTGGCTCATAATAATAATGCGCGCGTTGGCCTCAATCAGCTTACGGAGCGTGGGTAGTGCGCTGCGGATTCGCAGATCATCTTCGATCCGGCCCGAAGCACCCAACGGAACATTCAGGTCGAGACGCACCAACACACGCGCACCCGCCACCTCGATATCAGCAATAGATTTTTTCACGGCGCTTGGCTTGACCTATTCGCGACTCCAATTTTCAGGAGCCAATCAATGCGGACAACCTGTATCCAACCGGGCACGTTACCCTACAGACATGCGACACTACAGGGAAGCCATCTTGGCAACCAAATCCACCGTTCGACACGAGTAGCCCCATTCGTTGTCATACCAGGAGATGATTTTCACCATCTTCCCGCCATCGGCCGGCATCGTCATCGTGCTCTGGGCATCAACGATGGAACTGTGCGGATTCCCAACGATATCCGTGCTCACCAACGGATCTTCACAGTATTCGAGAATACCTTTCATCGGCCCCGCAGCCGCCGCTTTGAACGCAGCGTTGATCTCGGCAGCCGTGACAGACCGGCCCAGCGTCGCCACCAGATCAACAAGCGAACCATCCACAACAGGCACACGAACGGCCATCCCGTTGAGCTTGCCGTTCAACTCCGGCAGCACCTTGCCCACCGCCCGCGCGGCACCAGTTGTCGTCGGGATGATATTAACAGCAGCCGCCCGCGCCCGGCGCGGATCCGAATGAACCAGATCACCCACCCGTTGGTCATTGGTGTAGGCATGGACCGTCGTCATCAGCCCATCCACAAACCCGAACGAATCATGCAGCACCTTAACCACCGGTGCCAAACAATTCGTCGTGCAACTCGCATTCGAGATACACTGATGAGCGGCGGTAAGCTGATCGTCATTGACGCCCTGCACTAGCATCAAATCCGGATCATCCTTTGTCGGAGCGCTGATGATGACTTTCTTCGCACCGGCTTGAAGGTGATCGCCGTAGCCACCGCGTTCACTAGCCCGCTTCGTAAAGACGCCCGTAGATTCCACCGCGACTTCCACGCCCAGCGCCTCCCACGGGAGCTTGGCCGGCGCACGCTCCGCCAGAACTTTGATTTCCTTACCGTTGACGATCAGATTGTTGTCGCCGCCGACCTCTACCGTTCCAGCGAATCGGCCATGGACCGAATCATACTTGAGTAACTGCCGAAGCATGTTCACGTCTGAGAGATCGTTGATCGCGACGATTTCGAATTCGCTTGATCGCGCAGCCATCGCACGAAAAACCAACCGACCAATGCGACCAAATCCGTTGATACCAACTTTCACTGACATGGCGTCTGACTCCGTGTTTCTGGTAGGCTCACAGCATGGCCGCCGCAATGCCCTGGTTAGGGTTCGCTCCGCGAACCAAACAAGCGGAACGTATGCGGTCCATCCCAACGCGTCAAGACGACATGGCGCATAGCCGAAAACCCTGCGATTCTCCTGTGAACTGCGCTAGCACGACACGGACGGTGACCTCACGACAACCCCAGGCGCGGCACAGACTTCCACGCGGTCGATCACGAGATGACACTTCGCCCGCCGTCCACGGAGACCACCTGCCCCGTGATATAGCCACCCGAAACCACCAGAAAACGAACCAGCTCCGCAACTTCTTCCGGTGAGCCCTCGCGGGCCAAGGGCATGCGCGACACCAGCCGATCGCGTGTTGGCTTGTCGAAACTTTCGGGAAAAACCGCGATTCCCGGCGAAACGCCGTTGACCCGAACGTCCGGTGCCAACGCCCGGGCCAATGACTTCGTAAGATTGACCAGACCGGCCTTGGACGCACAGTACGCCAGATGCGCAGGCCACGGCCGTGCCGCCGCGATATCGCACAGATTCACCACGCAACCCCGACCCGACCGACGTAGCAACACCTCGGCATGGTGGCACAGGGCAGCAGGTGCCACAAGATTGATGCGCAGAAGCCGCTCCCATGACTCAGCGTCGAACGCGGCGAGTGAGTCTTGAAAATGGGAAGAAAACTCCGAGGCGTTGTTGATCAGCACATCCAACCGACCGAGACTGGCCGCAGCCTGATCGACGATCGCCGGCCAAGACTTCGGATCGGAAAGATCACCGCAAACCACCGCACTACGCCGACCGAGAGCCGCCACTTCTTTCGCGACGGCTACAGCCTCAGCCTCCGAGTTGCAGTAATGAACCGCGACGTCGCAACCAGCCCGGGCAAGCTCCAGGGCGATGGCGCGCCCCACGCGTTTACCGGCCCCAGTCACCAACGCGACTAAGGCTTCACCTTCCCCCGACCCGGACTCGCGCATGTTCGACGGCATCTTTATCTCACTCCAGCGCCGAAACCCGAGCCGTCGCCATCGTCGCCAAGGGAATCATCTTCATCATCATAGTCCGGTGTGCGGTGCATGGACCAAACATCACTCGAGTCTGTCGGCGGCGGGCGTTCGTGACCAAGGTAGATCCTGTGACGCCGCATCGCCCGAACGATCACGAGACCACCAACCAACAAGGTAATCACCACCGTCAGCACTACGAGCAGCAGCATGGGCAACGCGCGGGCGGCTTGCATCCGGTCGTCACGACGACGCCCCTGGTCGACCGCGCCACCCGTGGCCGGCGCGATGACCTCACCGCCCTGCGCGCGGACGATGGCCTGCGCCTTTGCCGGCAAGGAATCACGCATGATCCAACTACCGAAAGCCCACAGCAGCAGCAGCGTTCCCGAAGCCGCAAGCAGCGCGCCAAGACGCAAGCGGTATTGTTCTGTTCCCGGATAACCCAGCATCAGGTCGAGACTCCGGAAAACCAGGGGCACGAAGTGCGCGGGCTGTTTTCATCCAGCGCCGAGAGCGCGGTGTACAACTCACGCTGCTCATCGGTTAGCGCTGCGGGTGGAACGATCTTGATGACGACGTACAAGTCGCCACGATCACCATGGCCAACTGAGCAAACGCCGCGACCCTTGAGGCGCAGCTTCGATCCGCTGGGCGTGCCCGGCGGCAACGTCATGATCGTGGAGCCATCCAGTGAGGGCACTTCGATCTTAGCACCTAAGGCAGCCTCGGACGGTGACACGGGCACATCCACATACAAATTGGCACCACGCCGCGTGTAATACGCATGCGACTGGATGCGACACACCAGAATCAAATCACCGGCAACACCGCCGGGCGGTGCCGGGATGCGACCTCGAAGACGTAGCTTTTGCCCATCCTCCACACCCGGCGGGATTTTCACCTCGATAGTCTGAGCGCCTGCGGGCGTGTTGAGCGTCAAGTTGAGTGTGGTCCCTTTGACTGCCTGATCAAACGATATCGAAACCCGTTGTTCCTGGTCCGCAGATCGCGCCGGCGCACGCTGTCGGGCTCGCCGCCGACCGCCACCACTGAAAGCACCACCGAAAATTTCTTCAAACATCCCCGGGCGCTGGCCGCCACCGACCGACGAGAACAGATCCTCAAGATCGTCGGCCCCGACGCTGGACCCGCCCCACTGGTAGACGCGTTGTCCGCCGGATCCGGTCTGCCACTCCCCTACACCGACCTCGCCGTATTGGTCATATTGCTTGCGTTTTTCAGGGTCTCGCAATACGTCGTGCGCCTCTTGCACTTCCTTGAACTTGACCTCCGATTCCGCATTGTCCGGGTTCCGGTCCGGGTGGTGCTCCTTGGCAAGTCGGCGGTAGGCGCGTTTGATCTCATCGGCCGACGCCGACCGACTCACGCCCAGCACGTCGTAATAGTCTCGCTTTGAACTCATAGAACGTACGTTTCCCTATCTGACTCACCGCCGGTGACACCGACGCCTCACTCCGAACCCAATCAGTATAGGGATTGCGGCATGCCGATGCAAAAACGCACGACAGACCGCACCCGGTCTCCTTATGCTGGTCCCAGCCACCGGGGCCGATACAATGCGCACGGTTGATTAACTAATATAGGAGAACGCCATGACCAAAACGTGCCAAACAATAGCCCTCACCATCACGCTCGCAACCGTCGTCACGCTTTCCGGCTGCGAGAAATCAGAGTCATCAACGTCCAGCCCGCCCGTAACCGCCCAGCCCGCACCCACCCAGCCAAAGGCCGCCCAATCTGCAGCAAAACCGCAGCCCACAACCGCGCCGAAACCGGCCATGCCAGCGATGCCCCACGGAAACCTTGAGGCACTGGCTGCACCCCTCGCCGGGTTGGTTAACAGCGGGGCCGTGCTAGAAGGTTCTACGCTGAAGCTCGCCGGACTCAACCTGACCATGCCGTCGGAATGGACCGCCGAGCCGACGCCAACCGGACCGATGGCACCGAAGGCCGTCTTCTCCATGCCCGGCGCGGAAGAAACGGCCGAGGCCGGTAGCGTACGCATCACCCACTACCCCAGCATGAAGGGCAAGGACGAGATGAATATCGACCGCTGGATCGGGCAAGCGCGAAAAGCGGACGGCACGCCAATGACACGAGCCGACGCGAAAATTGAGAAGAAAGAGCTCGGAAACGTGCGTCTGACGACGGTAGACATCACCGGTGCCATCCAGGCCACGATGCGGTCCGCCCCAAAAGCGGGAACCCGAATGATCGCCGCGATCGTAGACCACCCCAAAGGCCCGCACTTCGTCAGTATCGTCGGTGATGAAAAGACAATGGGCAAATGGGAGCAGACAATCACCAAGTTCCTCGCCAGCGCGAAAGTGGAGTAACGCAGACTCCGAGAAAGCTTTGAACGCCGGCAGGATCAACGCCGCCAGAATCGCCACCACGCTCGGCGTGGGCTTTGGGCACTACGCTGCATCACGTCCAGCGCGGGTAGCTTGGCGCGCATCTCGATGAGTCTCTGGCGAGAGAACTGATCCGGGTGGTCTCGAAGGCGCTGGCGTGATTCATCTTTGAAGAACGCGTCACCGGGCGGCAGGTCATTGTCGTCATCGTCATAAAACTTCAGCGCCTCCTCCAAACACAGCGCCGCCTCGACGCCTTTGAGTCGTGCGGCCTGCTTGTTGGGTTCCCTAGCTGCGGCCTCTGCCGTCACGCGGAACAGCGTCAGCCACTGCGCGACGTCGATCAGATGCGACGGCTTGTCGGATCGGCTTATCATCGGGGCGGCTTGACCACCGCCCAGGCTTGAACTGTCGGATAGCTCAAACACCGTGCGTACGACTGCGTTGCATGATCGGCAGGTGGTTTCGATTTCCACACGGGCAGTGCCACCCACATCGGGCAAGCGCAGCCCTTCACCGGCATCACGCACACCGGTCGCGCAATCGGGGCATGGGTTGATGGACAGGTAGAAATAGGCCTCGGCTAGGCTGTGTGCTTGTCGTACGCCGTCGGCCATGAAGGTGTCACATGCCTAAGAAAGTCGCGTTTGCCGACGCCTCGGTGCTGTCCCCCACCCGCCGGCTCGGGAGATCAACAAGTCTGCTGCCTAGGTGTCGGCCGCGTCGTCCGACTCGGGCTCGTCACTCGCGTCGTCCGGCGTGAGCAGAATCAGTATGTCGAGCGCGGCACCCACGGTAGCATCCAACGCGTCACCCTCGACCGCACCGGACTTGATCGCGGTGATGGCCAGATCAAGCGCACCCATGCCCTGTTCCAACTCGGCCAGCGAGCCGGCCACCGACGCCACCAACGGATGCTCGAAATACCACTCCTCTTCTTCGACGACGAACTTGACCACGCCGCCGCCGGAAGCCTTTGTCACCTCACCCGTGGCTGAAGAATCCGACACCATCGTGATCGACCCCACATCCAGATGAAACAGCTTGGTCAGCGCAATGGACTCCACAGACTTGGACAGCTCGGCGTTGGGCTCCGGCAGCGCCGCGTTGAGCTCCAACAACTTGCCCGCGAGACCCGGCACGACTTGCACCAGCTTCTCAGCAGCCTCGACCTGCGACTCCACAAAGAAACCAACAAGGTCTTCAAAGTTTTCTTCCGCGACCACCGCGTTGTAGTCCGCAACCAACTCCCGCAGCTCGACCACCTCCGCAGACTCCACCGCGTCCTTCGGCTCCCCGGCGTCCATCTCATCACCCGCGCCATGGGCCGAGTGCTTGGCATCTGCAACATGGTCAAAGTTCGGCTCGCGCAGCTTCTGCCATTGGGCGGAACCCTTGACCACGGCCGCATCTGTAAACGTCAGACCCGTTGGCACGAGCGCACGATCGGCCGTGCCGAGATCACGGTTGCTCAGATCACCGGTGTTCTCTTCTGCGCAACCGGGCGCGACGGTCATCAGCCCAAGCAGCAGTGCCATGGCCATCCCTACAGAACTTCTCATTCCAGACTCCTATGGATCGGGTTCCGCGCGCTCCCCAAACCGCGAGCGAGCGAATACGTCGCGAATCTGGATAAGCCTAGCCAGCAAACTTCACAGGGTCAAGAGAATCGCGTTCCCTGGAAAGTTTGGCGTGCAAGACAGATAAAGCGAGCTTGAGTTTGCGTCACACGCCCGACATGCCCCCTCTCAGCATGTTCCTTGACCGCCCCATGGGCCAGCGTATGATCGCGTTCGATGTTTGGAATCCTCCACGCCAACACGTCGAACCAACTTTCATCGCTGGGAATCCTCTGGCTGCTGGGGCTCGCTACGCTGTGCAGCGGCTGCCTTGGTCCCAAGCGATCTCATTACGTCACCGCCCGACCAATCAACGTGGCGCACGGCTCCGACCAAGCCGACCGCCTCTGGCAAGCCACCGGGGACGCCCTGCGAACCTATGGCTTCACCATCGACCGCACCGACTGGCGCGAGGGGATCATCACCACGCTCCCAGAAACCTCGCGCAGCGTTTTTGAGTTCTGGCGGCGCGACGTGCAAACCGACGACGACCTTTGGGAATCGACCGTCAACCCGATCCGCCGCTGGATCGAGGTGCGTGTGGTCCCGGACGGGTCCGGGCTCTGGCGTGAGCTCACGCTCATCGTCCACAAACAACGGCTGTCATCCCTCGACCGCCAGTTCAACAGCACCGGCGCGGCCTACCAGTACTTCGGCAGCAGCCTGCCTTCGACCACGGGCCAGGCCTCCATCTCACCCGACGACGAACAATGGATCGATATCGGTAACGACCCAGCGCTGGCCGAACGCCTGCTCACGGTAATCTGGCAAGACGCCGGTCTTGACGACGGCGACGCCTCGGCCGGTTAGCGCTTGATGGGTCCAAGCGAAGCGGATGCAGATCTGCCATTGGAACGCCGCGCAGGCTGAGGTCCGCAACTCAGAAACGTATTGCAAACGGCAACGCTCGACAAACCGCTGAATCTGGACTGGGCGTGCTTTTCTTGTTTGCCGTGTACATCGGGTGCGTACGCCTATACGTAGCCGCACCCGATAATGTGGTTCAAGCTATCCAAAATCTTTATTGGTGACAAAGATAACGGGAGCCAAGACATGACGCGTCGGTTTCGCATTCTCGTAAGCGTTTTCGTGCTCACAACGGTCACGGCACAGGCGGGATCAGAGCCATCTGCGCCGTCAGTTAACGACTCGATCGTCTACGGTATCGTCTGTCGCGTGACGTTGGCCGCGCTACCTGCCGGCTTGCGAAGGCCGTTGCAGGACCGTCAGGAAATACTGTGTTATGTCGCCGCTAACGCCGATCCTGCGGAAGCAGATCACACGGCGAATGGCGACGTCGCACACGCCATCGCCGAGCCAGTCGATGCGCTGGCCCAGGCGTTTGAGGCAAAACAACCCTCGCACGCCATAGAAGCGGCCGCTGCGATCATCCGCCTGGCAACTCTAGCGGCCATGCCGCCGCCCGACGCCGACGCAGCACCAACCACGCACGCCCACCGCCTTGATCCATCCTGGAGCGAAGCCATGGCATCGCATCGGGTACGACTGCAAGACGAAGCGCGCGTGTCTGCGGTTCGGTTTGAACCGGTGGTCCAGATCAAGAAAACGATCGACGTAGTGCAACGGCGTGGCCGAGAGGCGAGCCGCCAAGCGTTCGGACCAACGACCACGCACGACGAGACCGATCAACCACACGAGAAAAAATCACAAGACGATGAACTGGAAATCACACCCAACAAACTCCGTGAACGACACATCGGCATCCTTGAAAATCGAATCGAAGACGCCGCGCTGCTGGGTGCTCGACTCATCGGCACGGCTTGGCTCCGCGCGGGCATGCCAGCTTTCACATCAGTAAAAACAGCCAACCTCGCAAAACCCGAACACCTAAAGCCAACAAACGCAACGACCACACCAACCGCAACATCAGGCCGCTATGTCTCCAGCCGCCGCTCGAAAGTATTTCACAAGTCGAGCTGCTCCCACGCAAAGAGAATCAAAAGTACCAACCGTGTGATTTTTTCCTCACCATCGAAAGCCAAAGCTGCAAACAAAAAACCCTGCCGTGCCTGCAAACCGGACTAAGCTGTGAGAACTTGATAGGGGGCTG
>JAJRSR010000139.1 GCA_024278695.1 Planctomycetota bacterium | reverse complement strand
CGCACGGGCCGCGTCAACGCCATATTTGTCATTGAAAAAGATGGAAACATCCGTGGCGACTCGGAAGAAGAAAGCGTTGATGGTCTACAAGATATACTCAACAACGCCCTCACACTCGCGGACATGGGGTTAACGCTGCGCTTCGATAGCGACCACGGGTACATCGCGCTGGAAAGTGAATCCATGCTGATCGACCCCGCGTTGGAGCAGGCTGCGATTGCAGCCGGTGGTGTGGTTGGCGGCAGCGAGCCGGTCTTCACGCACCTGGCCAACCGCATTGAACTCGACCGCAAGGGTAACACCGCCGCAAATGCAACCGTCATCCCCTATTCCACGATCGCTGCGATTTCGCCTGGGTCACCTGCGCTCGCGCGGATGAAACCAGCCACGGGTGGAGCACCGCTGACACTCCAACCCGGTGAGATTCTGCTGAACGACTGGGCCGCTCGTGATCTCGGTGCCACTGTCGGCAATGCCATCGCGCTGAGCTACTACATCACCGGTGAAGACGGTGCGCTGCAAACCGAAAAGCATACATTCACCCTATCCGGCATCGTCAGCTTGGACGGTGCCGCAAGCGACCCGGGTTGGATACCAACCTATCCCGGCGTGACCGATACCGAGAACCTAGCCGACTGGGACGCACCATTCCCCGTCGATTTTTCGATCGTCCGAGACAAGGACGAAGACTACTGGGACCGTTACCGCACGACGCCCAAAGCGTTCGTCACACTCGAAGATGGCCAGCGACTCTGGGCACGCGAAGGCGAGCGGCTCGGGCGACTAACGTCGATCCGCCTGTATCCAAAGGACGAAACGCTCAACGAATTGAGGGCTGCGTTCGAGAAGGCGTTTCTCGAACGGATCGATGCCGCCAGCGCCGGTTTCCGGTTTGACCCCGTACGCGTTCAAGCGATCGAAGCCAGCAAAGGCTCCACCGATTTCGGCATGCTCTTCATCGGCTTCAGTTTCTTTCTGATTGGCTCCGCTGCCATGCTCGTGGCACTCCTGTTTCGCCTCGGCGTGGAACGCCGCGCGAACGAAGTCGGCCTGCTCTTTGCCACCGGCTATGATCCGCGATCGGTACGCCAACTCCTGATGGGGGAGGGGCTACTCATCGCCGCGATCGGCGGCGCAATAGGGCTGGCCGCCGCACAAGGCTACGCCTGGCTCATGCTCGCGGGTTTGCGAAGCTGGTGGTCGGACGCGGCCAATGCTCCCTTCCTAAAATGGCACGCAACACCGATGAGCTTCGTCATCGGCTACACGGCCACCATCGCCGTCGCGCTCGGGTCGATTCGCTGGTCGCTTCGCGGGCTGGCCAGGTATTCCACGAGATCGTTACTTGCCGGCGCGACAGCAGCAGATGAAACCGCAGCCCCCCGCACTGCAATGCGCACGAAACTTGTAGCAGCCACGGCGATCCTGGGTGCCATCGCCTTGGCCGTGTTGCCGTCGGTGTCGAAAGGAATGGAGCCGGCGCTGGCGTTCTTTGGCAGCGGAGCCCTCGTCCTCACCGCCTGCCTTTCCGCGTTCAGCATCACGTTAGGTCGTGCTCCAGGGGGAATCGTCCACAAGCCCGGCTTGATCGCCATCATCCGGCTGGGCATCCGCAACGCCCGGCGTCACGCGTCGCGCAGCGTGCTTACGGCCAGCCTTGTGGCGTCGGCCACGTTCATCATCGCGTCGCTTCAGGTCTTTCGCGTAGAGACCACGCAAGAAACATCCAGAAACCGTACGTCCGGCACCGGCGGCTACACCTTGATCGCGGAAGCCGGTCAGCCGCTGCCGTACGACCTCGCAACCACGACCGGCGCGGACGCGCTAAGCCTTTCCCCCGAAACGATCGCGATGCTCGAAGCGTCAACGGTCACATCGCTTCGCCTCAAGCCGGGTGATGACTCAAGCTGCCTGAGCCTCTACCAAGCCAAACAGCCGCGCATCATCGGCGCATCCGAAAGCATGATCGAACGCGGCGGCTTCACGTTTGCATCGACGCTCGCCGAAAGCCCAGACGAAAAAGCTAACCCGTGGCTGTTGCTCGATCAAGAGTTGGATGAAGGTGCAATCCCCGTCATTGGCGACGATAGCACCGTGCTATGGCTTCTCAAGCTCGGCGTGGGCAAAAACCTGACGATCTCCGATGAACGTGGGCGCGACGTCAAACTGCGGTTCGTCGCCCTGCTCAAAGGGTCGGTGCTGCGCAACGAACTCGTGATCTCAGCCAGCCACTTCAAACGGATCTTCCCCTCACGAAACGGGACGCAATTCTTCCTCATCGACGCACCACTGGAAACCACCGCAGCACTGCAACACGCACTCGAACGCGAGCTATCACCGTTCAGCATGGATGCCGTGCCGGCAGCAGCAGCCCTCAACCGATACCTCGCGGTCCAAAACACCTACCTCTCCACGTTCCAGACGCTCGGCGGACTCGGGCTCGTGCTCGGCACACTGGGGCTTGCGGCCGTCATGCTTCGCAACGTCTGGGAACGTAGACGAGAGCTCGCGTTGCTCGGGGCGATCGGCTTCTCACCGCGATCTATCGCACTGCTCGTATTCTCTGAAAACGCCCTGCTGCTCGGCGCGGGGCTGGCCAGCGGCTGTTTCGCGGCGGCGGTGGCCGTGGCTCCGAATCTCGTCAATGATCCCAGTTCGATTGCATGGGGCGAACTCGGCCTGATTCTCGTCGGAATCATCGTTTTCGGGCTCGGTGCGAGCATCGCGGCTCTGATGCAGTCAGGCCATAGCAATCTCGTGCAGTCGCTTCGGTTTGAGTAGATGAGGCCAACCCCAGACCCGCACTGCCCGCTCAAACCATAACTGCATTATTCAAATACACTTACGATTCTACCGGTATTATGCCATCGTTTTTTCTAGAAATACGAAGCTGTGGCCTAGTCCACGATCAATCCGTTATCTACTGAATAACAATAACTTGCGTTCATTTTTCTGGATTTTTCACTTGCATTTCATACTACGGGTTTGTTAAGATGGAGCCTGTGACACGGAAGCCGTTTTCGTGTGCCAAGAGAAGTTGATTTGGGAAAAACACCCGCCTAATATCAGGCGGCATCGGGAACGTAAGTTCCTGATAGTAAACAACCTAGCTTCCACTCGTTGCGGCACCCTATGACCGCGCCAATACAACCAGGGTGCCGCACGCCTTTTATAGTACCCACCCGCTCGACACAGTACGTGAAAAAATGCTGACACAGCCAGCGCGTATGCCATCTGGGCAGGGATTCCGGGCTACCCAGTCCTACTTGCTGGGGTATCGCGGCACTACCACACAGGCCCAATTTAGCCACGGGAATGGCCGGATGTAAGTCGAACATCAGTCGTCGGAAGGCGCGGGTTTTTCGGAGGGCGGCGCGTCATCGGGTTCGAGCCCTAGCTCGTCGGCGATGTCGTCAAAGGAAAAATCACGAGAGTCTTCGTCATCCTCTTCGGATAATTCTTCTTCATGAGAATCAGATGCTTCGTTCGGCTTGGCCGCGTGCCTCTCGACGATAGTCCGGGCCAGCTCGAGCCGCTGAATCAGGTTCGGCATGTCATCGATCCGGTCATCCTGCTTGAACTGGCAACAATCGGCGATCAACCGCGTCACGCACACTGGTAGCTCTCTGGCCGTGTCATCAACGTGCTGCGAGACGAGCCGGCCCACAAGCCCTGTTGAGTTCACTGAGGCGACACGATTGAGCTCAGTTTTCACGGCTTTCCCGGTAAGCACCATCTGTAGCGTGGCACCAAGCCCAAACACGTCGGTCCGTGCATCGAGCTCACCACGTGACACCTGTTCCGGGGCGATGTAGTTCTCTGTGCCTTGGATTTTCGCCTTGGCCTCATTGATCTTGGCACTTTGCCCCAGGTCGATGAGCTTCACCTCTTCTTCAGGCGTCACCATGATGTTATTCGGTTTGAGGTCGGCGTGGACGTAGCCAGCCCGATGCATCGCGTGCAGGCCTTCCGCAACGCTGATAAAGTGCCCCAGAATCTCAGTCAACGGTCGATGAAACTCGCGGGCGGCCATCGAACAACCATCCACAAACTCCATGAACAGCGCCGCACCGCGCACGCGCATCCGCTGCCGTAGCTTCCGAAGCTCATAGACTTTTCGGACCACGGGATGATCAATCGCCGCAGCGATCGCGTGCTCGGCCTTGAGCAGTTCCACGAAGCTCGCATCCTCAGGCTTGACGATTTTGACCACTTTGACGGCGTAGTCCTTGCCGTTGAGCATATTGCGTGCGCGATAGATGGCCGAATTAGCCCCCTCACCCAAACGCTCGACCAATCGATAATTTGGAATGTCAACCGACATAGCTCTTACCGCTGCCCCTACATTATAGGGGGCACAAGCACACGACGCTTCGAGAAACTACGGGGACGACTCTTACGTGCCAGCCAAACTCAATCGGCCCTTGACTCTGCGGCGACATCACACACACCGCACCCCCTTGGCATACGACCCGACCCAGAAAACCCGTACCCCAGCAAACCCACCCCGCTGGCGGATCAACCAAGCCTTAGATTGCCTACTTTACTATATCGGCGCAGAAGTGTCGGGTCAATCAGAATGTCAAAAAGCAGCACCACATCAAACGGACGAAAACGTACCTCATGAGCCTCACAAACCTGTAAGCGCCCCTCCCAGTACTATACCTCCGCGTAGAGTGCCGTTGTGAGATATCGGTCGCCGCCGCTGGGTAGAATCGCCACGATGGTCTTGCCTTTGTTTTCGGGCATGTGCGCGAGCCGGTCGGCCACACACAACGCGGCACCACTGGAGATTCCGCAGAACAGCCCCTCTCGCTTCGACGCCTTACGGGCCCATGCGAAGGCGTCCTCATTCGTGACGTGCTGCACGTCATCGATAACGTCGAGATTCAGATTGCCTGGGATAAACCCGGCACCGATCCCCTGGATCATATGTTTACCCGGCTGAAGCGGCTCACCCGCGCGAGCCTGCGCAATCACCGGCGAGCTGCCCGGCTCAATAGCCACGCATCGAAACGACGACTTCTTATCCTTGAGCACTTCACCGCAACCCGTAATCGTACCGCCCGTACCAACGCCTGATACCAGAATATCCGCAGCGCCGTCGGTATCGTCCCATATCTCGAGCGCCGTGGTATGCCGATGAACATCAGGATTGGCGGGATTGTTGAACTGCTGCGGGACAAACGCGTTCTTGTTGTCTGCCGCCAGCTTTTCTGCGGCGGCAACTGCGCCCTTCATACCTTCGGCTGCCGGAGTCAGCACGAGCTCAGCCCCCAGCGCCTTGAGAATCGTTCGACGCTCCATCGACATGCTCTCGGGCATCGTCAGCGTTAGCTTATAACCCTTGGCCGCGCATACGAAGGCCAGCGCGATGCCCGTATTGCCGGAGGTCGGTTCGACCACCATCGTGTCCGGCGTGAGCCTGCCCTCGCGTTCTGCTGCGACGATCATCGCAGCACCGATACGGTCCTTCACGCTGGATAGCGGATTGTGGTATTCACATTTCCCGAACACGGTCGCCGGGGCGTCGATAATCCGGTTGATCTTAACGAGCGGGGTACGCCCTACGGCGTCGATCACATTGTCGTAACGATTGGCCATAGCTAGCCTCCGCAACTGCGTCTCAGGAAGGAATCGCTCGCTCGCGACTCGAAAGGGAAAGATAACATGGGTTGAGACAGAGTGTCAATTCGCAGCGTAGCCCCCGCACACTTCGGGTGCCACAGCCAAGAGCCCCGATCACAATCAGCTCAGACCCGCTCGCCCGCGATTTCGCGAATGGCTGCGATCAGCGCATCCACCTCGGCCTCGGTCGTGGTCGGCCCTGGTGAGACGCGCACGGTGCCGTTGGGGTGGGTGCCGAGCGCCCGATGGATGTACGGCGCACAGTGCAAACCCGCTCTCACGGCGATCCCGAAAGACTCGTCCAAGATGGCCGCCACGTCTCCGGGATCATATCCGGCAATCGTAAACGAGAGGCACCCCACGCTCGCCTCGATTGAGGGTGCATGATACAACGAGACCCGATCATCATCGGACAAGGCTTCGATAATGCGCCCGATCAGCATCCGCTCATGCTGTAGCGTCGCGGCGGGGGTCAGCTCATCCATAGCAGCCAAGAGCCCGGCCAGCCCCACCGCGTTCGGTGTGCCCGCCTCCAGCCAGGTGGGGTAATCCTCCGGCTGGGTCGGGAAATCCGAATCAAAACCCGTGCCGCCTTCTCGAAACGGCTGCATCTGCGCGCGCGGTCCGACGTAAAGCCCACCGGTACCCATCGGGCCAAGCAGCGCTTTGTGACCGGGGAACGCGAGCAGATCAACCGCCAGCGCTTCAACATTGATGTCTACGATGCCGGCCGTCTGCGCCGCGTCCAACACGAAAAGCAGATCATGGTCGCGGGCAATCTTGCCGAGCTGCGCGGCGGGCGTGATCACCCCGGTAACGTTGCTCCCGTGTACCGTGGCCAGCAGTTTCGTCTTGGACGTGATGGCCGCACGAATATCGTCCGGATCGATCATACCGCTTTCGCCAACAGCCACCCGCGTCAGCGTCACAAACCCACGACGCGCCATCGCCTCCAACGGGCGGGAGATGCTGTTGTGATCGAGCGCCGTGCAGACCACATGATCGCCCTCGCAAAGCGCACCTTTGATGGCGATGTTCAACGCGTCCGTACAGTTGAAACAGTGAATCAACCGCGACGAATCTGAAACCCCGAACAAACGCGCGAGCTTGGCACGAGCATCCTGCACGGCGCGCGTCGCGGCCACGGCCATCCGGTGTCCGCCGCGATTGGGACCACCGGCACAATCATTGTGGAACGTGGCCATCGCCTCGTTCACACACGCCGGCTTAGGCCAACTGGTGGCCGCGTTATCGAGATAGATACAGCTCGTTATCATGGAGTACGCACACCGTTCCGCAAAGCCGGGACACCCCTTGTAGCATACCGCTTTCAATGCCCGAAGCTACTACACGCCGACGTACTTCGCGTACAAGTTTCGTGCCACGCCCGCGTCCTCCGTACCTTTGATGATGGCCCGCCCATCCGGAAACAAGGCCAGATCATAGCCGTTCACACGGGCGGTCAACATAAACTTGTTGTGACGCACGCCAGCCTCCGAGGCCGCGTCGAGTTTCTTCGCGATTGCCGCAAAATCCACACGCACACCAGTCGGCGCGCTGACCTGCACCGCGCCGCGGCCGCAGAGCGTGGTCGTGGTGCTGGCCATGCGTCCGTCGAGGTACATGAAATCACGCCGCTTGCAGCATGGGCAGGCATTCTTCTTGAACGACGCCGCCACATTGAGATTCACCACGTGCCCGGTCCACGCGTCGATATTCATCAGCCGCCGGTTGAGCTGCTCGCGCTGCCCGGTCAGTATCTTCAGGGCCTCGATCGCCTGAAAACTGGCCACGATGTTCACAACCGAGGAAAGCACGCCGGCCGTGTCGCAGG
>JAJRSR010000138.1 GCA_024278695.1 Planctomycetota bacterium | reverse complement strand
GGTAGCGGCGAACGCGTTTCGACGATTTACGCGCAGTCCTGGGGGTTGGTGTTTTACCTAGCGCGTGAGCGTGAGTCGGATTTTTCAGAATATCTGGCTAACATCGCCAACAGGCCGCGTGGGACGCGTGTGACGCCGAAAGAGGAGTTGGCGGCGTTCACGGCGTCGTTCGGGGCGGTCGATGAGTCATTTCAGCGGGCGTGGCTAGCGCACATGATCCGGCTGCGTTTTGACCCCTCGGCAGATTGAGTTATTCGTGCAGAATTGCCGAATTGGGTATCATGGCTCAGACGATTGGTCATGTGGGAATGGGTGGATGCAGATAATCATCGCTGGTGCGGGCGAGGTCGGCAGTCATGCGGCCGAGGTGCTGTCCGATGCCGGCCACAATGTCACGGTCATCGATCTCAACGCGGGACGCCTCCAGGCGCTGAACGATCGGCTGGATGTGCGTACGCTGGTTGGGCATTGTGCGCATTTTGATTTGTTGCAAGATGCCGGCGCGGACCGTTGCGATCTCATGCTCGCGGCGACGCAAAATGATGAGGTCAACATGCTCGCGGCGTCCGTGGCGAAGGCGAGCGGCGCGAAGAAGACGATCGTTCGCGTCCACCATACGGCCAACTTTTCACTTCGCGGCACCTCGTACGCGAGCCGCCTCGGGATCGACGAACTCATCTGTCCGGAATACTTGACATCGTTGGCTATCGCGCGGGCGGTACGGAATCCGGGGTCCATTGCCTTGGAGGAGTTTGCGCGCGGGCGGCTGCTCATGCAGCGGGTCCAGGTGGCTCATGGAACTTCCGCCGTGGGGCAATCATTGGCGAAGTTGGTGCTGCCGTCGGGCGTTCGTGTGGCTACGGTGGAACGGAACAACGGGGCGGCGCTGGCCGACGCGGAGACGACGATCCACGAAGGCGATTTCGTTACGCTCGTGGGTGCCTCGGCTTCTTTTGACGCGGCCCGCAAGATGTTCGCGAAGGGCAAAGAGAAGCGCATTGATATTGCGATCATGGGTCAGACATCGACGGCCGTGTGGCTTTGCCGTGCGCTCAAGAACCGCATTTTCTCGGTACGCGTGTTTGTGCAGTCGCGCGACCGGGCGGAGGAGCTTGCGGAGAAGCTGCCGCATGTGACGGTTTTGGAGGCGGACCCTACGGACTCGACCACGTTTGTTGATGAGCACATGGAACGCGTGGATACATTCATTGCGGCGACGGACGAAGACGAGCATAACATCCTTGCCTGCGCCCAGGCCAAGCGCCTCGGTGTGGGGATGGTGGTCGCCGTGGTTCAGCAGAGCAAGTACATGCACCTTCTTGAGCATGTGGGTATCGATCGCGCGTTCAGCCCGCGCGGCGACGCTGTGAAAGCGCTGCGGTCGCTGATTGGGACGGATCCGGTCCGATCTCTGGCGACCTTTGCCTGCGACGTGGCCGAAGTGTATGAAATCAGGCCTTCCAAGCGGGCCAACGTCATCGGGCATGAGCTGCGTAATATCAAGTTGCCGCCGTTGGCGATGATTGCGGCCATCCAACGAAACGACGACGTACATCTTCCGGGTGCGGAAGATCAGATCCAACCCGACGACCGAATTCTGGTCATCGGCCCGCGTGATATCGCCGGGGCGCTTCGCAAACTCTTTGTAGCCAAATGATTCTTGAAACACGCGTTGTCAGCCGCCACCTTGGAATCTTGATGTTCGTGATGAGCTTGCTCATCGTGGCCGTTGGTGCTGTGGCAGCGGTGGAATACTTGGCCGGTGTGGTGGGTGCCGCGCTGGAAATCCAGGTCATGTGTCTCTCGGCGGGTGCGGCGGCGCTGCTCGGGTTGTTTCTGTTTGTTCTGGGTAAAAAGGGCGACGAACTGATCGGTCAGCGTGAGGCGCTGGTGCTTGTCGCGCTGAGCTGGCTACTCGGTGCGTTCGTTGCGGCGCTACCGTATTGGATTTGGGCACACCTCCGCGGCGACCAAGTCGATGCGGTCCACGACTTCGACGGCTTCGTCAATTGTTACTTCGAAGCGATGAGCGGACTGACCACGACGGGCGCTACGGTTGTGCAGTCCATTGCCACATTGCCCAGAACGATCCTCTTATGGCGCGCCCTCACGCACTGGCTTGGTGGGCTTGGGATTGTGGTTTTGTTTGTGGCCGTGCTGCCGATGCTGGGTGTGGGCAGCCGCCGGCTCTACCGTATCGAGGCTCCGGGACCTTCCCCGGAAGGCGTGACACCGCGTATGCGCGACACCGCGCGTGTGCTTTGGATGATCTACGTCGGGCTGACGTTTGTCGAGATCATCGCGCTGCGCATCTGCGGCATGACCTGGTTTGATTCGGTCTGCCACACGTTCGCCACCCTGGCCACCGGCGGTTTTAGTACGCTCGACGCCAGCATGGCAGGATTCCCATCGACGGCGATACAGATCGTGGTCATCGTTTTCATGGTGCTCGCCGGCGTGAACTTCGGCCTATACCACCAGCTTCTTCGTCGCCACTGGCGTAGTGTCTACGAAGACCGTGAACTACGCGCGTATCTTGGCATTATCGTCGTAGCCACGATCATCGTGACCGTTAGCGTGGCGCGTCAGGCATCGCCCTCGAGCGATGGCGCGACCGCAGCAGGGCTGGGTACGCACGTTCGCGACGCCTTGTTTCAGGTAACTTCGGTTCAAACGACGACCGGTTTCTGCAGCGTTGATTTTGACAAGTGGGGCTTCGCTGCGAAGGCGACGCTCCTGGTGTTGATGTTTATCGGGGCATCGGCTGGCTCCACCGGTGGGGGTATTAAGGTCGTGCGGATCATGATCGTCTTCAAGGTGATCCTGGCGGAGTTTGAACACGTTTATCGGCCGAAGGTCGTGCGAACGGTGAAGATCGGAAAATCGACGATTGATCCGGAACTCAAGCTGACGACGCTCGTATACGTCCTGGGGATCGGCGTGCTCTTTGCGGTAGGGACGGTTTTGCTTATGGTGTTGGAGCAGCACCAGGGGATCGATATAACGACGGCGGCCACCGCGTCTGCCGCCACGTTGAACAATATCGGTCCTGGTTTGGCAAGGGTGGGCGCTACTCATAATTACGCCTGGTTTTCCGATGGTAGTAAAGTGGTGATGAGCGTGCTCATGGTCCTGGGGCGGCTGGAAATGTTCACGATTATTGTGCTGTTTACGCCTCGGTTTTGGCGGAGCCGATAACTCGCACGCTGGCGTTTGATGAACGGGACCGGTATTGCTGAAGGAGAACGTCTTGGCGATTTCTAACCTACGCCGACTGGATGTGCAGGCGAATTACGCCGCGGTGTTGGCCTCGGTCTCGGTGGTTCCGTGCGTGGCGGCGGCCGGCGTGCTCGTCTGGAAGTATGACACCACACTCGGGCAGATCGTCTATGGTGCGGCTGGTAAAGTCGTGCCGGTGTTTGCGGCTTGCGTGCTGGCGTCGCTCCTGCCGGCCGTGGTGAGCTTCCTGCTTGGTTGGAACAGCGCCGGGCAGCGCCGCAACGACAAGCCCGGAAGGAGTTGGCTCGGCTTTTTCGTGGGTGGGGCGGTGGCCACGGTAGACGTGATCCTGATGAT
>JAJRSR010000137.1 GCA_024278695.1 Planctomycetota bacterium | reverse complement strand
TGGTCGAGCAGGCTCAAAAGCATTACGACGCCGATGAAGCGGAGAAGATGGAAGCGAAGATGAAGTCCGGGCGGTTTACGCTCGACGATTTTCTGCTTCAACTTCGCAAGATGAAGCAGATGGGTTCGCTGAGTGATCTGCTCAAGAAGATGCCGGGCATGGGCGACGCGATGGGCGACATGGAAGTCGATGACGGAGAACTGGTCCGCATCGAGGCGGTGATTCAGTCCATGACGTCGAAGGAGCGGAGCAACCCGAAGATCATCGACGCATCCCGCCGCCGTCGCATCGCGAAGGGTGCCGGCTGCGATCCGACGGACGTGTCCGGGCTCGTGAAGATGTACGAGCCGATGCGGCAGATGATGAAGCAGATCAGCGGGCAGTCGATGCTTCAGCGGATGCGGATGATGCCGCAGCTATCGCAGATGATGTCCGGCGGCGGCATGCCGAAGCTCAAGGGCAAGTCCACGCAGTCTCGGCGCACGCTGAGCAAGCGCGACAAGCGCAAGAAACGCCGACGCTAGGATTTCTCAACTTCCACCTGCTGGTCTGACCTGGCAGTGCTGATACGGCTGCTTTTCGCGGTGTGTTACCTCGCTGTTACGCTTGGACGCCTCGTTGCGCCGCTCACGGTGACGATTCGTGAGTTCTGATGTATTCACTTGTCATTCGATGTTCGGCGGTCTGGATGGGGGTGCTGCGCCTCGCTACGATGACCGGACGTGCCATCGGGGGGAGGTTTGCGGCCGGGCTCGGGCCGTGCCGCATGCTGACCGATATTCCGATAAACGTGCGCGTGACGTCTCATCCGCCGGATCGACCGGTGGTCGGGGCCGGGTTTGCGCTGCGGTTGGTATTAGGGCGAGAACATTCTGTATGCGACTACGGTGGACCAACAGGCTGGCAACCGAATCAGGGGCGTGCCGGTCCGGCAAGCCAAGATTCTCGGGGCGCGGTCTCGTTGTTGTGACCGTGTTGCTTTCGTTTGGCGGTGGGTTGTTGACTCAGGCGCAGCAAGCCCCGAAACGACTGGGGCGGGCGCTGATTCGTGCAAACAACGACACGGTGCATGTTGAACCTATCGCCGGGATTATGATCGAGCCGACCGCGCCGATCGTGAATCTTTTCGAGCGAGCGCAGGAGGGGATCGAGCGACGCGACTGGAAGTTCGCGATTGATTCCTTGCAGCGCATCATTGACGACCCCCAAGGCTCGCTTCTTCCCCGAGAGATTGGCCCTGATCGATCGATGACGTTGTACGAATCGGCCAGTCGTCGTGCGGTGCGTCGGATCGCTTCTTTTCCTCCGCAAGGGCTGGCCGCGTATCGGCGGCTGTATGACGGACAAGCCAAGGGTATGCTCGCCCGCGCGAGGGATGCGTATGATGTGGCGTTGCTTCGTCGGGTTGCCGAGCGTTTTCTGTTGACTCGGTATGGGGATGACGCGGTTGATCTCTTGGCGTCTTGGTTGTTGGATGCGGATCGCCCCGGCGAGGTCGTGTCACTGCTGGTGGACCTGTTGGAGTTCGTTCCCGATTTCGATGTGCCGGAACAGCTTATCATTGCCAAGCTGGCGGCGGCGCGTGCCGAGCTTGGGCAGGTCGCTCTGGCCAAGACAATCACGGATGATTTTCGCAGTCGTAACAACGACGCTCCGGCTTGGTTTGATCGTGTGGGTGAGGCGAGTGCGTTCGAAGTTGCCGCGGGCGATTCCGCGATGGTATCGTCAGATCAAACCGGTTCCGGTGATTGGTCTTGGCCCATGTGGGGCGGCTCGCCGACCCGGCAGGGGTTGATGCCGGCGATTTCACCGACGGTGACAGACGCACCGCCTTGGTCTCACAAACTTCCCGGTCGCGCGTCCTATGTTTGGGATCGTGTTCACGATACGGAGGCCGGCGATCCGCTTCGGCTTCCTACGCCGGGGTTTGCAGTCGTGGGTGACAGGCTCATCGTTCGGCAGTCTGGGGGCTGTGTTGCGCTGGATATGGAAGATCTCTCCCCTATCTGGACGTATCCCGAATCGTCGGGCGTCGGTATTGGCGGTACCGCGTCGGTGGGTCAAGGTGGCAGCCCGGATTCCAGCGCTGCGTACAAGCGTTATCCATCCGGATCGTTAACCGTGGCGCACGGTCTCGCGCTAATCATCGAGCGATCTGGTGTCGGCAAGCCGCCGCCGGGACGACGGGGAAGCGAACCGGTTTCCATTCAACCCCGAAACCGTCGCGCAACCGGTGAGGATGGGCGTATCATTGCGATTGATATCGAAACCGGTGAGGCGGTTTGGGAGCGCGGACGCAGTGGGTTGATTGATGATCCGTTGGGTCGGGCGTCGATTCGGTCCGCACCGGTGGCCGTGGGTGATGAGCTGTGGGCAGCCTACATCGACAACAGGGATTTGTATGTGGCCGTTCTTGATCCGGTGGATGGTGCGACCCTCGATACGATCGCGCTGTGTGCGATGCCGGATAACGGGCCGATGCCCGGGCTCGCTTTGGATTTGGCGCTGGCGGACGGTTTGGTGTATGTGCCTACGGAATACGGTGTGCTGTTTGCGATCGACGCGGTGGCGCATACGGTGCGGTGGGCGGTTCGTTACGGCGATGGACCGAAAACGATGGTCGCGCTGACGCCGGCCCGTCGTCTTAATCGGCAAGTACAGAATCGTCATACCTTCGGTTCGCGCGATGCATCGCGGACGTGGCTGTCTTCCCCGCCAGTGGTCTCCGGGGGGTTGGTGCTTCTGTCGGCGACGGATCAGGACCAGCTATTGGCGTTTTCCGCGGCATTTGGTACGCCCGTGTGGTCGGCTTCCGCAGATGGTTCGAGCTATGTCATCGGAGCGGATGAGCGGTTCATTTGGTTGGGCGGTCGTTCTCTCTCTTGCCTGTCGCTTGTGGATGGTTCTGTGGTGTGGACGTCCCTGCTCGAGGAAGCACCGTCCGGGCGGGCGGTGCTTTCCGGTGATGCAATTCACGTGCCGACGGGGGCCGGGCTTGTGACGTTGGATGCGGCCACCGGCACGCTCACCAGCCAGCAGCTACTCGACAACGCCGATGCTCCTCTTGGGAACGTGTTCTGTACCGACGCGGCGCTGTTGAGTATCGAGCCGTCTTCCGTTCGCAAGTTTCCGGATACCGGTGGTCCTTACTTGGCCGCGTTGGAAGCGTACCGCCAGGAGCCTGGCGCGGTGACGCCGGCGCTGCGTTTGGCGTGGATGCAGCACCTTCGTCACGATTCAGAAGCGGCGTTGCAGACGCTTTCAACCATTGATCCGCAGGCCACCCGCGATGACGCTCGGCGGGCGACTGCCGTTGCCCGCCTTCAGGTGGAGGCGCTGCTGACGCTGGCAGCGTCGGAGTCTGGCGCGACCGCGCTCGTTCGGTTGGCACAGGCGTATGATCTGTCGCTCACAGCTTCAGATCGGCTGCGCACGCGCCTGACGCGCGCAGATGTATTGGTCGCTATGGGGCGGACGGCGGAGGCGTATGAGGCGCTATTGGATACGGCGTTTCAGCCTGAGGCCGAGCAACGTGTGAAGATGACCGATCGGGTGACGGCGAGCACGCGGCTTCAGATCGCATCGCGCTTGGCAGCATTTGCCGGATCGTTAAGCCCCGCGGATGCGGAGCGGATATCCGAAACGCTGCGTCAACGTGCGGTCGAGGCTATGGCTGATCTGGCGTCTGGTCGATCTTGGTATGAGGCAAGGGGTTTCTTAACGGTACTTACGGATCTTCCGGTTTCCGTGTCGCTCCGTGTCGCGTCGTTGTTGTCACTTGCAGATTCAGACATTGAACGTTCCCAGTATGAACAGGGCGAGCAGCTCTTGCTACAGGCATTGGCGCTTGCCGAAGAAGCCGGTCAGCGTGCTGATGTGTTGACGCGACTGGTTTACCTCATGCTACAGCCGACACAGGAGGCTCCCGAACGCCTGGATGAGGCGCTGCGGGATTTGGAATCTGACTATGCTGAGTTTGCGATCGAGCCTGATTCGGTCGTGGCGTCGGTTGGCGGCGATGCAAAGACGGTTGGTGCGTGGGTCCGAGTTGTTCGTTCCAAGCTGGAGGCTGATGAAGAGGCACAGGGTGGGGCTGGATCTCGGATTGCGGCTGGGGCGCTGACGCGGTCGTCTGCGTTGCGCGTGGCGCGTGCCGATTCGCCGTCGTGGATGATACGCCCACCGGGGCGATCGAATCGAGAGGGAAGATCAAATCCGGATATTGTAGCACCGTTCAAGCTCGTGGAGGATCTGCGGGCGGTGCTGTCGCGACGCGGTGCAGCGCGTTTGGTAGAAGTCCATCACGCTACGCACGATGGCCTCAGTGATCGTGTGGTTTTTCATGCGGAAGATGACGTGGTGTTCTGCGTTCGCGCTCGGGATGGCGCATTGCTTTGGCATACCACGCTGCGCTTGCCTGAGTCATTCACGACGCCCTCCGGTGCCCGAACGACGCAGGATGTGACCGGGCGTCGGCAGGTTGTCGCCGACGGGCAGATCGCGATTTTCAACGGGCGTTTCGGCATGTTCGCCGTGGGTATGCGGACGGGGCGAAGGCTTTGGTACAAGCCGTTTGAGTTTATCACGAACGCGGCCGCGACGAACATTCGCGATAGGAAGATGGCCGCACGAGACGGGCTGCTGGCTGCAATGCCGCACGCAGGTCGTTTGACCTTGATGCGGATGCGCGATGGTAGCGAGCTGTGGGAACATGATCTTCGCGGTGCATCTGTGGGTCGGGTTATCCTGACGGAGCGGGCCGTCGTCGCGATCGATACGAAGCAGCGGCGTGCCCAGTTTTTTGAGCGGGCCAACGGTACGCTGATCGGCACGGCCGACTTCTCTCAGCTTGGGGAAGGCAAAAACGTGGTTCGCGTGGTGGACATGGGGCATTTGTTGCTCGGTCCCTCGAACGCTCCGGCCGGTGCCGGCGAGCCCGAAGACCCCGGCGTCGTGGCTTTTGACATGCACACCGGTGCGGAATCGTGGCGTGCTACGTTCAACAAGCCGATCGCGCAGCTCTTTGATGCCGGACTCGGATATCTGGGGGTGGCGTTGCTCGGCGGTGATGTCATGGTCTTGCGATCAACCACCGGGGAGGTGGCGTTTACCCATCGCGTTTCCGGGGTGACATCTGTGCTGGATGGTCGCGTGATCGATACGAATCTGGTTGTTCAGGCCAGCACCGGTCGAGGAAAGGCCCGAGCGTCCGAACTGATCGCCATTGATATTGTGACGGGAGCCGAGGACTGGCGGCGGTCGGATCTCGAGAGTCTGGTTGATTTCAGTGAGGTGCCAGGGCGGCTGTATGTGCCGGCGTTGATCGACAAGGGCCAAAAGCACGCGCGGGGGGCTAAGCGACTTGGTGGGGTGATTCTTGATCTTCGGACCGGGTCAAACCTTGGCGAAATCGCGAACCTCGATGCAAATTCAAGTTATGTGAAACGATTTAACGGCGACTTCGGTTTGTATGATGGCGCTCTTTTGGTAGGGTTTTCAGATGGGATCCAGGCCTACACGACGGAGCTTGTCGATCCGCAAGGATCAGCGGAGGGTTTTTAAGTAGCGTGCTGTTAACACTACCAAAGCGAAAGTGTAAGCTGGTGACGGACTCTGGTCATACGCGGCTGCGCCGGATGGTCACAGTCATGGCGGCAATGTTCATCGTTACCGCTCAGGTGGTTAGCGCTCAAAACCCTAGCCCGCCCGAAGCTACGGCTTCATCGAAGCCCCCGGCACCAACAAGGCGTTTGCCGGAGGGGATCACGCCCCAAGCCGCGGCTGCGATTGATCGTGGGTTGGCGTATTTGGCGCGAACGCAAGACCGTCAGGGTTCGTGGGTGAACCAGGGGAATTACGGCTCGTATCCCGTGGCGATGACGGCGTTGGCGGGTCTGGCGCTGCTCATGGATGGTAACACGACCACGCAAGGTCGATACGCGGCCGAGGTGGATCGAGCGGCACGTTATTTGATGCGGGCGTCGTCGGAAGACGGTCTGATCGCACGCCCCGAGCACGAGTCCCGTCCTATGTACGGTCACGGCTTCGCGATGCTTTTTTTGAGCCAGCTATACGGCATGACGGAGGACGTGCGGCGCGCGGACGAGCTTCGTGATATCCTTCAGCGGGCGGTGCAGCTCACCGCGCGTTCGCAAAGCAAACACGGCGGCTGGATTTATCAACCGACTTCCGGTGGCGATGAAGGCTCCGTGACGATTACGCAGGTGCAAGCGCTTCGGTCGTGCCGTAACGCGGGGTTGGCCGTCCCCAAGACGGTGATTGATCAGGCCATGAGTTATCTTGTCAGGTCGCAGAACAGCGACGGCGGGATTCGGTATTCCTTGAATCAGCGCGGCGGTGCGTCTCGGGCTCCGATTACGGCAGCGGCCGTTTGCTGCTGGTTTAACGCGGGTGAATATGACAACCCGCTGGCGAAACGGGCGCTGGCGTATGCGAAAGAGAACGTCAAGCCGGACGGGTCGAACCGGGGGCATGATTACTATGCTCAATTGTACATGGCGCAGGCTTTGTATGTGTCTTCGGATGAGTATTGGCCAGAGTATTTTGCGGCGCGGCGAGACTGGTTGGTTGTCGGCGGACGGCAGCGCGCCGATGGTTCGTGGCTTGGAGATGGCGTGGGTGATGTCTATGGGACGGCGCTGGCGCTGGTGATCTTGCAGTTGCCGTACAATCAGTTGCCGATCATGCAGCCATAGGCAGTTGCCGATCATGCAGCCGTAGGTCGTTGCCGCTTGAACGGTCGAGTGATGTTGCGAGTGATGGGAAGTTAATCCGATGGGTTGGGCCGTCGTACTGAAAAGTCGCGATGGCACCGCCGGTCTTTACGGTAGAAAGTTGGAGTAGACGATGGACGAGACAATCAACACGAACCAGGGCCACGAGGGCCAGAGCCATGAGGGCTTGTCGGGCGATGACGTCGGGCAGTTGGCCGAGTTGCACCGTTCGTACAAGGCCGTACGCGCCGAGCTGGCGAAGGTGATCGTGGGTCAGGACGAGGTGATCGACCAACTGTTGATCGCGATGTTTGCGGGCGGGCATTGCCTGTTGGAGGGCGTGCCCGGTCTCGCGAAGACGTTGATGATCTCCACGCTGGCCAAGTGTGTCGGGCTGAAGTTTAACCGGATTCAGTTCACGCCCGACCTGATGCCGTCGGACATCACGGGTACCGAGGTGATTCAGGAGGATCGTGCCACGGGCGCGAGAGAGTTCAAGTTCCTTCCCGGTCCGATTTTTGCGAACGTGATCCTTGCGGATGAGATTAACCGCACGCCGCCCAAGACGCAGGCGGCGCTGCTGGAATCAATGCAGGAGCGCCACATTACGGTCGGCGGTAAGCAGCATGATCTCACGCCGCCGTTTTTCGTGTTGGCGACGCAAAACCCGATCGAGCAAGAGGGTACGTATCAGCTTCCCGAGGCGCAGCAGGACCGTTTTCTTTTCAAGGTGTTTATCGGGTACCCTTCCTATGATGAGGAATACGCCGTCGCCGATCGGACCACGGGTGATACGGACGTCACCGTGGCCGAGGTGCTTTCGCGGGAAGCGATTTTGAAATACCAGCATCTCGTACGGCGCATTCCCGCTGCGCCGGATATGATCCGCTACGCGCTCAACCTGGTGCGTGCGACCCGTCCGGACGAGAAAGACGCCCCGGAGATCGTGCGCAAGATGATCGGGTGGGGTGCCGGTCCGCGAGCGGTTCAGGCGCTGTTGCTTGGTGGCAAGGCGCGTGCGGCGTTGCATGAGCGCGCGTACCTTGCGGCGGAGGATATCGAAGCGCTGGCCAAGCCGGTGCTGCGGCACCGTATCGTGACGAACTTTTCGGCGGAGGCTGAGGGGTACGATTCGGATCGTATGATTGACGAGTTGTTGGGTGCCCTCGACCCGAACCGTACTGATTTGGATGGCGATGAGCACATCAGCAAAGTACTTTCAGCCTGAGGTGCTCAGCCGGATCGACCGGCTTGAACTTCGTGCGCAACATGTCGTGGAAGGTTTCGTGAGCGGCATGCACAAGAGCCCCTACAAGGGGTTTAGCGTGGAGTTTGCATCGCACAGGCCTTATGTGCCCGGTGACGACATTCGCCACATTGACTGGCGTGTGTACGGTAAGGCCGACCGCTTCTTCATCAAAGAGTATGAAGAAGAGACCAATATGCGCGTGCATCTTATGCTCGACGGGTCCGCGTCGATGGGGTACCCGGAGCATCCCGATACGGATCGCATGACGAAGTGGGACTACGCGGCCACCCTGGCGGCTTCACTCGCGCACCTGCTCGTCCATCAGCAGGACGGCGTGGGGCTGACGCTTTTTGATACGGAGATTCGCAAGCAGTTACCCGTATCGACCAGTCGGGCCTCGCTGCATGGGCTTGTGTCCACGATCGAGGCGTACACGCCGGGTGACAAGACCGAGGTGAAAACCCTATTTCCGCAGCTTGCATCGAGCCTGCCGCCTCGGGGGCTTGTCGTGATTCTCTCTGATCTACTGACTGACGTGGCTGATCTGATCAACGGCTTGCAGCGGTTTCGATATACCAAGCACGACGTCATCGTGCTTCATGTGATGGATCACGACGAGCTTGAGTTTCCGTTTTCAGACCGGATCAAGTTTGAGGGCATGGAGTATATCGAACAGGAAGTGCTTACGGACCCGCAGTCTCTGCGTACGAGTTACCTCAAGGCATTAGAAGGTTTTATCTCGGAGGTGCGCAGTGCCTGTCTGAATCTACGCATCGACTACGCGCTGGTTAGCACCGCGCAACGGATGGACGTGGCGCTCACGACGTTTCTTGCGACGCGTATGCACCGCCAGCGATCGAAAGCATAACCTGATGATGACTGCGCCCCCAGTTTTGGCTGCCTTTATGACCCCGGCGTTGTTCGCCGGTGGCGCGGCGGCGATGGCCGCTCCGATCATCATCCACCTCTTGGCGCGTCGTCGTTTTCGAGTGATCCGGTGGGCCGCGATGGATTTTCTGTTGCACGCCGATAGGCACAACCGGCGGCGCGTGCGCATGGAAGAGTGGATTCTATTGGCGCTTCGGTGTCTCGCGTTGCTGTTGATCGGTACCCTTGTGGCCCGGCCGTTTCTTCGACCGGCTGGCTTGGCGATGTTCGGCGGTTCCAAGCGGACCGAGCGCGTCTTCTTGCTGGATGATTCGTTCAGCATGGGGTACGAGGGTGCCGCGGGTATGCCGTTTGATCTGGCCAAAGAGGCGGTGCGCCGTTTGATCGCATCCGTTCGGCTGGAAACGCCGGATGATACCATCACGTTGATTCGTACTTCCGATCCTAAAAACCCCGTTGCTTCGGGCGTGTTTCTGAGCGACGACCAGACGCAAGACCTGCTCGATCGGCTTGAAGCACTGGCGCCGTCGCAACAATCGATGAACCTGTCGCAGGTGGCGGATGAGGCGGCCGCGATTCTCGCGCGCAATCCGGAAATCACCAGTGCGGCCGTGTACCTCGTGAGTGATTTTCAAGTGGCGGATTGGTCCGGGGCGAATGTGACGAATACGGAAGACCGAACCCGTGCGCTGCCGCTTGCTGCGCTGGCCGCGTGGGCCAAGGATGATCGGGCGGTGCAGCTTGTGTTGATCGACGTGCGCGATGACGACGCGAGCAACACGGCTGTCACGAACCTGGCGATTCATTCGGGGCAACTCGTCGCCGGTACCACGGGTACTGTTCAGATTGCGGTGGCCAACCTGGCGGAGGTTTCGCTCGATGGGGCCACGCTCGATATCAACGTGGGCAATTTGGCGCAGCCAAGTCAGTCACTCGACGGCGTGATGCCCTTTCAAACGGCAACCCTCGACGTTGAGGTTGCCGTGCTTCGTTCGGGGTATGATTCCCTGCGTGTGTCGCTTTCACCGGATCGGCTTGGGGTTGATAACGTGCGCTACCTTTCGATGGAGGTGGTGCCGGCCGTGCGCATGCTCTTGGTCAACGGTGAAGCATCGGCCGACGCATACGATGATGAGCTGACGTTTCTTTCGACAGCCCTGCGACCGGAGGGTGAGGTCTTCAGCGGTAACGAAATCGTCGTGGTGGATGAGTCCGGTTTTGAGGAGGCTGATCTTACGGCGGTTCACCTTGTCGTGCTGGCCAATGTCTACCGGTTGAGCGAGCCGGCGATCGAAACACTTGAGCGTTATGTGCGCGGCGGGGGCGGTTTGCTGATATTCCTTGGCGATCAGGTTGATCCGAACGAGTTCAACGTGGCGCTGTATCGATCCGGTGATGGCCTCTCCCCGGTGCGTCTGACGGAGATTACGCGGAGTGCGTCCGCGTCGCACCTGGTCGTTGTGGATCGGTTGCATCCTACGATGCGCGGTTTCGGTGGCGAGGGTGATCCGCTGGGGCTTGGGCAGATCCCTTTCTTTGAGTATTTCGGTTCGGTGGTGGATTCGCCCAAGGATGCGGACGACGCAGCAGCAGGCGTTACTGCGGCCGTGCCGGGACTGGGGCAGGTAGCGGCTGCTGGCGCGGCGCGGCCGGTGCGTGTGGTGGCGCGTTTTGATGACGATGACGAAAACCCGGCCATCATTGAGCGTAGATTTGGCGAGGGTCGCGTGGTCGTGGTGACGACAACGGCTGACAAGGAGTGGCACCTGTGGCCGGATCATCCGACGTTTCTTCCGGTGATGTTGGAACTCGCGGGGCATGTGTCGCGGCGTGCGAAGACGGGTGACCAGTACACGGTGGGTATGCCGATCCAGCTTACGGTCGATCCCAGCCGCTTCGAACCCGACGTGCTGGTGCGATCACCGAGCTACCCCAATGAGCAGCAAGCTGCCGTGACCGCTGCGCCGGTTGAGGGGCAGTCGGGGTTGAGTTTAACTTGGGATCATACGGACCGAGCCGGCGTGTATCAGTTTGTGCTGCGCGGCAAGGACGGCGCGGAGTCGGTGCGGACGGTGGCGGTGAATGTTGATCCGCGTGAGAGTGATTTGAGTGCTGCGCGTGAGGACGAGCTTCGAAGAAGCGTGGGCGATCTGCCCGTGGAGTACATCCGCGGGATCGACCGTTTGGCCGGCTCGACCGGAGAGGCTCGCACGGAGTTTTGGCGCGTCTGTCTGCTTGGTGCGGTGCTGCTATTGATGACTGAGCAGTTTCTGGCATGGCGATGGGGACGCCGTAGGTAGGCACGCCATGGTTGTGGTTGGCGCGATCAAAAGGGCAAAGTTGTATTCATGCTGAGTGGTTTTCTGACATTACCGGCGTTGTTGGCCGCCGCCGCGCGAGAGCAGGAGGCGTTCGTCACCGAGCTGCGCTATGTTCCCGAGGGTTGGCTGGGCATCGCGTTTGCTGCGTTGTTGGCCGGCATTTGTTGGTTGGTCGTGGCTATGTACCGGCGCGAAGGGCGACGTGGTGCGAGCCTGCGCCTTCGTACCGGATTGGGGTTGGTGCGGTGCGTGGTGTTGCTGTTGCTTGCGGTTATTCTGCTTGAGCCGGTGCGTGTTCGGATTTTGCGTAAGTGGATTGATTCGTACACGATTGTGTTGGTGGATCAATCCTCCAGCATGGACCTAGCCGACGCCTATCGAGATCCAGGCGCGAAGGCCCGGGCGACGGTCGTGCTTGGCGCAGACCCCGTCGGCGCGAGCCGGACATCAGTCGTCAACGCGGTGCTCGGCGCGGGGGAGCGGCAACTGCTTGCCGACCTGGCTCAGAGAAACCGCGTTCAGCTCTACGGTTTTTCTGACGAGCCCACGCTGCGCAGCACGGTTCGCGCTGGTTGGGAACGAACGGAAACCTTGGAAGCGGGTGATGAGCCCAACGGGCTGGCTCACGTCGAAACGGTATCGTTGGATTTTTCGGCGCAGGGCTCTACGACGAACATCGAGCGGGCTGTGCGGCGCGCGGTGGAGTCGGTTGGTTCGGCACCGGTGGCTGGCGTGGTGGTGATTAGTGACGGCGGTTTCAATCAGGGCGCTTCTGCCGATGACGTCGCACGGTTTGCGAATGAGCGGGAGATTCCGATCTTTACGGTTGGTGTGGGTGATCCGTCACCGGCGCGCAACGTGCGTGTGGCCGAGGTGCTCGCGCCGGAGAACGCGTTCAAAGAGGATCCGTTTTCGATCACCGTGCGGCTCGCGGCCGAGGGGCTCGACGGTGAGTCGTTTCGGGTGGAGTTGCGCGAGCGGGACGCCAGCCGCGCGGGCGGGGGCGGCAAGCTCATCAAGACGAAGCAGGTGCGCGTCGGGCCTCGTGGCGTTGTGGCACCGATCTTGTTTGAACGAAGCCAAGAAAAGACGGGGCGCTACGCCTATTCCGTGACGATCCCGGAGCTTGAAGGCGAGACGGTTGCGGAGGATAACGTCGCACAGGTCACGGTCAACGTGATCGACGCGCGGACGCGTGTGCTTTTGGTCGCCGGTGGTCCGAGTTGGGAATACCGCTACCTGTCGCGGCTGCTCGAGCGCGACGTGACGTTTGATCTTAGTTGTTGGTTGCAGTCGGCCGACCTCACTTCCGTGCGCGATGGCAACACCGTGATCGATCACCTTCCGGTGCTTGCGGAAGAGCTGTTTGACTACGACGTGATTATTCTGATGGACCCCGATCTTTCGGAGTTCGATGAATCGTGGTGTAAGCTCGTGGCTACGTTTGTGACGGAGCACGCGGGTGGTTTGCTGGTGAGTGCCGCTCGGCCGCACACGGTCGCGTTCATGCGCGAGCTTTCGACCAAGCCGTTGGTTGATATTCTTCCGGTTTCCATAGACCCGGAGGCGGATCTGATTCTCAACCGGGTCGGGCATTACCAATTAAAGGCCTACCCGATGGATATTCCGTCGGAGGCGTTTGGGCATCCGGTCCTACGGTTGGGGGCTGATGTCGCCTCGACCAAGATCGCGTGGCAGGGCGTGGGTTCGATACACTGGCACTACCCGGTGCGCCGCGCGAAACCG
>JAJRSR010000136.1 GCA_024278695.1 Planctomycetota bacterium | reverse complement strand
GGTCGGTGGTGGTCGTTGGACGCTTGATGACATCGAACACGAAATCCTTCGGAAAAAGGATGGGCTTCGTGATCCGCGCATCCATGTGGCGCTGGTTTGTGCGGCCAGGGGCTGTCCGCCGCTTTGGAATCGGGCGTATACCGGCGGCGGGGTCAAAGACCAGCTTGCGTTAGCCATGACCCGTTTTGTAACCATCCCTGAGCAATGCACCATCGACGCCGGGCGTCGGCGGATCAAAATCAGCAAGGTGTTTCACTGGTATGGTGGTGATTTCGTGGCGAAAAACTTTACGCCGCATGCGAAAACCATTCCGAAGTTTCTCGCGGATTATGTGCCAGATGGTGACACTTCTAAGGCGTTGCGATCAGGTTCATGGACGGTGAAGTATTTTGATTACGATTGGAGGCTCAATATCCAGCGGTAGTTGTTGACTCGGGTTGACGCTTCTTGGCTGCGACGAAGAGTGATTGCCCCATGAAACCGCGTGTGATGTGATCGAGAAGCTTTGCTGCCGGGACGAGGTACCGGTCAAAGAAACGTATTTGTTTGGCGAGCCCCTCGCTGGTGAGATCCGGCCGCTTCAGGACGCGACCGTTGAACCACCAACCCGGCACGCAGAGCGAGTTCTGGTATTGCGAGCGGATGATGTCGAAGCCGGCTGCGTCCAGGATCGAAAGCAGCGATCGACGTTGATACCGTCGGTAATGCCCCGCGCGGACATCCATCGTGCCGAAGATCGAGGGCATTGCGGGGACATAGAGGATCAGCGTTCCACCCGGTGTGAGCGCGCTGGCCAGATTCTTGAGTGCCAGTGCGTCGTCACGAACATGCTCAAGGACATGCAGGCAGACCGCGGTGTCACAGGGACGCTCGCGTAGTGGGATGAAGTCATCGGAGTTCTCAAGATCGAGCTTGGCACATTCCAATTGAGCGTCTGGGTGTTCGGCGCGGACCCGTTTAAGGCAACGCTCGTCCAGATCGGTCGCGACGACCGGTCCATGACGCAGCAGCATGCGCGTGTGGATTCCAGAGCCCATGCCAACCTCGAGGATCCGACCATGGAGCAGGTCGCGGAAGGAAGAATAAACCCACTCGTGGTACCGAAACGCATCGGGAAAGGCCGAGCTCATGGTGTCCATCCCCAGTGGTGTGCCGGCGACGTTGGGTTCGAGCGTGAGGCTGGCTGTCATCTGTGGCTCCATGTGCCGTGCGGAGAAGTAGTATGACCGACTGCGATCGCTGCGGACAAGCATTTTTTCGGTCCATCGAGATGATCGCTTTAGGTCAAAATGTGCCCAAGCCCGGACGGCGCGATGGTCGCCATTGCCAGGCTGAGCAAGAAGGTGTGTTCGACCTGAAAGGAGAGTCATTTGCAACTATGGCGTAACGACTTCACTGAGCATTGGAATACGGTGGCTATCATCGGGCGTCGCTCCTTGGCGGGGGCATGGGTTTGGGTTGACGGCGTTACAGACGCAACATTCTCACCCCGTAGCTGGAGTGGGTTGGGATAAGATGGAAATTGACAATCGCGTCGGCATGAACCTCGTGGGCTTACGAGAATCCAGACAATGGGATGCCAAGCGGCCCCGAGCAGTAGCTTGGCCTTACAACCAATGGCTGCCCCCGATCCGATCCGTTGCCAGTCACGCAACTTCAGGCGGGGGACATGGATTTCGGTTAATCTATCCGGGGGGTTCGTGGACGACCGATGCCTGTAGACGATGCGCGAGAAGGCTGTGCTTCCCAGTGGGAGCGTGGATTGGTTAGAGCGAGCTTAGCGAGTAGGTGCTACCCATGAGAATTTTTCACACGTCCATTCCGGTTCGAAACCCGAAGCGGGTCGCACAGGCGATCGCAGAACTCACTGAAGGTGCGACATTCGATTTTCTCCATCCTGGATGCTTTTTCGTGACGTTTGGGGATACTGGATCGCTGATCGAACTGTACCGAAAGGAGATCGAACTCCACCCTGGCGATCCGGGAAATCCCTGCGAGCTGACGGATAGCAACTCACCCGGAACCTACACCGGATCACACACGGCCATCTGCGTATCTGCCAATGCCGATCGAGTGTTGGAGATTGCCGGCGCGTACGGCTGGCGTGCGGAAATCCACCGCAGGCGTGTCTTTCGCGTTATCGAGTTTTGGATCGAAAACGAATATCTGCTGGAAGTATTTCCGCCGGAATTCGCATCTGAGTATTTGGCCGCGTGTGAACTTGTTTGTGCCTCAGCACCGCAGGGCGAGCGATGATGCACCGTGCCCACGAAGACATCGCACGCCACGCGCTACCATCTGCCGTCAAGGACCGGGAGGATGCGGCCAACTTTATCGCGGCCGTGCTTCATAGCCCGCCGATGGGGGCTTTGCGCTTCGTGCTCGACCGCAAGAACCTGAAGGTGGATCCGAAGCCGATTGTCCACAAAGACCTCTCGGATTCCCTAGTCCGTCTGATGTTTCCAGTCATCGGTGGTCCGATTGAAGATGGCGCGGTGGTTTCGGTCGTATGTTTGTTTGATCGCCAATTGGATCAAACATTGTACGCTCACCCCATGCACGCCGGTCCGGGCATCAATCCCTTGGTTCGACATCTCGATGGGCCGATGGCTTCGCCGAAACCCCAAGACGCCGCCGATGGGGGCCGGGCTAATTTGCGTATCATCGAGCACAAGGCGGCGCTTTGGGATCGCTTCGTAAAAGAGCTGCTGCAGTTGGGTGAGCGGGAGGCCGGTCGGCGGTGGCGAGAGGGTTACTACTGGGCGCTGCAACGTCTCTACTTTTGTGCGGGGTGTACGCAGTGTCAGTGGGGGAGTCCGTTCTTTGACGGGCCTGATTCTTCGTTGCCGCGCAAGGCGGTCGTGGCATCTCCAACACGCGCACCTTCGTCGCTTGGCGCTGAGCACGAAGCGATTGTTTCCGACGTTCTTTCCAGCGATGCGTGGCGCGTCGAGATGGCCTATGCGCGCCGCGGGGGCTTCAAAGTCGTCGATCGTCCCGGTTTCATCAAAAATCTGGACGGCGACTTCATCCAGGTTGTTTTTCCAACAAACGCGATCCTGCTTCAAGCTGGATCGCTCGTTGCGGTTTCGTTTGTGTACCACAGGCCATCGCGAAGCGTGGCGCTCTCTCACTGCCTTTGTGCGGGGGCTGAATCGGAAATCCAATTCATGAGGGGCGATGTGGCTTTTGGTTTGCCATGTCCGCAGCCGGGAGAGGCTGGCGATCGCGCACGAACGGCGTATCGGTCATGGCGGCGCAGCGCCTGGTCGCAGTTTTGGTTGGACGAATTGGAGCGCGGGCTTGCTGTAGCGAGTGAAAACTGGCTTGCTGCATTTTGGGACGCGCTGAAGATGTTGTTTGGCGGTAACGATATCGCCTGCGGCACAACACCCCGGCCCACATTAGCAGGCTCCGACAAGTCACCCGTAACTGTTGCAGGTGGCAGGAAACCGGTACTCCCACCCCAGGCGCTTGAAAACACCGGTGGGCGTTGCTTTACCGGGCACGCGATGAACCGCCGGCCCGCGGCGCTTCGCGCTCTTGGTCTTTCCACGCTCATGGTCAACGTCGGCTGGCGCTGCAATCAGGCCTGTCACCATTGTCATGTTCAGGCTGGTCCCAATCGAACGGAAGAAATGACCCGTGAGACTGTGAACCATGTGCTTGACGCCCTGCGCCGTTTTGACATTGAAACCCTGGACATCACCGGCGGTGCTCCGGAGATGAACCCGCACTTTCGGTACCTCGCGAGCGAGGCGACCCGATTGGGATGCCGCGTCGTGGATCGGTGCAACCTGACGATCTTCTTTGAGCCGGGGTACGAAGACCTGCCCGAGTTCTTGGCTGAGCACGGTATCATCGTCACTGCCTCGCTGCCGTCGGGAGAAGCGGACATCGCCGACAGCCAGCGGGGCATCGGGAGCTTCGACAAGAGCATCGCCGCGCTACAGAAGCTCAACGCACTGGGGTACGGTCGGGAAGAATCACCGTTGACGCTGAACCTCGTCTGCAACCCTACCGGGATCGATCTCGGGGCACCGCAGGACGCACTGGAGCGGCAATACAAGCGCGAACTGTTCGAGCGGTATGGGATTGTGTTTGATCGGCTCTTTTCCATGAACAATCTGCCGATCAAACGCTTCGAGCATTATTTGAAGCGCGAGAAGTTGTGGTCAACCTATATGGATCGGTTGGCGGCTGCGTTCAATCCCGAGGCGGTGGACGGTTTGATGTGCCGTCGCACGCTATCGGTAGGGTATGACGGGCGTTTGCATGATTGCGACTTCAATCAGGTCATGGACCTGCCGCTGTCATCGGGGCTTCCCGCTCACATTCGTGATCTGGATGCCTCTCTGCTGCGATCTCGTATCATCAACACTGCCGGCCACTGCTTCGGATGCACGGCCGGGGCGGGGTCGTCCTGCAACGGTGCCTTGGTCGCGCCGTCTGACAGTGTGCGCCTAGGTGATAACGGTGACGGTCAGGTGGTCGTTACACAAATACGCGAGGCAAGCGTATGACCCGCGGACCGATCGAAGTGTTTTTGACAGGTGCGACGGGGTTTCTCGGGCACTACCTGCTTGCGGAATTGCTTACGCATCCACACGTTCGCTGCCGTGTGTTGCTTCGCCCCCCGGTTTCCGATAGCTCGGTGCGGCTTGAGCGGCTTCTTGCGGATCTTGGGCTGAACCTTTCGGAGTTAATTGCCGACGGGCGCGTCGTGCCCGTCGAAGGGGTGTTGCCCGACTCGTTGAAACGGTCGGATGTGAGCGGCGTTGATTTGGTTCTGCATGCGGCGGGAAATACGACGTTCCACGCCAACGGATCGAACGGACTTGAGACAACGAACATTGAAGGAACGCGGGGGCTGCTTTCGCTGGCCGCTGAGGCCAAGATTCGTCGGTTTGTGTTCGTGAGCACCGCCTATGTGTGTGGCGAACAAGCCGGTCATCTGCCGGAGTCGTTCTTCGATAGGCTCCCGCCGGTTCGCAATGACTATGAACGATCCAAGTGGGAGGCCGAGCGGCTTGTGCGGGACTGGGGTGAGCGATCGGGTGTGGCGACGATCTGCCGACCTTCGATCTTGTTTGGCGATAGCCGGACCGGGCGCGCCAGCGCGATGAAGGGGTTGTACCTCGTCGCCAAGGCGACCGAGATTCTGGCACGCGCGATGGACGACAACCGCGACACGGACCGCCATGAGATCGCGCTTCGGATTCTTGGATGTCGTGATGCCACCTGCAATGTCGTGCCCATCGATTGGGCTGCCCGGCAGATGACCGACATCGCCCTGAACCCAGCGACCGAATCTTCGGTGCATCACGTCACCAACCCCGACCCGCCAACCCATCAAGAAGTCAAAGGGTGGCTGGAGGAATACTTTGATATTGCTGGCGGTCGGTTCAGCGATGAGACTTGGCCGCTCACGGATGCCAACCACTACGAAGAGTTGTTCTACGCTTTGGGCAACGTCTGTCTCGATTACTTTCGAAACGGGCTGACGTTTGAGTCGCGGTGTGCGGCGGACCTGCCACCGGGACGGCGTTTGATCGACGGTGCCTCGTTTGCAAGATGTATGAAGTACGCCCAAGCGACCAATTGGTGCCGGACGCCACTGGTTGAACACGATCTACCGCCGCAAGCCAGCAGGCTGGACCCCGCATGGTATTTCGAGAGTTTTCTTCCCGAGGCCGTCCCGTGCTCCGTCGTCGCGAAAGTCGAGGCGCTGACTGCAGTTGTACAATACACGATCACCGGTCCTGTCGGGGGCAGTTGGGTCAGCCGGTTCGATCGCGGCCTGCTGACGGAAACTCACGCTATGCCAACGGCCTTGAAGCCGGAGTTCGAGTACCGCTTGTCTTATGAAGACTTGGTCGAGGTCGTGTCCTGCCGCAAGCCGCTGCAGGATGTATTCTTTCACGGCAGCGCCGAAATGTTTGGGGATGTTGAGCGGGCGCTGAAGATGGTCCCTATCATCGGCGAGTTCCTCAAAGAGTTTCCCGTGGCTGGTGGTGGTGATTGTGCCGCAGGCAGTCGGGCTGGTGCCACATGCTGACTGAGACTGCCATCATTGAAGAGAATGTTCGGATTCCGGGAGCCGGACGTATGCTGGAAGGCACATTGACGTATCCTGCCGGCCACCCCTGTTGCAGCGTACTGATCGCGGGGCCGCACCCGTTTCTCGGCGGCGATATGGGCAACAATGTTGTCAGCGCCTTGTCAAAGGCGTTGGCGTTACGCGGCGCGGTGACGCTTAGGTTCAACTATGGCGGCGTTGGAGCCAGCGAAGGCGGACCGGCGGACTGGCCCAAGGTCATGTCGAAGTTCTGGAAGGACGGGACGTTTGATGAAGAGCAGGACTGGGTGAACGATGTCGGGTCGGCGCTTGCGGGGCTGCGGCGGTGGTGCGATTTGTCCCCGGTGGTGCTTGGGTACAGTTTTGGGTGTTGGACGGCTGTTAAGAATCTTCGGGAATCAAACGCGAAGGCCATCGTGCTGATTTCCCCCAACCCCAAGCAACATGAGTTCGAGCCACTATGCCAAAGCCAAGCACCGCTGCTGGTGATCCACAGCGATAACGATTTTACCTGCGCTGCACCTGAAATGATGTCATGGTTTGAATCGCTGCGTGAACCCAAGACGCGAATCCAACTGTCCGCCGGTGAGCATTTCTTCAGAGGTCACGAATTGGATGTGACGGCGACGGTTCTGGGTTTTTTGCAGCACCATCGATTACTTGGAGCGGAGCAGCATGACAACGGTCACTAACGACGTCGGCATTGACGCGCGGCTCCGCGATGTTCTCGCGATCCACTTCGATCCCAAGCGCGGTAGCCCCTACTGGCTCGGCCGCGCGAAGGAACTCGGGTTCGATCCGCGGATGGATGTGCGGTGCGCGGCCGATCTCTCTCGTTTTCCGACGATGGATCCAAAGGAAATCGCGGGCCACGCGCTGGACGATTTCCTGCCGCGGTCGCTTCTCGATCGAAAAAGCGAACTGCTTATCGCTCAAACCGGAGGCACACTGGGGCAGCCCGCTTGGACGGCGTATCTGGAACCAGAGTTTCGTAAAGCCTTTGTCGATCCCTTCGTGATCGCCGCGACACACGTCGGTTTTCCGGTGGATGGCACCTGGCTCTACGTGGGGCCGTCAGGCCCGCATATCATCGATCGAGCCGCAGATGCCATCGCACGCTCGACGGGGTCCATGACGCCGTTCAGTGTCGATTTTGACCCTCGATGGGCGAGAAAGCTGGCATCCGGAAGCTTTGCGGCTGCGCGGTACCTTCAGCACATTGTTGACCAGGCGGTTGCGATTCTGGATTCTCAAACCATCACCATGCTCTTTTCGACGCCGGTTGTCATTCGAGCGCTCGCTGGTGCTATGCGTGCGGAACAGCGCGATAGAATTCGTGGCGTCCACTATGGTGGTATGGCCATCACGTCGAGCGACATGAACGCGCTTCAAACGGAAGTATTTCCGAACGCGGTTCACCTCTCCGGGTACGGCAACACGCTCTTTGGTTGTTGTCTCGAACTGAGCGTTGCCGCTGGCCGGGAATTGACCTACTACCCTCACGGAGACAGGGTTCTTTTGGGTGCGCTCGACGAACAGGGCGGTCGTCCTGTGTACGATCAAGCTGGGGCAGCGGGGTCATTGGTGTTTTCCAGATTGGATGAGACGGTCCTGTTAGTCAATGTTCTTGAAAGAGACAATGTGAGGCTCTGCGAACCGCCGGCGGACGCGCCATTGGGGTTTCGGCACATGGGTGTGGCGTCACCAACGCCACGTGCCGAACACCAAAACGTCGCCTCGGTTTCGCTTTATTAGATGATGAAGGATGACTATATGACTCAGCGGTTTTTCAGATGGGCGTTTCAAGTGTCGTCACTTGGATGCCTTGCTACCCTTTGGCTTTCGGGCGGATGCGCTACGACCCAATTCGGCCCGGCTGTGGCGCGCTACGCAGAAAAGACTGCCGTGACCAATGCGGCCGCACGCCACACGACGGTTTCTCCCTACTATCGGTTCAATTCGGTCCTGCTCAGTGACCTGGACGATGCCTTGAAGATAGCCGATGTGCGGACGCAGCGCAAGATGGCTGCCGCAGTGTTGCGTGGGGCCAACCTGCTCAGTCAGACATCCAGTGCCAATGAGATCGAACGCATGCCGGCTGACTCGCGCGCCGAGCTAGGACGTCTTGGGGCTTCCTCGTGCGATTGTGATGATTCGCCAGAAGGGCGGACCTTTGGTTGTGCGGCGCTACGCGCGCCGGCAAAGAACAAGTATGCGCATGAGGAAGCGGCCTTGAAGGCGACTGCGGGGGCTTCGGATGAGACTATCGCGCTGCAGCATCGGTTTTCGAATCTTGCGAACGCGGCGCTTCAGAGCGATCTGCGAGATGTGGACCTGCTACCGCCCTTGGAATTGCAGGCGAAGCTACAGAATATGCGAGATGGTGTCGAAGACCTGCCCGACGACCGGGGTCGATCGGAGCGCAAGGTCCTGTATGCGTGGGCGGCACCCTTGACCACTCGTGGTATCGCGAAGGAAGAGGCCAAGCTACCCAAAAAGTGTCTTGAGAAAGTGAAGAAAACGTTCGATCGCATCGCGGTATGGCGTTCGAGTGGGGGCTCTGCAGACGCATTGATCGACAGGTACGCCCCGGTTATAGGTATAGAGTGGCCGGAGAGTCGCGACTATGACGCCGATTACGACAGGATCGGCGCGGTCAAGTTGTCTGCGGACGGTCAACACCTCGAAGTGCATGTCGCCCCTATGGAACCCGCCATCTATGCGTACACCACCGTGGCCAAGATCAACGGTCACCGGTTTCGACAGCTCAATTATGTTTGGTGGTTTTCAGAGCGACCGGCCATGACACCGGACGATCCCGAAACGGGTCACATCGACGGCGCGATGATTCGTATCACGTTAGACGCTAATGATACGCCGATGTTCATCGAGAGTACGAAGAACTGCGGATGTTCTCATGAGGTCTTCGTATCAAAGGCCGTGGAGTCTGCCGCGCGCCGGACTTATGGCACGCCGCTTTCCGGGAAGCGTTTTTCCGTAGAGAAACACTTTCCCGACAAACACGACACGGTCGTGATTCATACCTTCGATCCCGAAACTAATGCGGGTCACCCGCTCGTGTTATCCGCTGCGGGCTACCATGAGGTGTACCAGATCAAGCTCGACGCCTCCGAATCGATGAAGGGTTTGGCCGTCGTAGAAAACAGAACATACCGTCTCTTGGATTATGACAGCCTGGACCGATTGCCGCTTCCGGGTGGCATCGGCAGCATGTTCGGTCCGGATGGTCTGGTTCACAATGCCGGGCGTCCGGAGGGGTTTCTGCTCGCGCCGTCGGGCATTCTTAGCGCGGGGCAGCCACGCAAACGTGGTACGCAGCGAGTCCGTTGGGATGATTTCCTGCACGATGATCCGCGCCTGCTCGAAAAGACACTCCGGCTTCCCCCGCTCGATTGAGGGTCTAACGTGTCCGTTGAGACCATCATTCTCCTGGCCGGTTGGGGGGCTATTTGTAACGTGTGGCTGGGGCTGATCCTGGCGCAACGTCGGGCGCGGCGCGACGGGCTATTGCTCGAAGTGAGCACGGACGCTCACGCGGTAGCCGCAAGAAACGATGACCTCCCGACTGTTAGTGTCGTCATCGCCGCGCGCAATGAGGCCGACGGCTTGGCCAGTTGCCTGACAAACGTCCTGGGACAGGGTTATCCGAGGCTGTCGCTCCTGGTGATCGACGACCGTAGCGAAGACGCCACATACGAAATCGCATGCGCGTTGGCTCGATCCGATCCTCGTGTGCTCGTGGAACGCATTGACCACTTGCCGCCGCAGTGGATGGGCAAGTCGCACGCCTTGTGGCAGGGCACCCGAAGCATTCAATCCGATTGGCTGCTCTTCACGGATGTCGATTGCAGGCTCAAGTCGGGAGCGATCGCTCGGGCGATCGAAGAGGCCCGTCACCGCAAAGCAAAGCTCTTGACGCTCTGGCCTCAGCAGACTTCCGGCGGGTTCTGGGAGCACACCACCATCCCGTTGTGCGGCGGGATCATAGCCCTCTGGTTTGGGTCGCAGCGCGTGAACGATCCGCGTCGCAGGCTTGCGTTCGCCAATGGGCAGTTCCTGTTGATCGAACGCGCGGCTTACGAGCGGATCGGCGGGCACGAGGCCGTGCGCTCTGCCATTATTGAAGACATCCCGCTAGCCGAGCACGCCAAGAAGTCCGGCGTGGCTTGCTGGGTCGCATCCGGGCGTGGCCTTGTTTCGGTGCGTATGTACGATAACTACAAGGCGATCCTGAACGGTTGGGCGCGAATCTACGTCGGGGCGTTGCGCAGCGGCACCAAGATCGCGCTCAGTATCATCTGGTTACTGATCGGCTCGCTTCTTCCCTATGTCGCGGCCATGTGGTTGATGGCTTCGTTTTACTCGGCGTGGGTCACGGACACAAAGATCAGCACCGAACTCATCTGCTACGCAGCCCTCTGTGCCAACCATCTGATTCTTATGATGATCGCCAGCTATCGTTTCTGGGGCATGGGCGGCTGCCGGAGAATTGACCTGATCTGGTACCCGTTATCGGTTTGTGTCGTCGTGCGTATCCTGGCCAGAGCCTGGTGGTGGCTTACCATCAGGCGGAGCATCCCGTGGCGCAATACGCGCTACCGCATCGACCGTCAGGGAAGAATCGTTGAATGAACTCGCGCCAACCGAGTCGCCGCGAGCGCCTTCGCGCAGCACCTTGCGTGGAACGATTCCTTGGATGCTGTGGATTCTCGCCGCCGCGCTGAGCGGGATGGGCTTTCAGCACTATCGGATCGACAATGACCTCGGAAGTTGGATCCCTGATCTTGTCGCAGTGGGGGCTGTTGAGTCTTATGCCGTGGTTGGGTTTGAACGAGCCGCTTTCGATGACGCCGAAATCGCGGCATCTCTCGGGAAGCTGCCCTCGGTGGGCTTGTGTCTCGATTCGGCCTACCTGAGGCTCATGGGTTTCTCGCTGGGAATCACGCCGGAGCGCTTTGTCGTCAGCGAAGACGGAACCTACGCGGGCATCTTTGTGTTTCGTCGCGATGGCTATGATGATGACACGTTCGTTCGCGAGATTCGTGCCGTACTCGGTGACTTTGACCAGAGCCTGGGTCGCTTTGCGCTAGCGGGTCCGGCGGTCTTTCATGTGGCGCTCAATGCGTACAGCCAGCAGCGACTCCCCGTCATCATGCTGCTCATCAATGTCATGGGTGGTGTCTGGCTCTGGTCAATCACCGGAAAGCCTCGGGCGGCTGCCACGGGCGTCGCCGCGATCATGCTCAGTCAGACCGTCCTGCTGGGTATCGTATCTTGGCAGCGCATCCCTGTTGACATGTCGCTGTCGATGGTGCCCCCGCTCATCATGGCGCTGGGGTACTCGTACGCGGCGCATCGGGCGCTTCGTCGCGGCGTCACGGGTACGCTGTTGTTATGTTGCGGCACTACGGCCGCAGGTATCGCGAGCGTTGGCGTTAGCGATCTGGTGCCGCTTCGAATGTTTGCCCTCTACGGAACCTTGGGCATGGTTTTGGTCTGGCTGGCCGTCGTGACACTGCTGCCCGCGCCGGCTCGAAACGATCGGCCATCGTGCCAGAGAAAGCGCTGGCTGGAGCCACTCCTGCGCTGGAATCTCGCAATAGTGGAACGTCATCGCAAGACGATCGTCCTGGGTGGCGTCTGCATCACGGTTGCGTCGGTCGCGGCAATTCCGTCCCTGCAGTTCGAGACGAATCCACTGGGCTATTTCCCACCTGACGCACGCATCACGCACGACTTCGCCACTATCAATGCACGTCTGACCGGAACCATGCCGTTTCAGGTCACGGTGACCGGGTCGGCCGATCCCACGGAAATGTTGCTTGCCACGGCTGGTGTGAGAAAAGTGATCGATGTGTCGGCTATCGTTCCGGGGAATGGCACGACGTATTGGGGGCTGGCTCAGAGCGATGCGCTGCCCGATCTGGTTTCCGCTCAAGAAACCTGGCAAGATTGGGCAAGGGCGAATCACGTTCAGTTGCAGTGGCGCGGTGTCGCCGCACAGGTCAACGAGACGGGTGAACTTCTACGGCGTGTGGCAATAATCACAGTGCCGGTCATGGGTTTAATCGCAGCGCTATCAGTCGGGTTCTTGACGCGCAGTTTCAGGATGGCCATCGTCGCTGCTTGGGTTAATGTCCTGCCCATCTGCGGTTTGATCTTGATCGCTGCGGTCGCCCGGCTATCGATCGGGTTGCCGTCGCTGATGATCGGTGCCATCGCCGTCGGCATGGCCATTGACGATACCCTCCACTTGGTGTGTGCCTTTGATCAACGATGGGGCACCACGCGCGGGTTGATCCGCTGCTGGCGACCCTGCGTGGGGAGCACGTTTGTCGCCGCTTCGTGTATGAGTCTCTTTGCGATCAGTCCATTCCTCCCGACTCGACAGTTCGGTGTTCTCCTTGCCGTCACGGCTCTTTTTGCCATAGCCGTTGACATGCTACTCCTCCCGGTGCTCTGTGATCGAAAGTGAACAGCCTGTGATGTGATCGGCGACCGTGACGCAAAATGTGTGTCGGCGCAACGCGGCATAGCGAACGCCGCGAACGCGCCTTAGGTTATCGCTTGCCCTTACCCTTGCGCGGCTGGCGTGTGGCTTGCTGTTTTTGGGCATCCTCGGCCATGGCCTGGAGCTTGTGCAGGAAGCTCGGCTTGCCCGGTTTGCCCTTGTCGGGGTCGCGTTTGGGCTTGTCGAAGTTGCCGGAGTCCTTCTGCTCTTTGATGTGCGTCCGTATGCGCTTCTGCTCCAGCCATCCGAAGAGTGAACTGAACATGATGTAGAGGTTAAGGCCGCTGGGCATGTTGTAGAAAATCAGCAGCATCATGATGCTCATCATCGGCATCATCTTTTGCATCATTTCCTGTTGTTGGCGCTGTTCGGGGGTTGCGTTGGGGTTCGGTTCCGGCTTGGGCTGGGTCTTTTGTTGGATATACATGAACAGCGAGACCAGCGGCGGCAGCAGGTTGAACGAGTGAATCTGCCAGCCGACCAGCGGAATGGTGAGCGGGGACGCGAACGGGATTAAAGCGTCTTGCGCGGTAAGGTCGGCCACCCACGGCAGGAAGATGCAGCCTTCGTGGCGCATGCCGATGTTGTTGCTCAGGCTCAAGAAGAGCGCGACCCAGATCGGCATCTGCAAGGCCATCGGCAGGCAGGTGAAGAGCTGACCGGCCGGGTTGATGCCTTCTTCCCGGTAGAGCTTCATCGTTTCCTGTTGGACCCGAGCCTTGTCGCTTCCGAACTTCTTTTTGATCTCTTCCAGCTTTGGCGTGAACTCACCCATCTTCTGCTGCATGCGGACCATGTTCACCTGGCCCTTTTTCGTGATCGGGTGAAGCAGCGTACGAACGATGAGCACGAGGACGACGATGGCCACACCATAGTCGTGGAACACATAGTAGAGCGAGTCCAACAGCCAGACCATCAACTCGACCAGCCACGTGAACGTGCAACTGCCGAAACCTTGCGAGATCTGATAATAGTAGTTGTTCTGGACGTAGTCATCGACGTTTTTGAATGCGTTGGCGTCCTTCTCGCCGATGAATAGCGACGCCGGGTAACTTGCCGCGGCTCCGGGCATGAGTGATCGCGCGCCCGTGACAATCCTGCCGGTGACATCGTCGAGCGTCTCCGCGTTACCGTCGAAATCAACAGCGCCCACCGCAGCGACGTAGGCCGGTGCGCCC
>JAJRSR010000135.1 GCA_024278695.1 Planctomycetota bacterium | reverse complement strand
GATGATTCTCGGCTGCGGGCTGTGCGTGCACAACACAATCGCGGTGGTGCGCGGGATCATGATGCGCGGGGGGGAGTTTGTTCGTACACCCAAGTCCGGAAGCACCACGCAAACGGCAAAAAGGTCCAGCTACCGCGTCTCCAACAATGTGATGTGGCTGGTCGAGATCGCATTGGGGTTGTATTCATTGGCGTCGTTTGTGCTTTATTTTAGCGAATACCATCGGGCCTTTAGTTTCTTCCTGCTGCTCTATGCCATTGGGTTCTTGTTGACGGGCTGGCTCTCACGTCCGCAGCGGGCTGTGGCCACGCCGGTGAAACCGATCGAAGCCGATGAAGCCTGCGCCGCGCCCGTTGAGACAGACGCCCGTCACGTCGAGAACGGCAGGCGGCATGTTGATGCCCGCGTCTTGGGGAGGCCCAAGCCCGTCCCCGTGGAGTCGGCGAGCGGCAGTTGACGCCCGCGTCGCGCGTCACAGACATCCGCAAGAAGTTCCACCGGGAGTGTGACAGGACATGGCACCAAAAGCCTTGCGCGTCACGCTAGGATCGGGATGGGCGCTGCTCCTTTCGTTCGTAGTCACGGTGGCGTGGATCGGCGGCATCCCGCAGGAGCCGCGTCTGTTTCAAATCGCGTATGCGGTCGGTTTTCTTGGTTATGTGCTAATCGTTCGTTCGGTGCTTCGCGCTCCGGATGAGGCCTCGCTCGGCGCGTGGCGGTGGTGGTTTTTTGGTGCCATCGTGCTTCGTGTACTTCCGCTTACCGCGCTGCCGAGCGATGACATCTACCGCTATATCTGGGAGGGGCGTGTGCAACAAGCGGGGCATAGTCCCTACCGGCTGGCACCGGATGATCCCAGCCTCGAATCACTCCGCTGGGACGATTGGGACAAGATCAACCATCCGAGTTTCCCGGCAATCTATCCACCGCTGGCGCAGTTGGAGTTTCGTGCGCTCGCTGTGATTCAAGCCGCCGCGTTCGGCACCAAGCTGGTCCAAGTGGTTTGGGATGTTGCGACGCTCGCGCTGCTCGCCATCGCCTTGCGCCGCCGGGGGTTTCGGCCGCACTTGGCCGTGGTCTACGGACTATGCCCGCTCGTACTCGCCGCGTTCGCGGTCGAGGGGCATAACGACAGTCTCATGCTCATGCTGACCGTCGCAGCGATGGTTGCGCTGACGTGTCAGCGACCGATGCTTGCCGGGGCCGCACTGGGTAGCGCGATCGCAGCAAAGACCATCGCGATCGTGCTAATCCCGTGGTTTCTGCTGCGCCAACGGCGTGCAGCGTTTGTTGCTTTGGTCGTGACGCTCCTGTGGTATGTGCCGTTTGGTACCGACGGCTTCGCCGGGCTCGCCAACCTCCGCCGTTTTGGTGAGCTGTCGGAGTTTTTCAGTTTTCTCGGCTCGCTCTGGGTGTTGGACTTGGACACAAACCCAGGGCGAACCACAGCCGTGATCGTGCTTGGCGTAGCTGTTGCGGTCTTTGCCGTTCGATGCCGCCGTGTGGAGCCGTTTGCGGCGCTGGCATTTGCGGCCGTCGTGCTGACCCTACCCGTCGTGCATTATTGGTACCTGACTTGGGTTTTGGTGTTCGTGCCGTTCGCGTTTCGTTGGAGTTGGCCGGTCGCGGCTGGGGCGATGGTGCTCTATTTCCAGGCGGCCGTAATCGCGGAACACTTGGGTGAATGGATCATGCCGGCCTGGGTATCGGTGGTCGTGTGGCTTATTTTTTTGACCGCATGGGTGTTGGGTAGGCTTCGACCACCCGTCACACATGAAACCGCAAGCGACACAAGCCGCAGTCCGTCCCCCGCCATTCGGGCGTACCCGAACAATGGGGCACCCGGCTCCCGCGAAGACATGGACCGCCACTGCAAATCGGATTAGGTGAACGGCTTGGTACGATTGTCACGCGCGGCGGTGTGCGTATGATGCGAGCCATGTCTGAGGTGCTACCGGCCGTTTCGATTGTTGTGCCGACGTATCGCGAGGCGGGGAATCTGCCGACGCTCACGGAGCGTTTGTTCGCGGCGACCACGCAGGCCGGTATCGACGCGGAACTGATTGTGGTTGATGATGATTCCCCGGATGATACCGAAGCCGTGGTCCAGGCGCTGGCCGAACGGTTTCCGATCCGTTTGATTGTTCGTCGTGGTGAGCGCGGCTTGTCGAGTGCGGTGCTGCGCGGTTTTGATGACGCCAGCCATGATACGTTTGTGGTCATGGATGCCGATCTCCAGCATCCGCCAGAGGCCGTGCCGGAACTCGTAGCGCGGCTGGGACGCAGTGGTTGCGATTTCGTGTTCGGGTCGCGTCATGTTAAGGGCGGGCGCATTGAAGGTGATTGGTCGTGGTTTCGCCGGCTCAATAGCTGGGTGGCCACGGCGCTCGCGAGGCCTCTGGCGAAACTGAGTGATCCGATGTCCGGGTTTTTCGCCCTGCGTCGGCGCACCTGGGAACAAGCGGCGTCGCTTGACCCGATCGGCTATAAGATCGCCTTGGAGCTGTTCATCAAGGGGCGCTGTGTGAATCCCGCCGAAGTGCCGATCGCCTTCGGCACGCGATTGGCCGGTGAGAGCAAGCTCAGTGTCAATGAGCAGCTACAATACCTGCGGCACCTTGGGCGGCTCTATGGGTTTAAGTATCCGATTGCGACCGGAGTCACGGTCTTCTTGAGTGTGGTCGTCGTCGGTGCGGGAATACTCGGTGTGTTTCGCTGGTTGCGGTTTGGCTGGTAGTATGCTGTACGTCAAAAGTTGAGGAGACATGATTATGCCCCACGAGCCCAAACCCCCATCCATGGAGCCGGCGATCCGCGTCGTGATGATGCCGCGCGACACGAACGCAGACGGCACCATCTTCGGCGGCGTGATCCTTTCGCTGATTGACCAGGCCGCTTATATCGAAGCGATGCGCCAGGCGCACCATCGGTATGTGACGGTGTCGTTTAAGGAGGTCGAGTTTCACGAGCCGGTTTATGTGGGCGACGTGCTCAGTCTCTATGCGGATACGACGCGACTCGGGCGAACGTCCGTCGGGATTCAGGTTCGCGTCTGTGCCAGGCGTCGGCTGGACCCGGAGGTCACGGTGAAGGTCACTGAAGCCAGCGTCGTGTTTGTGGCCGTGGACGAAAACGGAAAACCCACAGCCGTCATCGGCGTTTGAACATCCTTCCCACAACGGCGCACGCGACGGCTAGCTGTGCGCGGCTTTCATCTGCTTCGCTTCTTCGATCATCTTGGCGATGCTGTTGGCTTTCGGAACCGGTTGCGTGCCGGCGATCGGTGACGGCGCGGCCGCGCCGTTTGGTTGGCTCTGCATCACGAGTTGGGCATCGAGCGTGCGAACTGTTTGGGTAGAAGCCGTAACCACCTCACCGAGCCCTTGTAGTGTTTCCTTGGGGTGCGTTTGTTGGATCGACGGTGCGTCACCGACGGCCCGCTCCAACCGGGTCTGCACGCGTATGGCTTCCTCGACCCATTCTTGTAGGGTTGCGGCGGCTTGTTGCGTGCGGGTCGTGAGTGCAGCCAACTGCTCCGTCGAGCTGCCCTCTGCCTGGCGGAGCAATTCCGTCTGGTCTCGAGCTTCGAGCGTCGCCTTGGAGACACCGGCAAAGACCTTGCGTACGGCGACACATAGCTTTTCGAGATGAGCGGTCTGCGCCTCGGCACTCTTCAACACCGAATCGCGCTTGGCGGTCACTTCATCAACGTCGGCTTCGAGGCTCTTGGTTCGATCGGTCAATCCGGAAAGCGCCTTGTTGATCGTGTCGGCCTGTGCGGTGAACTCTCCGAGCAGCTCCTCGCCCATAGTGATGGCCGTCTTCGTATCGACGATTTTGTCATCGAAGGCCTGCGACATATCAACCATGCGTTCGGCCATCTGGCATTGCGTTTCGATGAGCGTCCCGGCCGACGCATTGAGGGAGTCGAGCGTGGCAGCTTGCTTTTGTGCTTCTTGCAGGGCTCCGGAAAGCTCGTTGCGTACGGCTTGAATCTCGCCTGCGGTAGATCGAACGGAATCATCCGCGTCGCGAACCGCCTCAAGGAGCGGCGTGAGGTCCTCAATCGCGTCCAGTTGTTCCTGCGCAGCAGACGCATGATCTGCCAGCGTTTCCGTGACGCCTTGCGCCTCATGGACCTGCTCGGCAAGCTTTCCGGCGGCGTCACGCGCCGGGTCCGCTAGCGTTCGAATCTTATCCAACACCTTGGTGGTCTCGTCGAGCTGTTCGGCTAGGTGCGACTTTGCCGTTTCCGTCTTCGTCGTTAGTGACCATACGTTCTCCGTGAGCGACTCGATCTTTCCGATCGTCACGGCTGCGGTTTCTTCTGATGCTTTGACCTGTGCGGCCGCTTGCTCGATCAGACCGTGCCCGGTCTTGTTGGCCTCGCTCAGTTCGCGAAGGATTCGACCGGCGGCCGCACTGTGGGAATCCAGCCGTCCGATTTTCTCATCCGTATGCGCCACCAAGCCTTGCAACGCCTCATGCAGTTGTGAGCCAGTCTGTGTCAGACCCGAAAGCTGGTCAGCGACCGCTGAGCCTTCGCGTACGGTCTCGAAAATACGATCAAGCTCCCCGCCGGAAGACCCGAGCGTATCGGCCAGCTTCTTCTGGACCGCGTTGGTACGCTCGGCGATCCGCGAGGCGCTGGCAGCGGAGGCATCAAGCTGCGTCGTGGTTTTTTGCGCAAGGGCTACGGTCTTCTTGATGTCGCTTAGGTTTTTGTCCTGGCTAGCCAGGGCTTTGACACATGCGTCGGCGGCGTTCACCTTGCTGTCCAGTTCGGTCACGGTGGTTTCGATCCATTCGCGACTGAGAAGCATGTGGTCCAGCGTACGCTGGCACGCTTCGACGCTGCGACCCAGAGAATCCGTCTGCTCGCAGGCTCGACCCAAGTCTACAAGCCGGTCCGTCACGCTAACCCGCAAGGCTTCGGCGTCGAGGTGTGCCCGCTCTATTTTGGTTACGGTGGACTCGGCCCGTTCGATCATCGGGGAAGCCTGGTCCCGCACGCGGCACATACGGCTGATCAACGCGTTCGCCTCATCGCCAACGGTCTTGGCGGTTTCGCTCAGGTGCCCCACTTGTAGCGAGGCGTTGCTGATTTGCTCGTTGGCTGCCGTCGCAGCCGCCTCGACTTCCTTACACCGAGTCTGTGATGACTCCAGGATCGTGTTGAGTGCGGCGATTCCGGCTTGAGTCCGTTCGATGGTCTTGCCGCTCTCGTGTGTCAGCTTCGCTTGGAGGTCTGACATGCGCTGAGCAAATGCCCCTTCGTGCTTTTCGATGGTCACATCAATACGCTCGGCGACCTGGTCCACTAGCTGCTGCACGTGGTCCACCTGGTTTTGGACTGCGTGTGCCGTCTCCACCGCGTCGAGCAGCGGCGCGGCGCGCGTTTGCATTTCATCCATTGAGTCATCAAGCTGGCTCGCAAACGCGCCAAGCCGCGAGTTCACATCCTCTGCGCGTTCGCACTCTGACCCAACGGCTGCGAGAATCCCAGAGAGGTTCTTGCTAACCTCCACGGCTTGGGTGACGCGGGCATCGACGTCGTTGATGCGGCGTTCGGAGTTCGCAAGCACCGCTTCCATCCGCTGCTGTGTGTTAGCGAACGAACGGTTGGCGTGCTCTGTGGTCTGGGTGAGACCTGCGATCAGCCGTTCCGCAGATTCTGCAAGCGTCGCGAGGTGTCTCTCAATGGCGGAAAACTGCGCAATTTTGGCATCTGTCGTGGCGCTGAGCCGCTCGGCTTGAGCGAGGCTTCGCTCCAATCGGCTTTGGGCGTCGTAGTCGTCTGTGGTGGACATCCCGTCGTAGCTGGCCTCGGTGAGGTCCGTATAGCCAAAGTTGGTAGCCTCGCCGGGCTCGGCGGTTGAGGCATAGCCGCGGTCGTCAGCAGGCCACGCCGGTGCGTAGTCTCTTGCGGGTTCCGCGGGCGCAGTGGCCTGGTCGTGCCCCGGAGCGACTTCGTTTGCCGAGACGCTGCGCTGCGGGGTCACGCTGCTCGTCGCAGCCGTTACCGGAGGGGTATGGCTGCTGGTGTGGCCTTCAGTGACGTCAATCACGGTGGCTCGGGTGATCTGACGCTCATCGCTGCCGTACGCGGCGATCATGGCCGAATGGCACACCTGATTGATGAGACGCGGTATGCCGTTCGTGATTCGGTGGATTAAATCGATCGTGTCGCCTGCGAAAATGCCGGTCTCTGCTGCCCCTGCGATCTTGAGGCGGTGCTGTATGTAGGCGTTGACGCCTGCGGGATGTAGCGCGGTGATGGTACGGTGCCCAAAGAGGTTTTGCTTGATTCGTTCGAGCCCCGGTTGTTCTAACGCGTCGAGAATGCGCGGCTGACCGACCAGGATCACAGTAAGCAGTTTGACCGTCTTTTCGCACAGCTCATTGAGCGCGGCTAGTTGTTTGAGGTCTACGGCCGTAAGATTTTCAGCGTTATCGACAATCAATACCGAGCTATGATCCGCTTTGGCGTTCCTGGTCAGGTGACGCCTCAGTCGCGTGATAAGCCGGCTCTCTTCCTCGCCGGAGGCTAGTGACACACCAAACCCTTTACAGGCTTCGCGAATCAGATCCGCGTTGTCGCCCGCATTTCGCGTGACCACGACGGCGTGGTCTGTCGTGTGAAGCCGTAGCAACAGCGCACGGATCATCTGCGTCTTGCCGACGCCCGCAGCCCCTACGGCGAGCGCCATACCGCGGTTGTAGTGCGTTTCATATTCCAGGGCGGCAAGTGTTTCTTCGAGTTCAGCCGACGGCACGGTGAACTGCGGATCAGCGCGGTCCTCGAAGGGTAAGCAGCGTAACCCAAAAAAATTCGCGTACATGATTCATTCCTTATCGCGTGTCAGCGTATGGCGGCCCGACAACGGTCGGCCAATGCGGGCGATCCGCGCAATACGACTGCAACGTCCCATACATCATCGGAAGGGGAATGCACCTGCTGGAGTTATCGGGCAATCATGGTTCGGAATCGGTCGAGAAGCGCGGCGTTTGGTCATGAAGAGATAAACGTCCCCCCATCACAGTGCTGAGATCGGGCTTTGTGGTTCGGATCGGTCCACGAAGGTCAAACGGTCACATCAGTATGGTCACTGTCGTCGTCGAAGTCGTCGGGATCTTCGTCCGTGTCGTCGTCTGGTGATTCCCGGTCGTCGCGCCCGTCAGATTCAACCCTTTCCACCACGATCACACCCGCGAGGATATCACCCAGACGCTGCTGGCTTGGCGTGAGGAACACCAACAGGGCAATCGCCGTGAAGTGAAACTCGATCGGGCGAAGCGCGTTTCGGATCAAGATGCTCCGCAGCGAACACCGCGTGCCATTCTCGGCCACCACGCGGCAACCCAGAATGCGCTTGCCCGGCGTCGCACCAAGCCAATGCTCGAAGACCGTCGCGTATACCGCGAAAACGCCACCGATAATGGCCCACGACCAAAACCAGGCGGCCGGTAGCGTGCCGCGATTCTGCATAAGTTGCTCGGTGAGCGTGATCCCCTGATCGCTCTGGTCGATCAGGCGGTAGAGCAGCAGACCCCACGCGGGAGCGAGAATGGCCAAGTCCAAGATAAGCGCCAAGACCCTGTGTTGGAGCCGGGCATAACGGTTGTGCTCGCCGACCGGAATAATCACCATCACGTTGTCGCGCCGCCAGACAAACACCGCAGCCAGTGCCGCGAGCAGGATCGCGTATTGAAGGATATGCTGGGTAGTCGGATCAACCTTGGGGAACAGAGATGGTGCCAATGGCGGTGCAATGGTCAGTGGCTGAACGGCCCCACCACTTGCGACGGACCACGTGCCAATACGGATATCGCCCACGTCATCCGTCACGGCAACTGCCACGGAAGTACCCGAAAAAGAGACGGCCACCGGTTCACCAAATGTCTGAGCCTCGGCCGCGTTCTTAGCCAGCACCGGTCCGGACTTCCAGACGCCACCTTCCAGGCTGATGGAACCAAAGGTCACACCCGCCGGAGCCGCTTCACGGTAAAGCAAGGTTGGTCGGTCATCTTGCCATCCAAGCGCCACAGGTTCGGCGCGAGCTGGCAGCGTTAGCGTGGTGGCGTCCGACCATCTATCGGCATCGGCGGGAAGCAGGCGGTGCCGATACGTTCGTGATATCTTGCTGTCGGCGTAGATCAGATGGACGGTGCCTTCTCTGGAAAGTACACCAGCCACCACTCCGTCAGCGAGAAGGTCCGGCGGCGCGGCACGGTCCACCGTCCACCGGCGCGAGACATAGCGGACTATGGCAAACGGCGTGGCGATTGTTGGCGAAGGTGGCGTGGTCGCCTTCGGGATGGGTGCGGTTGGCTTGTTGCCGGCACCATCAGCCGGTGGTTCAGACTGAGTTTCTTCCGCCGGTTCGGTGTCAGAACGTGGCACTCTCGGCGAGAGCGCCGCAGCCTGCGCCGCTGAGATAATAGCCACAAGACTGGATGCATCTTCGTCCCAGCAGATGGCGACGGGCGGCTTCTCACCCGGAGAATCAACCTCACCGAGATCGGCAAAGGGCGGGCCGGTTCTCATAATACGCGGGTCGGGCAGATAATGACGGTGCGTACCATCGCGAAAGAAGGTGTGGAGCCCGGTGCCGCTGGTGACAGCCACCGACACGTCACCCACGACGACAGGCCCCGGCCAATACCGCGACGCCCCTCCCTTGCTCCTGATTTGATAACAAAAGCGAAGCAGGTTACCGCCCGTAGCCGGCGACGCATCATTTCGGTAAGCCCACACCACACCGTCGCCGCCGATGACACCGATTCCCAATGGCGGCGTTTCTTGGGCTTGAACACCAGTCGCGAGAACGGCACCCGCTAACATAAACGCGAGCCCATGAGGCCGGACGGACGTGCGGCGATTCCTGTGACCGCGCGGAGCTGGGGTCACACTCACACGACAACGCCGAAGAAGACTAGCGAGTGATTTCACGGTGGCGGTCGCTTCCAATAAGTCTATCGCTGGCACTCACGAGGTGTGGCGAACTGCGGTCCCTCGCGCGTGACCCTCGTTTCAAGTCGCCACTGTTTCACGGTAAACGCAAGCGACATCTGCGCCCGAGGCCAAGATACTTCGATTGTGTGCGGCAAATATAACGAACCGTCGGCCTGGATCTTATAGTCATCCAGCTTGGATTCCATTTCCACCGCACCGGTTTCATCTCGAAAGACCACACGACGCACAACGCGCGGCGCTCGCCGGTCGATCCAATACTCCTTTTGCACGACCACGGGGCCAGTGCCCACACCGGTCAGGAAAAGCAGTTGTTGATAGTCATCCACAACGCGCTGAACAATCTGCGTATCGGTTGCGGCAAGATCGATCGGCTGCAACGCAAGGGCATCTGCAATCTGCCCGGGACGAATCGGCAGATCAGAGGGAAAATCAACCGCGTCGCCGTGCCGGCCGCAGATGAACTCTCCGTCTTCCTTCGTGTAAAGCCAATACTCAGTAGCATTGGAGCCAAGCAGAAGCTGCCGGTCCCCGAGTTTCTTGAGATCAAATCGAAGGTAGGACGGTTCGAGAAAAAACAGCACGCCATCGACATGAAACGAAACGCGACGCCCTTCGGCCGTGACCACCGCGCCATCGACCGGACCAGATCCGCGCAGGGCGGCCGTGATCCGCGCCGTGTTGGCGTTGATCTGCCGAACGGACGCGCGGAGTGGGATCGGATCAAGCGGCGGGCGCACGCGCTCGGGCGCACGGCAGCCGCTCAGAAAAGCCGCACCACACGCACACGTTAGCCATAGCGCCGTTCGGTTACCCGTTCTCATTGACCGGCTCGCTGGGGGCTTCGGTTTGCGATGGCTCGTCGAG
>JAJRSR010000134.1 GCA_024278695.1 Planctomycetota bacterium | reverse complement strand
GCGGTGACGTTGGTATTGTTGAACAATGTCGATGCGGCCGTTGAACGGTATCAGAAAAGTCTCGCGATCGTTCCGGCGCAGCCACAGTGCCTCGTGGAGTTGGCCATGTTGTTGTTGGAGCGGCGCGGCGCTGGTGATCTGACAGAGGCCGATCGGCTGGCGACACTGGCCGGTGAGCTTGATGCGAATGCGCCGATGGTGCTAGCCTGTCAGGCGGAGGTGGCTGCGGCTCGCGGCGCGTTGAAGCGCGCGGTCGGCTTGCTTCGGCGCGCAGCAGACCTATTACCGCCGGATCATCCGCAACGCGGCGCATTCCTACAGCGTGCCAAAACCTTGGGCGATACAGGCGATGATGACTAGATGAACACCACCGAAAAAGAGATAGCCGGCGATGACGCGCGGGTGTTGCTACGTGTGCGGGACTTGCACAAGCACTACCCCGCTCGTGGGTTGTCGCTGCGCGGTTCGCGTGAGACCGTTCGCGCCGTGGACGGCGTCACGTTTGACATTGCCCAAGGGGAAACGCTCGGGCTCGTGGGCGAGAGCGGCTGCGGTAAGACGACGCTGAGCCGGATGCTGCTACGCCTGATCGAACCGACCGACGGGCAGGTGTATTTCGAGGGGCATGACGTGCTCGCCGCATCGGGCGAGCAGCTTCGTGCCTTGCGCCAGCGCATGCAGCTCGTGTTTCAAGACCCGACGGGCAGCTTGAATCCGCGTATGCGGGTGGGGGCGATCGTCGCCGAGCCGCTCGTGGTACACGGCTTGGGTGATCGGCCGCAGCGCCAGCGGCGCGTTGAGGAAGTCTTGGAACGCGTCGGGCTGAGCGGCAGCGACTGCGACCGCTACCCGCATGAGTTCTCCGGTGGTCAACGCCAAAGAATCGGTATCGCCCGCGCGCTGGCTCCAAAGCCTGCATTGTTGATCTGCGATGAACCCGTCAGCGCGTTGGACGTGTCGATCCAATCGCAGATCCTGAATCTGCTGAGTGATCTCAAGACGGCGTTGGGGCTGTCGATGCTATTCATCGCTCACGATCTGGCCGTCGTGCGGCATGTGAGTGACCGGGTAGCCGTCATGCACGCCGGGCGGCTCGTGGAGGTGGCCAGCGTCGCGGCGCTGTTCGCATCGCCGAGCCACCCCTATACGAAAACGCTGTTAGCCGCAGTCCCTAACCTGATCTCGGAACCAGACCGCAGCCTTGTTGGCGATCGTGCAAATGCTTAAGATGTTGACGTGGACGCCATGATCGACCGGGTGGCCCGTGCCTTCAGCCGTGGGGGGGCACGAATCAAACGTGAGCAAAGACTGGTTTTCAATGAAACGAAACGAACCCCGATCATGAGTTTTGAAACCAAAGGCCAGTCCATCACCGGCACCCATTCGCTCGATGAGCTTAAGTTAGTCTACCGCGTCTTGCACGCGCACCTGACAGAACATATCGAGTTGATGGATGCGCAGTTCCTGATTGATTTGCAGAGCTACCTGCAAGACCGCGCCCGCGCCGATGGCGTGGACACCTCCCACCACGGCGATTGGGACGCTTGGCTCGGCAACGCTAGCGCAGTGGACTGCGAAGTCCGCGTGAAGCAGCGGAAGACGATTGATCCGGCAGGTGGGGCCGAGGTGCGATCTGGCCTGTGACGTCGTTTGTCAGGTGGATTCCGGGCATCCGGTAGGGACAGGTCGTGGACCTGCTTCTCCCGTAACGATTCAGGTTTTCTTCGAGATTGGTTATTCGATAGCGCGGCGAAGTTTGAGCCGGGCTACGTTGTACCTTCGGATCGTGATTCGAACGGTTTAGCTGGCACGAATCGGTGCAGGCGTGATTGCCCTACGCGCTGAAATCTGCGGTTCGGAGGCATTCGGAGTAGCGACGCGTCTCGCCTACCGCACCTTGTCGCTGACAACTTTGCCTTCGATGACCGTGCCGATGCAGTGGGTGGTGTATTCGAACGGGTCGCCGTCGTAGAGCGCGACGTCGCCATCTTTGCCGACTTCCAAAGCCCCGACCCGATGGTCGATGCCTAAGATTCTTGCGGCGTCGATGGTGATCGTCGCGAGGGCTTCATTGATGGACAGCCCGTTGGCGGCTGCGATGGCCGCCTCGAACAACACGACGCGCGTCTTGGGGACGTAGCTCTCGTAGCCGCTCTGTGACGCGATGCGAATGCCGGCGTGTCGGAGCTTGGCCGCGTTCTCGTAGGTCATGTTCTTGAGTTCACCGTAGGCCCGCTTCATCGCAGGGTGAACGATGACCGGGATGCCGGCCGCCTTGATCTGATCGAGCAGCAAGTAGCCCTCCGCTGCGCCGTCCAGAATCAGCCGAATGTCAAACTCGCGGGCAACGCGCAGGGCGTTGGCGATGTCCTGCGCCTTGTGGGCCGTCACCATGAGCGGCACTTCCTTATTCAGCACGCGACCCAGTGCTTCGAGCTTGAGCTTGCGCGAGGGTGGTTTGTCTTCCTTGGCGTTTTCCTGCTTTCTTAGGTATTCCTGCGCTTTGATGAGCTCGGCGCGGAGCAGGGCCACGAGCTTGCCGCGCGTGCCCGGAGTCTTACCCTTGCCCTTCCTTAACGCGCTTGTGCTGAGCGTGGCCGCGACTGTGGCGAAGTCTTTGACGAGCGCGTCATCGACCGTATTCCCCGACGTTTTCACGATAAAGGTCTGGCCGGAGATGAGTTCGCCGGGTGCGTGACCTGTGTGGACGGTAGTAACGCCGAAGCTGCGCACCCAGTCGATCAACGCTTCGTGGGCGTTGTACGCGTCCAGCGCTCGAAGCTCCGGCTGCATGGGTGTGGAGTGTTCAAGCTGGTCCTGGTCATGCTTCTGGTTGTAGATGCCGGAGAGCCCGACCGTGCTGTGCGCGTCGATGAGGCCGGGCGTGACCACGTTGGCATCGAGGACGCGTAGGCCATTCGGGATCCTCGTGGTGTCGGCCGGACCGATCGCGGTGATCTTGCCGGCCTCAATCACGACGACGCCGTTTGCAATCGGCGGACCGGACATGGTCAGAATGGTCTTGCCACGAATCGCCACCTGAGCGATCGCGCCGTCGGTGAGCATCCCGGCGCAGCCAAGTGCGGACAACAGCGTAAGCAGTATTTTCATGGCGCTATCTCTTCTTGTGGTGTGGTTCATGGTGTAAGTTCTCATTGGTTCAACTCCGCGTGATCGTAGCAGCACATGTAGGGGATCTGATCGTCGCCAGCGCCGAAGCCGCCCACCGCGTGGAGTTCGTCGATCGGTACGCTTCTATCGAAAACCTTTCTGCCCTCGACCCACGTCTCAAGCACCTTGGTGTAGACGCTGAACGGATCGCCGGAGAGCAGGATGAAGTCCGCGTCCTTGCCCGGTTCGAGCGAGCCAACGCGATCACCCAGATCGAGCATCTCGGCCCCGTGGATGGTTAACGCCTTCAACGCGCCCTCGCGTGACATCCCCGCGCGAACGGCCAACGCGGCCGACCGGAAAAACAGACGGGAATCAGTGATCCAATCGTCCGTGTGAAACGCGACCTTGACACCCGCGCGCTCCAAAACCCCGCCGGTCTTGTAGAGCAGGTTGACCGCTTCCAGCTTGCCGCCGGGGCTATCGACCAAAATGATCGAGCAGGGCACGTCCGCATCTGCGATTTCCTTGGCGACCTTCCACCCCTCACTGACGTGGTGCAGTACCACGCGAAAGCCAAACTCCTCAGAGAGCCGCAACACGGTCATAATATCGTCGTGCCGGTGCGTGTGGTGGTGAACGATTCGCGTGCCCGCCAATACCTCGACCAGCGCGTCCAGGCCGATGTCGCGATCGGGCATTTCATCCGGGTTGCCGTCGGCGCGCTTGATCTTGTCGCGGTATTCCTGCGCCTTGATGTATTTTGCACGGACGAGCGCGGCGCTCTTGCCGCGCGTGCCGGGAAACGGCTTGTTCCGGATCGAGTTCGTACCGTTGGCCATCTTGATGCCGCCCATCGGCTCGCCGTCGGCGTCGGTGTACCAGTTTTCCTCGATTGTGTTGCGACCGCGCATTTTCAGGTAGATCGTCTGCCCGCTGAGCAGGTGACCGGAGCCGGGCATGATGTTCACCGTGGTCAGCCCGCCCGCCACCACACGCCGAAAACCGGAGTTGTGGACGTTGAGCGAGTCGTAGATACGCACGTCCGGCTGAATCGGAGCGGAGCCATCGGCCCCACCGAAACCGCCCACGTGGCTGTGCGTGTCAACCAGACCCGGCATGATGATCTTGCCGGTCGCGTTGATGGTCTGCGCATCGGCGGGGATTGTGACCGCGCTTCCTGCGCCGACGGCGACGATCTTGCCACCATGCACGACGATCGTGCCGTTCTCAATCGGATCACCGGCGATCGGGATGAGGGTCGCGCCGGTGAAGGCGATGGGCGCGTCCTGCGCCAGTGCTGCACCGGTGCTGAAACACCCAAGCAGCGCGGCGGTTGCTAGGTATAAGTTGGAATGTCGCACAAACGTACCTCCTGGATAGCATGTCAGTGGGGTGAAAAGCGCCCGCGTGGAGCGTGCTTCTCCTTTACCTCGGCACAACCGTTGTAGCGGTTTCCTCCGGTTTACGCCAGCGCATTGGCTGAGGGGGACAAAGACGACGCGGATCAAGTTGTGGGAAGTTGTACGCCGGGGATCGTCGGAAGTGTATGGCCGCCATTGGGGTCGGTTTGTGTCAGCGGTCGTTCGCCACCGTGAGCGGTACAACAGGACCGTTATTCGCGATATGTGCTGCTGCGGCATCATAGCTCACGGACCATGGCTCACCCTCGATGCGCCACGTTTTCTCATCGCGAATGATCTTTCGGTACAACGTGTCGCGCTCCACCGGTTCGCAGTCGGCCTCGATGATGAGCCGTTTGAGTTTATCGACGCTTAGTTCCTGGTGCGTCGTGCCCTCGCCTTCGCGCTTGGTAATGTCGTAATAGACGACGGTGCCGTCGATATCATCCACGCCCCAGTTGAGCGACACCTGCGCGAGCTTTGGTGTTTGCATGATCCAAAACGCCTTGATGTGCGGAATGTTGGCACACATCAGCCGCGAGAGCGCCAGCGTTTTGAGGTCATCAAGCCCGCCCGGCCCCGGTAGCGCTGCCATCGCGCTGCCATCGGGGATAAACGAAAGCGGGATCACCGTGTTGAAGTGCGCCTTACGCGATCGCAGGCTTTCCACTTGGTGGTCGCGCAGTTTGATTAGGTGTTGGATGCGCTCTGCCGGTGTTTCGATGTGCCCGTAGAGCATCGTCGCGTTGGTGAAGATGCCGAGCTCATGGGCGACGCGGTGGACCTCGAACCACTCGGCCTCACCGACCTTGTTCTGAAACGCCTCATCGTGAACGCGATCGTCGAAAATCTCTGCGCCGCCGCCCGGCATACTCCCAAGGCCCGCGTCGCGCAGTTGCGTGAGCACTTCCGCGATGCTTAGCCTGGGCTTGGCGATGCGCGTGAAGTGGATGATCTCGATGGCCGTAAAGGCTTTGATGTGCAGGTGCGGGCACGCCTCGCGGATTCTGGCGCACAGGTCCGTGTAGTAAGAAAACGGCAGCTTCGGGTGCAAGCCACCGACGATGTGGACCTCGGTCGCGCCGCCGGCGTAGGCCTGCGTCGCGCGGCGGACGACTTCCGCCAGCGAGAGTTCGTAGCCGCCGTCGTCGTGAATCGTATCGGCGTTGCGTGCGGCTGTTTCCTTGGGTAACGCTCGATAGAACCCGCAGAACTTACACCGCAGCACACAGTAGTTGCTGTAGTTGATGTGCCGGTTGATGTTGTAGTAGGCCGTGCGCCCATGAAGCCGCTCGCGAACGATGTTGGCCAGCTCGCCGAGCGTGTGGATGTCCGGCGATTCATACAGCCGCACACCGTCTTCCAGGCTCAGCGGTTCACCGGCTGTAAGCTTAGCTCGTATGGTCGAAAACATGTCGTTGCCCTGGGCGATCATAGATGAATCCATCTCGTGCCAAACCCCAAATCTCAAGCCGGCATTATAAACGCAGAGCCCCGCCGGGGAAGGGTGGGTTTTCAGAAACTACGGCTTGTGCGTCCGTAATTCATGCGTAATGATCTTGATGGATCAACCAACGAGCGAAAAGCTTCCGAGCCGCGCAAGAGAGTGAACGTCTGACGACGGGGGCGTAGAAGTTGTTTCGGATGGTGTCAGGCGATCAAGACCCCCTCGATCCCCCTTGGTAAGGGAGGAAGCACCCGTTGGTAATTGAAAGAAATAGCGGGTTGGTTCTGCCCGACACCGGTGCACGAGACGTTTCGTCGGGTAAAACGGCAGGCAATGCCCTCCCTACAAGAAAACCGTTGGCGTCCGATACCTTCCTTGCAAGAAAGGTGGTGCGTCGCATGCTTCACAATACCCTTTGGGTATACGGGAGGTTCTACTGGTTGTTCAACACGCCCCGAACTGCGTCGTGGATGCGGCGGTGGGCGGTGGACATCGAAAGCCGATCGAGCTGGGCTGGCGTGGCCCATCGGGTTTTCATGCCGTTTTCATTCTTGGTTTCACGATCGGACGCGGCCACGTAGACCTCAAAACGAAGATCGCGGTGGGTGAGTTTGTGCCGGATCGATCCGGCGCGGACGGGGTGGTGCGATCCGGCAAGACCGCTGTCCTTCGTGATCGTCTTGATCGATTGCGCGTCGGATCCGCCGCCGGGCCGCTCCACCGTAGGAAACTCCCACAGCCCGGACCAGAGTCCGCCTTTCGGGCGCTGCCGCACGAGCAGCCGGCCATCGTTCACGAAGATCACGCTGACTAGATCCACACGCGGAATGGCTCGGCTCTTTCGCCCGCCGTCGCGCACGGGTAGTTCACCCGTCCGGTTTGTCGCAGCGGCCACGCACCCACGACGTAGCGGGCAAGCGGCGCAGTCGGGTGAACGCGGCGTACAGACGGCACTGCCCAGGTCCATCCAGGCTTGATTGAAATCTCCCGGTCGTTTGCAGGGGATGAGTTCCTGCGCCATCGTCGTGATCGTTTTCTTGCCGCGCGTCGATAGGACGTCTTCGGTGATTCCGAACAGCCGTGCGATCACGCGTGCGACGTTCCCGTCCACTGCGGCCTTGCGCTCTCCGTAGGCAATCGCAGCGATCGCGGCAGCGGTGTAGTCTCCCAGTCCGGGTAGCTCGTGCAGCTCGGCCGCGGTTGTGGGTATCGCGCGTTTTTCATCGCGCAAGCGTTGGGCGGCCCGATGCAGGTTCAACACGCGCCGGTAGTAGCCCAGCCCCTCCCAATGCTTGAGCACGGCGTCGTGCGGGGCGTCGGCCAATGCGCGGATCGTGGGGAAGCGTTTCATAAAGCGGGTGTAGTAATCGCGGACGGTGTCCACGCGCGTCTGCTGGAGCATGACCTCTGCGACCCACTGTGCGTAGGCGTTGTTGCTGTGTCTGCGCCAGGGCAGGTCGCGCTGGTGCCGGTCATACCAGGTGAGTAGTTGGCGGCGAACCGTGCGCCGCTGGTTCGGCGGGATCTTCGCGGGCTCCGTGCGGGGTTGGTGCGCCGTCATCGCGACTTGTTCTTTGATAGTTTTTCGCCGCACTGGGCGCAGTACACGGCGTGGTCGCGGTTGAGTTCCTGGCAGCGCTTGCAGCGGCGGCCCGGTTTTCGTGCGGCGGTCGCCCACATCACCACCGCGGCCACCACCGCAACGATCGCGATCTCACGGTTACTCAGTTGAAGCGCCAACACCTGCGACGCCAAGATGATAGCACTAGAAAACACGAAGCCGATCTCGCATGTACGGAGTGCCTCGCGTAGCGCCGTGACCGTGACGGCACCCTCGCGAAGCATAACAAGCCCACGGGCCGCAGTATAGTTTGCGACGATGCCCCGTTCAATCACGCGCGTTTGAGCGTGTAGTCGGGTGAGGTTGATAGTTGTTGGTGGAGCTGGTCGTGGCGCGATTTTCCGCCCATCGCGACGATGCGAAACACGAGCACCTGGTTCTCATCCTCGTAACACTTCCGCTTGCGAATCTGAAGGCGGGCACTTTTGAACACCGCGTCGATGCGCTGAAACGGGGCGTCCTTGTTGGCCGTGACGATGTGGTAGTCCTGAATGTCGCGTAGCGAACCGATCCAATGCTCGATCGTATCAAACGCGAACAAGGCGATAAGGATGGCGATCGTACCGCACGTGGCCATTCCCAGTTGGCCGAAGCCGCACGCCATCCCGATCGCGGCGACGCTCCAGATCGTCGCGGCCGTCGTCATGCCATAGACGGCCCGGCGGTCACGCAAAATCGCACCCGCACCCAGAAAGCCGATGCCGCTGACGATCTGCGCGGCGATGCGCGTCGTGTCCCAATCGGCACCACCCACGCGCTCCGAGATCATCGTGAACAGGCACGCCCCGAGTGAGATGAGAATGATCGTGCGAAAGCCGGCCGGTTTGTCGCGGACCTCACGCTCCAACCCGACGAGCCCGCCGAGCAGGACCGCCGCGACCACGCGCACGATCTGCACATTCGTCGGCCAATCCAATTCGCCGACGAACGGTTGCATCCAATCAGGCATGCTTAGCCTCCTTGCGGTACCCATACCGGCGGGGGCGTAAGTATCGTCCCCGCCGTGCGATCGCTACAGCCGTTCCGTGATCGACTTTGCCTGCATGAACAGCGGCAGGTATTCACGTCCGCCGGCTTTGGAGTCGGTGCCGGACATGTTGAACCCGCCGAACGGCTGCACGTCGACCAGCGCACCCGTACATTTTCGGTTCAGGTAGAGGTTGCCGACGTGTAGCTCATGCCGGGCACGCTCGAGCCGCATCCGGTCTTGCGAGAACAACGCGCCGGTCAAGCCGTACTCTGTGCCGTTGGCGATGTCGAGTAGCTCGTCGAAGTTCTTTCCGGGGATCACCGCCAGGACCGGGCCGAAGATTTCCTCTTGGGCGATCCGTGCGTCCGGGGCGATGCCGTCGATGATCGTCGGCGGGATGAAGTAGCCCTTGCCCGGGACACTCGCGCCGCCGAGCACCTCGCGGCCTTCACCTTGGCCGATCTTGATGTACCCGTTGATTTTGTCGTAGGCTGATTGGTCGATCACCGCACCCATGAACAGGTTTTCGGTGCCTGTCGTATCGCCGATGTTGATGCTCTTGGCCCGCGCGACGACCCGCTCGAGCAGATCGGCGTGGACATTCTTGTGGACGATCAATCGGCTACACGCGGAGCACTTTTGCCCCTGAAACCCAAACGCGGCAGCCACGGCACCCTCAGCGGCCGCGTCCAGGTCGGCCGTCTCGTCCACGACGATGCAGTCCTTACCGCCCATCTCCAAGACCGTTCGTTTCAGCCATATTTGGCCTGGCTGAACGGTTGCGGCCTTGGAGACAATCCCCACGCCCACCTCACGAGAGCCGGTGAACGACACGAATCGTGTCAACGGGTGGCACACCATCGCATCACCGACGCTGGAGCCGGGACCGGGCACAAAGTTCAGCACGTTTTTCGGCAAGCCCGCCTCGTGCATGATCTCGACGAACTTGGCCGCGACGACCGGGGCCGTGCTCGCCGGCTTGAGGCATACCGTGTTGCCGCACACCAGGGCAGCCGTCGTCATGCCCGCACAAATCGCCAGCGGGAAGTTCCACGGTGGAATCACCACACCCACGCCGAGTGGGATGTAGCGGACCTCGTTCTCTTCTCCGGCAAACGGCGTGACGGGGTTGGCGCCGCCCAGCCGCATCATCTCACGACCGTAGAAGTCAAGAAAATCAATCGCTTCGCAGGTGTCGGCATAGGCTTCGAGCCAACTCTTGCTTTCCTCGAAGCACATCCATGCGCTTAGCTCGTATACGCGCCGGCGCATGATCGCGGCCCCTTTAATCAGGATACGCGCCCGGACGTCCGGATCGACCCGGCTCCACGTCTTGAACACCTCGGCCGCAGAGCGCACGGCCTTGTCGGCCAAGTCTGCATTCGCCTTCGCCATCGTGCCGATTACGCGGTCCGGGTTTGCGGGTGAGGTTGAGGTGAAGGATTCATCGGTTGTGACCGCCTCGCCGTTGATCCACAGCGGGTATGCCTTGCCGAGTTGGCTTTCGACAGACTTCAACGCCGCGAGCATTTCTTGTCGCGGTCCGTCTTGAGAAAAATCTACATAGGGTTCGGGTGCATAGGGTGTAAACATCGTCCTGCCTCGCTTCTCTGTGTGACCGTGGGTTTTTGACGCCCGTCGCCGCCGAAAAGGGCACGCGACCGACGCTGGCTTCGCCAAAAGTTGCAGGGGTTGTACACCAAAAAACCGGTGTCGGCTAGATGGTACGGTCCGTCTGTGAGAACGAAGTAGATGGATGCTACAGGGGGTTCGTTGCCCGAGGGGTTATTCCTCGATCACCGGCAGTCGCTGGTTGAGGTACGCGTCGAACATTCCGGCTCCGTTGAGCAGATCCACCACGTCGAGGATGTCCGGCGGACCGGCGATGCCGGAGCGGTCCACGTCGATGGACCAGAGCTCGAGTGGATCGCCCACGCCGTTGAGCGCGTCGACCAGGGCGAGGATGTCGCTGGGGGCGGACACGGTGTCGCCATCCACGTCAGCCGGCATGAAGCCGAGATCGACCCGGGTCTGGCTGCTGCTGTGAATGATGCTCGTCCAGGTGCCGGGCTCGATTGGTTTGTCCAGGTTGATGCGAATACGCTGATCGTCGAGCACGTCAATGGAGTCAATCACCGGGGCGACCCCGGCCGTCGTGCCGCTCTGGACCACGACGAATTCTTCCGCGAGCACGCCGGCCGCGTTGCCGGGGAAGGTCATCTCGACGGAGTCCCAGCCGTAAATAATCGCGGTGTCGTTCGGGTCGTGCGGACGTCGCGCGTCGATCGCGCCGCTGGGCGGATCGCTAGCCATCACGCGCGGATAGTTCGGTGCTGCGAGTAACGCTGCGTGGGCATTGACGCGACCGTAACCGGTGAACTCATCCCAACCCGGTGATTCGACGTCGTCGGTTGTCTCCTGGAGCAAGCGCGCCACGGCCGTGTTCGGGATGTTTGGCTCTACCGATCGAATCAGGGCCGCAAGACCTGTAACATGCGGCGTGGCCATGGACGTGCCGCTGATGAACCGGTAGCCATTGTTTTGACTGCAAGACCAGACGCGGTCGCCCGGTGCGGCGACGTCGATCTCGGGTCCCCAATTGCTGGTCCAATTCGTGCCGGAGACTCCGAGCCGCGCGTGGCGATCTTGGCAGGTGGTACCACCGACCGCGATGGTCTCTGGGAACACCGCAGGGTAGGAGACTACGCCCACACCTCCGATATTATCGTTACCGGTCGCTGCGATAATCACGATGTCCAGATCATGGGCGTAGCGAATGGCGTTTTGCAGCAGGACGTTGTCGAGCGGCGGTAGGTTGTAGTACTGTAGGCTCATGTTGATGACATCGGCACCGTTGTCGGCTGCCCAGATGATGCCGTTGACGAGGTCCATAGTGTTGCCGTTGCAACCGTTGCCGTTAGTGCCGTCATACAGTACGTCAATCGGCATGATCTGGCAGTTCCAACACATGCCGGCCACGCCGATCCCGTTGTTGCCACGGGCGGCGGCAATTCCGGCTACGTGCGTGCCGTGAAAGATGACGCAGTCGTCGCCGGTGTCGGTCTCATCGACATCGCCGGTGGCGATACCCGGCACCATACGGCCCGCAAACTCAACGTGCGGCTCCACGCCGCTGTCGATGATCGCGATCACGATCGGATCAACCGCGTTGCCCGTGGAGATGTCCCACGCTTCCGGCGCGTCCACGTCGGCGTCGGCCACACAGGTCAGCGTACCGCTCGGCACGGTGCCGTCGTTGTCCATGCCCCATTGGATGTCGAAGTCGGCGTCGTCCGGGATCATCGCGCTGATGCCACCGATCCCGCTGACCGATGCCGCGGTGATTTCCGTTGTGTGCGTGGCGAAGTCGGCCGCCATCGCGACGGTATCCGTTCCGGGTGCCGTCTCAAAAACGAAGAACTGGTCCAAGCCGTGTTTGGCCGCCAAATCCGGATGAGCAAAGCCATAACGAAACGCGGGGCGGACGTTGGTCACACCCCATTGCTGGCACGTCGCGTCGAGCCCGGCCGACATCACGTCATGCGCTGCGGCCGAAAACCCTTGGGCGTGGTTCGGCATTGCTTGGGCTACCGCTTGGCAAAAACGCGGCGTAGCCTGGACCACGATGTGGTTCGACACATGCCCCCCAGCACCATTCGCGGCCGGCACGGCGTTCTGAGCCCTGGCTTGCGGTGTTATTAAGGCGACGCAGAGCGCGCAAACCATGCCAAGGAAATAGCGCAATGCCCGACGTTCTTCATTCCCGTTTGCCATCCCCAACTCCCCAACAGCATGCAGACCCCAACAGGCGGTCCGTAGCCGTGTTGCTGATCTAAGAAATCCCCCAAGCCGATCGCACTCCATGATATGACCGAAATAGGCACCATTCAACCGAATTACGTCTAATCCAGGTGCGTCGTTATCGGTCTTTACACCTCTTGCGCGTACCAGAGGTCGTGAATGCTTCGGTTTCAGGAGTTCCAGGTGGGGCGTGTGGCTGCGGCAAACCGTAGCTGAGTGAAGAGAAAGTGCCGCCGATAGATCAGCCGTTGGATTTCGCTGACGGTGTCCGGGTCGATGCGGCGGTTGGTACGCCACTCGATGAGGTCCTCTTCGAGCTCGCGCCATCGATAGGTGCCGGCCAGCTTTCGCCGTCGGCGGGTGTCGCGATCCTGCAACAGCTCCCGGATTGTGTTCTCGATGTTTCGTAGTTCGATCGCCAGCCTGCGGGCCGACATTTCGGCCTGCCAATCACCGGCGCGGCGCGGGGGGACCGGTGGTGTCGGCGCACCGACCGGTTCGTCGGAAATCACGCCGACGTCCGTGCTGTCGTCCGCAGATGAAGCCCGTCTCGGCTTGTGTGGTGTGGTGGCGGGTTTAGCCGGTGTCCCAGAGGCAGGCACAACAGAGGCTGCTGGTGCGGGGGGATCGGACGCTTTGTCTGGAGCTGGCTCAGGTACAGAGACCTCCGCGCTGGTGCTTGTCGAATCTACAGGGTCCGTGGATTCCGGCTTGGTCGGCGTCTCCGCGATAGCCTCCGGCTCTGATTCCGGGGTCAGTTCAGCGCTCGATTCCGAAACCTGTTCCGGCTCGTTGGGCTCGTGTTCTGGTGCGTTCTGCTCTGGCATGGCGGCTAGTGTACCCGGAGGCGGGCCTATGCCCAAGTCCGATCGTGTCCGGGCTAATTCTGTGCCGGTGGGGTGATCGCTGTCTGGATCGCGAGCACGGCGTAGGCCGTGACGAGGTGCGGATTGCCCTCGTACCACCGGTCCGTTTCATTGACCCAGCTTCCGTCGTTTTTTTGGAGCGTACGGAGTTTTTCACAAAGCTCGGCCCGCCAATAGTGCGGTGCGTTGGTGGTGCCGTCGCGGATGACCTCCTGCCCCCACGCCTGCATGGCCCTGGCGAAGAGGTGGTAATAATAGTAGAGCCCCTGTTTGGCGTGCTCACCGGGCATGTTGGGGTTGTGGTCGAGCGTGTAGTGGCGTTGGATCCAGTCGATGGCGGCTGTGACGCGCGGGTCGTCGGCCGCGAGGTTCGCATAGAGCATGCTCTTGAAGCCGGCATAGGTCATCGAGCCGTAGCTGCGCAGCCGGGGTTTGTCTCCGGTGATCTCGGTGCCGGCTTTGGATTCCCCGTCGTTGACCGGCGTGTAGATGAACCCGCCGCCGGTCGCGCCCTTCGCGAGGGGTTGGTCATTCGTCTTGTCGAGCATCTGGCAGCGGGTGATGAACACCATCGCTTTTTGGTAGGCCGGGTCTTCCGGTGGCAGGCCGCTCTGGTGCAGCGCCTCCAGCATCATCTGCGTGTTGGATAGGTCCGGGCGTTTGTGCCGGCCGTAGCCCTGCCCGCCGTACCACGGGCTATCACGTTCATAACCCTCGCCGCTGTCCCATTGGAGTTTTTTCAGGAAGTTCTGAGCTTTCTTGATGGTCTTGGCGTGCGTCGGGTCATTCGTGGATGCGAGTGCCATCAGCGCGACACTGGTGTAATAGTTGCGCAGGCCTTCGTCGGGAACGTAAATGCCGCCGTCGGGTTGAACGCGCTTGAGCAGGAAAGCAAGGGCGCGCTTCGTTGTTGGGTGCTTGGGGCCGTATTGTGAGTCTTGCACAAAGCACTTGGCGACCAACGCGGTGACACCGAGATGGGGCTGCCCGAAAGCCTCCCACCCACCCGACACATGCTGCGACGCTTCGAGGTATTTTAGAGCGCCTAGCACGGATTCGTGAGCGGCGGTTCGCGTGGCCAGGTCCAGCGGAACATGTTGTGCGGTCGCCCCTGCCGGAAGGGTTGCTAGCAGGACGACCGTGAGTCGGATGGTTTTCGGTTGAATCAACTCAAACTCCTTCGCTGCAACGTCGCGGATTAGATCACACGCTGCTTTATTATACGCGATTGCTCCCAGGCGTGCTTGTCCATGCTGGCTGCTCCACGTCGTTTTCTGTTTGGCACCCGGTTGGGTTTCGGGGGGGGATCTACAGGGATTCCCGGCGCATGCGTTCGGCCCGTTGCCGCTCGTGCTCGTCGAGAAAGGCTTTCGTGGCCTTGTTTTGATCCGTCGGTGGTGGAAACCGCTTCAGCAATGACGCACTGTGCGCGGCCAACGCGAAAAGCACAGCACTGACCATCGCGAACACGCCGGATACGATCGCGGAAAGGGACGCACCATCGTTCATCGCGAAGATGCCGGTGATCGTGGCGTAGGCTGCGGTCATCGGGAGTGTGACGACAACGGCTATCACCCCGCTGCGCCGCGTCTGACCGGTGAGCCCCATGCCCACCGTCGCCAGTGCGATCCCGCCGAGAAACGTGGTCAACAATCCGGCGGCCAAAGCTGCGACCCCGGCGTGCTCGCGCGTGAGCAGACCGGTCCATGTTTCGACGTCGGCTGTCGCTTCCGGTGCGATTCTACCGCTCAGCGACCAGAACCCGCAGGAGCCGAGTAGGAACACCGCGCCGACCGTCTGGAACACGAGTCCACTGGCGGAGACGAACGCGCGTGGCAGCGGTTTGTCGCTTGCGCCAGGTTCAGGCGCGGGCGGATTGGCTGGTTGATCGGTCACGACGCAGGTGGATCGGTTGGGGCCGGCGGTTCCGGCATCGCTTCGGATGCCGAGTCTTGGTTCGCGTTGGGCCTTGCCTCCGGTATCATCGCGGGCGGTGCTTCGGCCACGATCTTGCGAGCGATCACGGCGTCACCGGTTGCACTGAGTTTGTCGGCGGCATTTCGCTCGTGCCGCACGTTGGTCACGGCGTTCGCGCCTTTCATGGCGGCGGCCGCCTTGAGCCCTTCGAGTGCTTCTTCCGGTCTACGAAACCCATCCACGAAGACCGTCTCGATTTGTTCAGTGATCTCATACCCGGCAATGTGTGATGTGCTGGAGGTAGCCAGCACCTTGTCCGCTTCGGCGCGGCGCTTGGCGAGCATGGCCGGGTTGGGCTCGCCGTAGTTGGCACCATACTTCTGGAGCTTCGGGTGGAGCTTTGGCGGCCGCATCCGCCGGATGGCCTTGCGAAGCCTCTTGAAGACCCAGAGCACAAACAGGCTCGCCGCGAGAATCAGAAACGCCTTGACGCGCCAGTCGCTCATATCGAACAGACCCAGCCAATAGGACGGGTCTTCGTCCTTGATG
>JAJRSR010000133.1 GCA_024278695.1 Planctomycetota bacterium | reverse complement strand
CAACGCTCGGACGACCGACCCGCACGAACGCCCATCGAACGAGAGGCGGCCACGGGCCACAGCCAAAACGTCGTCTGGCAAACCGTCGGACGAAGCAAATCGAACGAGCGCGCCATCCTGGTTGATATTCTCACGCGGCTTGGAATGCCTCCGTCGACGGGTAAGTAACCAGCGCCGTCAGTTCTCTCTTAGCGGTTCCCGAAGCGTATATGGTGAATGCCCCCGAGCCGCGTGGCTTCGGCCAGTGCGGTGCCGCAGTTGCCGGTCGACACACGCTACGAGATAAGACGCTCAAGCCCAACTCGTTTCTTAATGACCTGTGCCGCGGTGCCGCGCTGTTCACGCGCAAGAAGTACGAAGCCTGCTCGTCTCGTCGCGTTTGATTGTTAGCGAATGTGCGTATCAGCGCGTAAAAAAAGCGGCGCAAAAAAAGAGGCCCGGTGGGGTGGACCGGGCCTTGGGGGAACCGACCCATGGGGGGGACGGGTCGGTAAGAGGACTCAGTTGTACTAGGCGTTACTATCTCAAGTTCTTAACCATTCCGCAAGCTAAATCTTGTGTAAATTTTTGCGCATCCGGCGGTCGCGTGTTACGCCTATTGCGGCATCCGGTAGGCAGCCGCCTCAAGAACACCTACCCTATACTTCGACAAACGCTAAACCAATGCCCCAGTATAAAGAAGGAGAACTTACACCATGCTACGCTGCGAGGACTGTGAATTTTTCCGTCGATTGCCCGACGGTTCACCCCATTTAACCTGTGACCCCTATTCGACCATTAAGGAGCCGGAATGCCTGGCGAAATGGGAGTTCCGGCAATTGGAGGTGATCGCAAACGCCCACCAGGCGACATTGGATATGCATCGTCGCTTTGCGCCACTTCAGTCGAAGCTCTTCAAGCATCTCGAAAAAGAGATCGACGAGTCGGAAGATGCGGACCGCTGGAAGTACGATGAGCCTGATGATCTGGGTGAAGACGATGATCCGTTCCAAGTGTAGCGCGTGCCGCACCGTGGCATTTCTGGGGAAAACCCTACGGAAAAAAAGTATTTTCGGTATCCCGGTTCTACGGTACACAGAGGATTTTGGACGTTTCGTATCGCGACGCGTGGTGGACCGGGTAGTCTGCGCTGACGGCGGTTCGCACGGCGTCCATCGCGAGATCCGGGTGGTTGTTGCTTTGGCTGATGTGGGCTACGGCAATCCATTCGGGTCGGCGCGAACCACACGTGCGTAGCAAGTGGTGTGCGTCGTCGTTGGAAAGATGCCCGCCGTCACCGCGGATGCGCGCCTTGAGGTTTGCGGGGTAGTCGCTCGAGTCCAGCATATCGTCGTCGTAGTTGCATTCGAGGTACGCGGCGTCCACGGATTCGAGCAGCGCTGTAAGTCCGTCGTAGGCATGCCCCAGATCAGTGAACACGCCGAGCCGTTTCCCATCGTGCTCAATCACGAGCGCCACACCATCGGCCGCATCGTGCGCGGTACGCGTTGTGTGAACTGAAACCGATCCGAACGAGATGGTGTCCCCGGACGCAAAATGCCGGACATCGGTAAGGTGTCCCAGCTTGCACCAAGTGGCTTCCTGCGTATACGGTGTCATGTAGAGGGGCAGGCCGAACTTCCGCTGAAAAATCCCAGCATTGCGGATGTGGTCGTTGTGGTCATGCGAAATAATCACGGCGTCGACATCGCGAATGTTGCGACCGTGGACGGCCAACCGCCGTTCGGCACATGACCCGCTGATACCCGCGTCGATCAGCAGGCGAACATCACCCGCCTCGACATAAATCGAGTTTCCGTTCGACCCGGACTGGAGGGAGTACGTCAACATGCGGCGGATTGTAGCGGCATCGCCCGAGGTGTGCAGCCGCATCGCGCCAACGCCATTCTGGAGCATTGGGTCGATCGACGCTACGATTGACCGGCTCATGACGCCCGAACCTGACAGCCTAACGCGCACCAACCCGCGACCGGGCGACCGGCTCGCTTTTTTTGGTCTGTTCGTGGCCGCCGTGACACTGGTGGCGTTTCGGCTGCACGGTTTTGATCTCCCGTTAGAGACGGACGAAGCCAACTACGCCTATATCGGTGCCCGGCTGCTGGAGGGCAGTCGCCTGTATGTGGACGTCTGGGACCATCAACCTTACGGCGTGTTCGTGCTTTTTGCTTGGGTGATCCAATTCTTCGGCGATGCCCCGGAGGTATTTCGCTGGATGGTCGTGGGTTTTTCCCTCGCGTCGCTGTGGCTAATTTTCGTCATCCTCCGCCGGGCGGCCGGGTCTGGGGTGGCCGTCTTCGGTGCGATGCTCTTTGCGATTGTCTCGGCAGACCCCGGCACCGCCGGCGAAGGGTGCAACCGCGAAATCTACATGAACACGCTGATCCTCGTAGCCTGGTATTTGGCGATTTGCTACCTGGGTACGGGGCGTCGTCTCGCGCTGCTCGGCGCGGGTACGTCGCTGGGTGTCGCGTCGGCTATCAAGACGGTGGTGGCCGTACATTGGCTTGCGCTTGTGGTGTGGGTTGTGTTGTTATCTTTACGCCCGAAAAACACGCGTGAGCGCCTCAGCAATGTGGCGCTCTTGGCGGTGGGTCCGCTCATGTTGTGGGTGGGGTCGTTCGTTTACTTTGCTGGTACCGGTCGCTTTGAAGCGTTCGTCGACGCGGTGTTCCTGTTCAACCTCGGGTATAGCGGGACGGAATACGGGCTGCTAACGCGTTTCGTCGCGTTCTTCGCGCCGCAGATGCGCCCGTTCATCTTTGATAGTGCTTTGCCATTTTGGATCGTTGGTGCCATGAGCACCCTTTGGCTTTTCTTGCGAGCATGCGTCGGGATCCGGCCGCGTACGTTGTCTGGACCATCCGATGATCCCAGTCGCAGCGCAACAGTTTCAACCGCTTGTGCCAATGCGGTCTCCGTCATTGTGCTGGTCGTCGCGAGTTTTGTTGCGGTGTCCCTGCCTGGAAGATTTTGGCCTCACTATTACTACCTCATGCTCCCGCCGTTGGTGCTGGCCATTGCGATTACCGTGGGGCAAGTTGTGAATCTGTTTTGTCGCGGGGTCGAGGTTGAATCGCACCGGCGGCGTGTCCGCGCCTTGGTGTTGGCGTTTGCCGCCATCGGCGGCGCTACGTTGTGGACGGAATACTGCGACTACCTGAGCCAGCCGCCGCTTGGAATCACGTTCAAACGTTATAAGACTCGTGATTTCTTGGGCAGAGCGATGGGGCGAAAAATCAAGAGCGTCACCGAGCCGGGCGATACCATTTTTTCTTACAGTAACGATGCCTCGTTCTATTATTATTCCGAAAGGCGTTGTGCGTCACGGTATACGATGATTACGGGGATCAGCGAGGGCATGGCTGGGGCCGAGCGGCGGCGGGAGATATTGATCGATGAGTTGCGCGTCAGCCCGCCACGCCTTATCGTGGTGTTGTTTGATCAGCAGCTTTTTCCGGAGTGGAAAGCCTTTTTGTACGAGTTTTACGGTGAACCGATTGGCTGGGATTTTCATGACATTTCCGGGGAGCCGATTCTGTTTGTGCTTGCCCGCAAGGACCAGCCCGTGAGACCGATCGACTGGAGCTGGGACCGTAGCATGGTCTCGCAGACGGAGGCGGCCAACCAGCCATAGCCCGCATGTCACACGAACTTGACATCGACCGGATCCGCCGCGCGGCGCAGCGGCTTCGCGTTGGATCTCGCCTTGAATATCTTGAAGAAGCCGCCAGCACTAATGACACAGCATGGCACTTATTAAGCGGTGCGACCGACACCTCGGAATGGGACGGGCTGGTCATCTTGGCCGAGCACCAGACGGCGGGCCGTGGTCGTCTGGGGCGCGACTGGAAATCCCCACGCGGCGCTAGCCTGCTGTGTTCGATCATTATTGTCGAGTCCGCCGAGCGTTCCTGTGGTGAATCGCTGATGTTGCTTTCGGCGGTGGCCGCCCGAGACGCGGTGGCGTCATGTACCGAGCTCAACCCGCAAATCAAGTGGCCTAACGATCTTGTGATCGGTGGTCGCAAGCTCGCGGGCGTGCTCATTGAGTCCAAGCGTTTTGCGGGTGGGCATGTGGCCAGCGTGTGCGGCGTTGGGATCAACTGCTTGCAGCAACGTGGTCACTTTGACCCCGCGCTGGCAGCCTCGGCCACCTCCCTCGAACTGGAGAGCGCGTTTCCGGTGGATCGTACCGACCTCGCCATCGCCCTGCTGGCCGAGTTTGGTCGACGCCTGGATGAGGTGGCGCGAGTTGGCGGTGATGCGCTTCGGTTGGCCTGGCTGGCTCATTGTGAGCCGATGGGGCAGCCCATTCGCCTGCGGTCCGGCGGCAGGGTTTACTCCGGCACAACGATCGATATAGACCCAACGGCTGCCCTCGTCGTGCAGCTCGATTCGGGCGTTCGGCGAGCCTTTTCCGCTCAGGATACCACCGTAGCTCGCGATGAAGAATCCTCTCGGTAGTTTCGCTTGGATTTCAAACACTTGCGGCTACAATCACGGGTGATCTTCGCGACACGAACCGGGCAGGAGGCCCGCCAAAATGCTACCCTCGACGCGCCGACATGGAGGCAGGCCCACCCATCGATCGGTGGTGCGCGCGCGGCGGTGGGCTCGTGCCGGAAGAATCAATAGCGAAGTCCGGGGCGGCCAGGAAACCACAGGCTCCAACCAATCGCCAATGGTTCCCAGAAGCAAAGCTGTCACCGCTGAAGCCTGTCGATGGTCTTTTGTTGCGCCGATCGCGATGGTGTCGGGCTTGTTCGGTGCGTCCACAGCTATGGTCATTGCCGGTCTCTATGCCCAACTGAATACGGTCTTTGGCGGGCTCGCTCGCGAACACATCCTTGCCGGCGCGTTTCTGGCCTTGGCTGTGGGTGTTCGCGTGCCGCAGCGTTTGACCATGTGGTCTTGTGCTTTCGTGTGGGAGCGGCTTGTGGCCCGAAACCGCCGGGCGAAGGTGTCGGACATACTCGTCGCGCGCGGCTCCACGGATCGCCCGTTGTATTGGATCGTCCTTTCCGGCATCGCACTGCTGGCCGGCGTAACGATGGCATTGCTACCCCAGAGCATCGTACTCGCGTCGGCGTGTTACGATTGGTTGCACGTTCATTTCGTTTGGTCGGCGGTGCCGCTCAACATGCTGCATGTTGCGCTGGCGTTTGGGCTGGGCTTTGCGCCGCTCGTGGCGCTGGGCCTGGCGTTGTCCTGCGCTCACCACATGAGCTGCCATTACGGTCGCTGGGATATACGTGCCACAGGTTGGCATCTTTTGGGTGCGTCGGTGGGTGCCGGTTTCTATGCGGCATGCGTCAGGCTGGGTGTCCCTGCCGGACCGCTGCTTGTGGCTTCGTCGATCCCTGTGCTTCTCGTCGCGGTGCTCGCGGCCGGGTTCTTTTCAAAATGCCGTGAGAACCGACCGTTCAGCGATGCCGGTATCGACACGCTTCCCATGCGCAGCGATCGCTGGCCGACGCTTCTTCGGGCCAGCATCGTTGCCGTCGGAGGCGGCGCGGCGGTGTGTACGGTGATTTCCTGCCAGCTCATCGTTGCGGCTCATGCCCGCGACGCCACATCACATGCGGCGGTCGTTCCACTCGCGCTGATGGCGTTGGGTGTGGGCGTGTTGTTGGGTTGTCGGGTCAAACCGCCGGGCACGCGCACGCTCTACGGGTTTGGTCTCTGCACGCTCGTTTGCGGCACTTGCGTGGTCGTTGCCTCACTCATGCTCGCACAGCAGCCGTTGTTCGGGCTGTGGTTCACGATGGTGGCTGCCGGTGTGATGCTCGTCGTGCTCGGATACACCACGGGCTACGGGCGACAGTTGTTGATGGCGTCCGTGGCGAGTCGGTCGTCCGAGGGTTCGAAGATGACGGCCAGGCTGCTGATCTGCGTGGCGCTGGCGATCGGAATCCTTGTTCCAGTTGTCTGCGTGCTGGCGCTGCAATTCGAGCTGCTTGTCATCACGGCGATGCTGCTGGTCGCGATGGGTGGTTGGCTGATGGCCCGTGATCCGTCCGGCGTGGTTCGGGTGGATCGGGCGCGTAGTGGTGCGATCGCGATATCCCTCGCGCTGCTTGCGCTGCTCGCGATGTGGAAACACAGCCCGTGGCGGGCGGCCTCCGTGCTTCATGGTGTCGTGCAAAGCGGCACCTCAATACTGAAAACCGCGTCGCCGGCCCAAGACCGCGCCGCTCGCGAAATTGCTGCGGTCAACCTATCTCACGTCGATACCCTGCCGATAATACCGTTGCAGAATGGTCGGACTCTGTCGCCGTAGACGTTCTTCTTGTTCGTCGAAGCGTGTCCCGACCAGGTCTCATAACGGTGCCGGCGGATCCCATTCCCCCCGCACGACAGGATATAAGGGAGATAACACTATGGCTTTCGAGTCCGCTCGCCCGGTGCTGCGGTTGACGCGTCTGTGGAAGGTATTGATTGGCGTGTTCCTTGTGGTCACATGTATCAGGGCGTGGGCTCCGAATGAGCCGGTTCTTTCCGTGGCCAAGGCTCAGGTTGTGAATCCCAGTGCCCAGCGGCGTGACTTGGTCAGGGAGGCCAAACGCACGAACCAGCTTCTGACTGACATCAAGAAGATTCTGGAGTCCGGAGAACTCAAAGTGCGTGTGGAAGGTCTGGATACCCTTGGTGTTTCTGGTCAATCGCCGCGCAAGCGCGGTCAGTAAGGGATCGTCTCGTCGAGCTACAACGGTGCGATACAAAGAACACAATTATGGGTGTTAAAGCAAACAAAACGATTGATTCACCGCTCGCTGCGGTTTCGTGGCGGGCCCGGTGGTCGGTACGCTTGTCGTGCATCGTCCTCGGGGTGGCCGTCGTGATGGGTGCGTGGACGGGTTCAACGATTGCGCAGGACGATGGGGCGGTCGAAGCAGAATCCTCTTTTTCCAACGGGGACCATGTGACCGTCGGTGCGTCCGGCTCCGTGCAATTACATGTGGCGGATTTGCCGCTGGCCGACGTGCTGCGGCTGCTTTCGATTCGTGGCAAACGAAACATCGTTGCCTCGCCGGAAGTGTCTGGGACGGTGACAGCCAACCTGTACGACGTGACCTTCGAAGATGCGCTCTCGGCTATCCTCATGCCCAACGGTGCGGGTTTTCGGCGTGTCGGCAATTTCATTTTCGTCCACACTGAAGCAGAGCTAGCACGGATCAACGCTTCGACGAAGCTGGAAACGCGCGTCTTTCGTCTGAACTACATCACCGCGCCAGACGCCAAAACCTATGTGGAGCCGCTGATCGGAGAGGGCAGTACGATTGCCTCATCACCTCTTTCAGCGGTTGGGCTGGCCAGTGAAGCCGAATCTGGCGGCGGTATGAGCAGCGCTGCGCAGGATTTTCTCGTCGTGACGGCACCACCACCCGTGCTTAAGAAGATTGCGGATATTCTGGTGCAGATTGATATTCGTCCTGCACAAGTATTGATCGAAGCCACCATTCTTCGGGCGCAGCTCGACGACGAAAACGCACTCGGCATCGACTTCACGATGGTCGGTGGTGTGGACTTGCAGTTGCTCGGTGCGGCATCTCAGGGGTTGACGGACCTGACCCTCGGCGAGCTCCCCGAGAATCGCTTTGAAAAGTTCAACAGCATTGCTCAGACTGACTTTGCTGGTGCGGTGCCGAACGGCGGACTCACGTTTGGCGTGATTAAAGATCAGGTGGCCGTGTTCGTGCGCGCCCTTGAACAAGTTACCGATACCGCTGTCGTCGCCAACCCGAAAGTGCTGGCGCTAAACCGGCAAAAGGGCCAGGTCATCGTCGGTCGCCGTGACGGCTTCCTGACCACGACGGTTACAGAGACGCAGGCGGTTCAGACGGTCAAGTTTCTGGAGACAGGCACGCAGTTGATCTTTCGTCCGTTTGTCGGGGATGACGGGTACATCAGGGTGGAGCTCCATCCGGAAGACAGCGTCGGGTTCGTTAGCGCCCAAGGCCTACCCTCGGAGCAAACGACCGAAGTTACTACCAACGTGATCGTTCGCGATGGTGAGACGATTCTCATCGGCGGGCTCTTTAGAGAAGTTACGACCAGCAAGCGTGGTCAAGTGCCGTGGTTCGGGACAGTGCCCGGCATTGGTCCCCTGTTTCGCAACCAATCCGACAAGACGTCGCGTGAGGAGGTCATCATCCTGCTCACGATTACCATCGTCAAAGATCACGATGCCTACGCCGCTGCCTCAAAGAAGCAGTGGGAGTATGTGGAACGGGCTCGCGTGGGTATCCGACAAGGCTTGATGTGGCACGGTCGCGAACGCCTGGCGCAAACGAACTATCGAAAAGCGCTGGACGCTGCGGAAACGGGCAATGTCGAACAAGCGCTCTGGTACACCAAGCTCGCGCTGCACAACAATGCCCATTTCATGCCGGCCATCCAGCTTCGACAACGGCTCACCGGGCAGCCCGATTGGGATCATGATGGTGCTGGGAGTCGGCTTTTCATCTTTGAGCTGATTGCGCGCGAGCGCGGCTACCCCCGACCGAACTTTCGGCGGCCTGATGTCTGGGACGAAGATCGTTCACGTCCCGAAGCGTCCGACGCCGACGAATCGGATTTGACAAGTCCCGCGTACGATTGACCCGACCGTAAGGATGCGAACCATGTGCTACCATCAAGCTGCCGCCCTATGCTTGGCCATCGCCGCTTTGACCGGAACTTCCGGTTGCAAGAGCATGACGCCCAAGGAGAACAAGTCGCGTGCCGAGGGTCGGTGGAACCGAATCCGCGCTGACTTCAAGGTGCAACTCGCGAGGCAGCACTATGAGGCGAAGCTGTTTGGCGAATCAGAACGCGCGGCTTCCGAGGCGTTGGCGTTTGACCCTTCGCTGACAGCGGCCTATGTCCTGCTGGCAAAGAGCCACCTGGAACTTGGTAAGCCCACGTCGGCCCAGCGCGCCATCGAAACCGCCCGACGCGCCGGGTTGGATACTCCTGATTTGACGTACATGCAGGGTGTCGTGAATGAAACCCAAGGGGATCTGCCGGTAGCGGCCGCGTATTACGCTGACGCCTGCGAGACGAGCCCCGATAATGTGGACTATGTCATCGCCTACGCGGAGTCGGTGGTTGCCATGGATCGACCGGATCTGGCGATGCAGCGTTTGGATTCGTTGATCGGTAGCTATGACGACAACGGCAGCGTGCTGCTGCTTTCCGCTCACATCGCATCACTCATGGGTGAGACGGATGGCGCGATCAGGCGGTACCGTTTGGCGCTGGATGCGCTGGGTGAAAGCCGCATGGCCTCCCGTGAACTTGGCTTGTTGCTTGTCACGGCCGGTCGCTACGAGGAAGCCATAGAAACGCTTACGACCGTCATGGATGAAGCGCCCGACGGGTCCGATGACGAAGTTGCCCGCCACGCGTTGGCAACGGCGAATCTCCGCGCGGGCCGTCCGATGCGGGCGATGTCGTGGCTGATGCCGGAATCTCTCAACGAATCCAAAACCGCTTACGGTTACATCATCTTGGCCGAGGCGGCGCTCTCCACGAATGATATTGCCGTCGCCGTTGCCGCCACCACGACAGCGGTTCGCATGTCCCCCAACGACCCGGGCTTAGCCCTGTTGCATGCGACGGCGTTATGGCGTCACCGCGACTACAACGCCGCCAAACGGTGTTTGAAGCTGCATATCGAGCGGTATCGCGATGACGCCACCGCTCATTGCCTGCTGGCCGAGGTGCTTCGCTCTCAAGGGGCGACGGACGAGGCACGGGACCACTTCCGCATCGCCTCGGAGCTTAGCGACGATAGTGCCTGGGCCGCTCGCGGGTTGGAAGCGCTCGAAGGTGTTTCGTCATCCAACCCGTCGGTTGATGCCCCTGATACCCCAGCCCCTGGCACCCCGACCGCTGGCACCCCGACCGCTGCGTCCACCGTGGCACCCAGCATGATCCGCTAGTGAGTCGTCGGTGCCCCGCATGTTCTGACAAGGGAGCAAGCCGCTACGTGTTTCCAAAGAGCGTGTACCGTAATGCGGGCATCGCGAACCCGGCAAACTCCTCATCCACGAAGCCATAATCTCCGCAGTCCCAGAAATCGGCGTAGTGATAGAGCCGCATCTTTTGTTTGATCTCAACGGGTAACGTGCGTAGCTCCGACAAGAGTGCATGGACGGGGTCTGCTTCGTCGGAAAGCTGTGCGTCGTGAAACACCAGGCGCGCCTCGTGCATCATCGGAAGTGTTCGATCCGGGTCGAACCGCGTATCCCCCGAGTAATACACCGACGCCCCGGAAACCCGATCCACCAACCGCAAGCCGAACGTAGGCCAGTCGTACCGATCACGAATTCGGATATGATCCGTGCGAACCATGTGGATATCGTAGCGGTCCAACAGCGTGACATGCGCCGTGGTGCCGTCAAAAGGCTCTGCGACAGGCGTGGCGCGGAAGAAGTCGTTGAGACTAGCGGCGCTGCCCCGCGACACGCCCAGACCACCGCGAAGCGAACGCGACCAGAGGTGGTCCAACACCTCAGCAGAGCTGATGATCCGGGGGAGGCGTTTCTCCGGTGACTCATGCAGACCGAAGTTGTGCCGGTTCACGGTGGCCAATTCCTCCAGCCCGCCGATGTGGTCCGCATGAAGGTGCGTGGTCAAAATGTTTTGGATTGCGGGGTAGTTGATCGTGCCATTGACGTTGAGATAACCGAAGCCGTCGCAATCCTTGAGCCGGTGCATCGCGAGTGGCCCAGTCCCTCCGAAGTCAATCAGCAGGTTGTCGTCGGGTGCGACTTGGGTGGCCGGATCGCCGGACCAAGCCTCCAACAGCGCGTTGGAATGCATGTTGCGTTTGGCAAACGCCGAACCAACGCCGAGAAACGTAAGCGTAAGCACTACCCGCCTCCGAAACAGAACTGGGGATTCCCCGAGCCAACGATGGTGCCATGCTAATCGACGTCACGCTTCGTGCCCAGTGCGGTCATCGTAGACGACACCACGGTCTAACACGCCGAAAACGCCGCTTCCGGTACCATCGACACGAAGGCGTGAGCGCCGCGAGCCGCAACGCCCGATCAGGTATAATGGATAATGAGCGCGGTGTGCCTGCGGTGGGTTTCGTTTACGGAGACCCCGGACGATAGCGCTGCTCTACGAACAAACGGGTGAACGGTGAAGCCTGACCAGATGGACAACCCAATGTCGTGCCCCGTCGATCAAGCGCTGGCGCGCTACACGCAAAACGAACTCGACGGCGATCAGACCCGAGCCGTGGATCGGCATTTGTCCGAGTGCCGAAAGTGCCTCGATAAGTTTGTGGCGCTCGGTCGGCGGTCGCCGGTTCCAGAGATTCCCGGCTGCCGCATCGTCAAGGAATTGGGTCGCGGTCGCTTCGGTATTGTGTACAAAGCCTGGTCGCTCAACGGCACGCCCAAGATCGTGGCGTTGAAGATTCTCAGCTACCCCGGAGAGATGGAGTCCAGCCGGTTCGAACGTGAGATCGCGGTGTTGCGCCGCATTGACTCGTCCGGGGTCGTGAAGTGTTTGGACGCGGGGACGTCTGGTGATTCGCATTACCTCATCATGGATTTTGTCGAGGGCGTTCACCTTGACGAGTATTTTTCCCAGGACGCACCGGTTGCGCAGCACTTGACGGACAAGCTCCGCGTGTTCCAGAAAATATGCCGCGCGGTCGCCGATGCCCATGCGGTTGGCGTCGTGCATCGCGATCTGAAGCCGCGCAACATTATCGTAGACGCGAGCGGCCAACCGCACGTGCTTGACTTCGGGATCTGTCTCGTCGAACCGAGCGACTGGAGCAGTTGGCTGCATGAGACGATCACCCACGCCGGAGACGTCATCGGCACACTTCGCTACATGTCACCCGAGCAGGCGTGGGGCGGGGTGGCCGGTGCGATCGACGAACGCAGTGATCTGTGGGCGCTGGGCATCATCCTTTATGAGATCGTCACGGACGGCGGCTACCCTTACCCGCTGATCGGTGCGCCCGATCAACCGGTGCATGAGGCGCTGCTGAATCGAATCCGAAAAGAGCTGCCGCACTTGCCCAAGCTGGATCATCTTCCGCGCGGCGGTGATCTCAGCGTCTTGTTGGAACGGTGTCTCGTGTGGGAGCCTCGGCAGCGCGTGTCCAGTGCGTCGATCCTTGCGGACGATGTGGCGCGTTACTGTGAAGGGCAGCCGGTTGTGACTCGACCGCTCGGTCCGCTCTACCGTGCCAAACGTCTGGCCATCGGGGCGGCCACCCGATCGCGTTTCGCGTTTTCGGCGTCCTTCGTTGCTGCGGTTGGCATCATCATCTGGGCGGCGATGTTTGTAGCGCCGATCGGTTGGCAGGTTGACGGGCAATGGTACCAGCAGCCGGGCAGGGACACGGTATTCGGGCCGATATCCCAGACGCGTGAGCGTGTTTGTGTCATCGGGATTGGTGATGAAACGCCGAAAGAACTTGTATTGCAGGCCCAAACGCTCGGCCTCGCGGACGTGTCGCTCGCCGCGCCGACGTGGCGACCCGTTCACAGCCACCTGATGCAGCGACTGGTCCACGCCAAACCCAAGGCTGTGGTCTGGGACTTTTTCTTCAAGAGCGCCCAACCGCATGATGAAGGTCTCGTTGCCAGTGTGCTGGCCTTGGAAGAAGCGGGCGTGCCCGTGACGTTGGCCGCATCACGTTACCAGGCAGACGGCTCACCCCAGCTCGCGCCGGCGCTCCTGGATGGTCTGGGGCCGCGTCTGCGTCATGGTGCCATCGTCGCGCGTAATATGGTGGAACGTCCCGGTGAGTTTATCATGGCCGTAAAGCGTAAGGATGGCGTGGTCATTCCGAGCCTGCCGCTAGCCGCCGTGGCCTCCGTCATCATGCCCGAGGCACGCCTCGAGTTGGACCTGCCCACGCGTGACGACAAGCTCTACATGCTGCATCGACTGCGCCCCGGTGCCTACGCACGCGTCCGCAACGAGTTAGAAACTACGAAGGGGATCGAGAGCAAGATCAACAGCGCGATGGTACGTGTGGGTGATACGCTGGCGGTGAGTTCATTCCTGCTCGATGCACCCGAGCAATGGTCCCAGCGTACCACCGTGTACGAGGATGTGTTGTCGGCGTCCGATGAGCAATTGGCCGAGCGCTTTCGCGACAAGGTGGTGATTGTCGGGGATCTGCGGACGCGGCGGTTTGGTTTCATCGCAGACCGTCACGACGTCAAGTACGGCCGGACCATCGAGCGCGCCGTGCCGGGTTGTTATCTCATTGCGGACGCGGTCGCCGGGTTGTTGGGGCGTCGCCAAAAGGTTTGGGCCATGCCGCCCCCGCCGAGTTCGTTTCTGTCGATGCTCGGCATCGCGGCGCTGGCCACACTGGCGTCTATCCGCTTGGCGAAGCTGCACGTTTTCGACCGCACGTCCAACCGCAGCCTTGTCGCTGTCGGGTTGATGCTGACGGGCGGCGTGTGCCTTGCGGCTATGGCGTCGCTGGATACGTATTGGAGCGTTCATGCTGCGATGGCGGGGATGTCGGCCGCGTGGCCGATGGCCGGGGCACTCCTGGTGGAGTTCGCCCGCAACCGGCACCGCATCGCGGATCGCGCTCGTCGCGAGATCGAAACGCTTCAGTTGTCTTCGGATGGAACGCTTACCCTTGCGCCGCAGCAACCGACATCACTGACAAGAATGTGATGACAGCCACCGCGAGCATCGGGACCAGGCGACCAGCCCATCGGACCGCCTGCGTTTCCATTCGTGTGAGTGGAAAATTGAGCATCGGCGACTACCCCTAACCTTCCGATCCCAGCTCGATCAGTGGAATCCATCCCTCGAAGAAATCGATGAACCAATGAATAATTTCCATCTGCCTGCGCCTCCCAAAGAGCTCGTCTAGCCCAACTGACGTAAATCGTTGGAGCGACAAGCCTGGGTTGAGATGCTCGCCAGGCTGCCGCGTCTCATTCGGCATTCGGCTATTTGTAAATCGGCGTGCCTTCAGATGGATGCGAGTTAAGCGACAGGATTACTCAGTTTTTTTCTAAAGTTCCATGAAGTTTGTGCGTTCGCGTTAGGGGTATTCGTTAGAGAAT